>BBEG01000273.1 GCA_001312645.1 Rhodococcus sp. JCM 9791
GTCGGCGAGCCGGGGGACGAGCGCCTCGTCCAGGTCGGTTTCCGCGCTAGGGGGGAGCACGACGATTTCCTGCACGAGCGCACAACCGGACACCGAGTCCGGCCAGCTGGTGGTCGCGAGGAACTCGTCCAGTGCAGGGCTGCCGCCCTCGATGTCGTCGGGCAGCACATCCTGGACGATCGGCGTGTATTCGCGCCCGTCGTCGAGTTGGTCACTGAGGGTCGGTTCCGCGGCTGCGAGCAGCGCGGTGGGGACCAGGGCGAACATCACCGGAGGTCGGTCCCAGCCCTCCGCATCGACGAAATCGATGATCTCGTGCACGGTATGCGAGAGCGCATCGGGGGAAGGAACAGGAAGGTGATCGTTCACATGCCTATCCTGACATCCGAGAGATCGGGATGTGTTCACCGGAGCGGGGGGTGCCCCCACCGTCCGCCGTTTTCCGTAGAGTAGGGCGAAACGGTCACCGGGTTGTGACACGAGGTAAAGACGGCGCGGATAACCGCGTCGCCGTACTAGCTGGGAGCGTGGCACGTGGGCATGAGGCCCCCGACCGGAGTACCGAGTCTGTCGAAGCGGAGCAAGGCTCTGTTGATTCTCGCCTTGGTGGTGGCCGTGTTGCTGCTTCTCGGCCCGAGAATCCTGGATACCTATACCAACTGGCTGTGGTTCGGCTCCGTCGATTTCCGCGGCGTATACGTCAAGGTCCTCCTGACGCGAGTGGCGTTGTTCCTCGTCGTCGGAGTTTTCGTGGCGGCGGTGCTGTGGCTTGCACTGTTCCTCGCCTACCGATCGCGTCCGGTGTTCGTGCCCACAGCCGGGCCCGGCGACCCGATCGCGCGGTATCGGACGACGGTCATGACCCGGATGCGCGCCTTCGGACTCGGCATCCCGATCGGCGTCGGTGTGTTGTCCGGTCTGATTGCCCAGTCGAGCTGGGTGACAGTCCAGATGTTCTTCAACGGGGGGTCGTTCGGAACCACCGATCCGCAGTTCGGGTTGGACGTCGGGTTCTACGCATTCGACCTGCCGTTCTTCCGTTTCGTCCTCAACTGGCTGTTCGTCGCGATCATCCTGGCGTTCTTCGCGAGTCTGGTCACGCACTACATCTTCGGCGGAATCCGCATCGCGGGCCGGGGCGGTAGCGGTGGCCACATCTCCAACGCGGCGCGTATCCAGCTGGCCGTCCTTGCGGGTCTGTTCGTCGCGTTCAAGGCGGTGGCCTATTGGCTCGACCGGTACGAATTGTTGTGG
The DNA here is from genome assembly GCA_001312645.1 of Rhodococcus sp. JCM 9791. Classification (GTDB taxonomy): domain Bacteria; phylum Actinomycetota; class Actinomycetes; order Mycobacteriales; family Mycobacteriaceae; genus Rhodococcus. The sequence continues at coordinate 1,255 of BBEG01000273.1, forward strand.
AGCGGTCGGAAAGAACCCACTTTCAGCGGCGCGGGCTTCACCGACATCAACGCGGTTCTGCCCGGCAAGTTGATCCTCATGGCGATCGCCATCATCTGTGCGATCGCGTTCTTTGCGGCGATCGTGTTCCGGGATCTGCGGATCCCCGCCCTCGCAACGGCCCTGCTGGTGCTCTCGTCGATTCTGGTCGGCGCGGTCTACCCGCTCATGGTCGAGCAGTTCTCGGTCCGGCCGAACGCCGCCGACAAGGAACGTGAGTACATCGAACGGAACATCGAGGCCACACGTGAGGCATACGGAATCACCGATGACAATGTCACGTACCAGGACTATCCCGGAGTGGGTACCGTCTCTCCCGAGGAGGTTCCGGCCGATCTCACGACGATCGCGAACACCCGTCTTCTCGATCCGAACGTGCTGCCCCGCACCTTCACGCAGCAGACCCAGCTCAAGAACTTCTACGGCTACCCCGAGTCGCTGGACATCGACCGCTACTCGGTCGACGGTCGTGTCGAGGATTATGTCGTTGCCGCTCGTGAGTTGTCGCCCACGAGCCTGACCGGCAACCAGACCGACTGGATCAACCGGCACACCGTGTACACACACGGCAACGGTCTCGTTGCGGCTCCCGCAAACCGGGTGAATGCCGCCGCGAGTACTTCTGCGGAAGAGGCTGCGAACAGCAACAGTGGCTACCCGGTCTACATGATCAGCGACCTCGCGTCACAAGCGGCCGGCAACCAGGTCATCCCTGTCGAGCAGCCTCGTATCTACTTCGGCGAGGTGATATCCGAGGCAGATCCCGACTACGCGATCGTCGGTGGCAGTGAGGGTGCAGCACCCCGCGAGTACGACACCGACACAGAGACCTACACCTATACGGGTGAGGGTGGCGTCGACATCGGCAACTGGATCAACCGCTTCGCTTTCGCCGCGTCGTACGCCGAGCGCAACATTCTCTTCTCGAGCGCTATCGGTAGTGATTCGAAGATCCTGTACAACCGCGACCCGCGAGATCGTGTCACCAAGGTTGCACCGTGGCTCACGGCCGACGGCGATGCCTACCCGGCAGCGGTGGACGGCCGGATCGTGTGGATCGTCGATGCGTACACCACGCTCGACAACTACCCCTACGCGCAGCGCAGCTCCCTCGAAGGACTCCTCGAGGACAGCGTCGACCAGAACACCGGACGCTGCTGCCCCGCAAGGAGGTCTCGTACATCCGTAACTCGGTGAAAGCGACCGTCGACGCATACGACGGCACTGTCACGCTCTACCAGGTCGACGAACAGGATCCCGTCCTCAACGCGTGGATGGGGGTTTTCCCGGACGCTGTGACGGCGGAGGACCAGATCTCCGATGAGCTCCGCTCGCACTTCCGCTACCCCGAGGACCTGTTCAAGGTTCAGCGGGAGATGCTCGCGAAATACCACGTCGACGAGCCGCTCGAGTTCTTCACGAACAACGCGTTCTGGTCGGTTCCGGCGGACCCGACAGTCGATACCACCGCCAATCAGCCGCCGTATTACCTGCTGATGGGCGACGAGAAGACCGCGGATGCCAGATTCCGTTTGACGTCCGCGATGGTGGGCTACAACCGTCAGTTCCTGTCCGCCTACATCTCGGTGGAGGCAGACCCGGAGAACTACGGGCAGTTCACGATTCTGCGGTTGCCGACCGATACGCAGACCTTCGGCCCGGAACAGACACAGAACGCGATGATCTCCGACACCCGTGTCGCATCCGAGCGGACACTGCTCGAGAGATCCAACAGGATCCAGTACGGCAATCTGTTGACATTGCCTATCGCCGAGGGCGGAATTCTCTACGTCCAGCCGATGTACACCGAGCGAAACCCGACGGCGGGCAGTACCTCCACCTTCCCGCAGCTCTCGCGTGTGCTGGTCAGTTACCGAGAGCCGGGCTCCGGCGGTGGAGTGCGGATCGGTTACGCACCGACTTGGCGGCAGCCCTGGATCAGGTGTTCGGTCAGGGTGTCGGCGATGCTGCGACGGCTCCGGGCGGTTCGGCGGTGTCGAGCGCGGAGGTCGAGGACGATACCCGATCCGAAGGCGTGGAAGGTGCGGTGCCTGACGAAGGTCAGCAGCCGGAGCCCGGAGTTCCTCCGGTGGCGGTTCCACCTGCGAGTCGTGAGGCCGCGGTGACCGAGCTCGATTCGGCACTCGACGAGCTCGCCAATGCGCAGCGCAGTGGAGACTTCGATGCGTACGGCAATGCGCTCGCGCGTGTGCAGCGTGCGGTCGAGAGTTACCAGTCGAGTGGAGGCTGATCATCTGTTGTGACGGTCGGTGGCACCACGCCACATGACGAGTCGACGAGGCTCCGCCGATGGCGGGGCCTCGTCGTCGTTCGGGGCTGGATCAGAGTCCGGCGACGCTGACGAGCTGCGAGAACTGAGCGTCGAATCCGTGCTGCGCGGCGAGGTCGGACGCGGCGTCGAAGAGCTGCTGAGCTTCGGCAGGAAGCCGGTACCTCGACGATCGGAGCATCGGGAACGACCGGAGCCGCAGGTGCCTCCGGTGCAGGTGCGGGGGCGGGTTCCGCAGGTGCGGACTCGGTGCTCAGGTACTGGCCGCACACGGGCCACGCGCCGGGTCCCTGAGTCTGCAGCGTGTTCTCGGCGACCCGGATCTGCTCTTCCTTCGAAGCATCGGCGGGGCTTCCGGTACCGCCGTTGGCGTTCCAGGTGCTCTGGGAGAACTGCAGGCCGCCGTAGTAGCCGTTGCCGCTGCTGATCGCCCAGTTCCCGCCGCTTTCGCACTGCGCAACACCGTCCCAGTTGTGAGGAGCAGCGGAGGCGGTGCCCGCGGCGAGGCCGAGGGGAACTGCGGCCAGTGCGCCGGTGACGACGACGGTACGAAGGGCGTGCTTCTTGAACAGTGTGATCATGCTGGATGATTCCTCTCGCGCTCGCAGCAACGGCACTCCCTCGACAGACATGTCGTGTCCTGATGGATAGTGCGTGCCTCTGCCCCTCCGAAGGTCTTCGTAGGCACCGGCTCCCGCGGGGCAGACTCGGCGGCGGCGGTCCGGTGGTGGTTCGGTGAATTCGAGCCGGGACCGACCGTACAAGGGGATCGGGGGAGGAGTCATCCTGCCGAGTTCAACCATCGATGTCCAAAATGTGAGATTGTGAGCGCAATTTCCGCAGGTCATCGGGGAAAAACTCGCATCCGTGATGAACTTGTTATTCATTCGTTATGTGTCGGGGATCATGGGTGAAATGTGGCCCAGGTCACCTCTTTCTGGGCCAAAGTGGCGGTAGCCCAGGCGATTTGCCTTTCGTTTCCCCGTTCGTGTAACTTTGTTCTTGCAACGCGGGGTGGAGCAGCTCGGTAGCTCGCTGGGCTCATAACCCAGAGGTCGCAGGTTCAAATCCTGTCCCCGCTACCAATGCGAAGGCCGGTCTTCCGAATTCGGAAGACCGGCCTTCGCTTTTCTTCGTTCCGATGGACCGGTATCGAGATGCCCTCGCCACACACGAGTGGCGAGGGCATCTCTTCTCCCCGGGTCGAATCCCCGAGTGACTGCTGAAGGGGGTTGCTTCGGTGCAGTCACTTCAATGCGGTCATTTCAGTTCTGCGGTCATTTCAGTTCGGAGGACGACTTGCCGAGTACTCGACGGGCCACGATCAGCTGTTGGATCTGCTGCGTGCCTTCGAAGATGTCGAGGATCTTCGAATCGCGCGACCACTTCTCGAGCAGGGGTCGCTCCGAGTAGCCGTAGCTGCCCGCGAGCTCGACGGCCTTGAGCGAAACGGCAGTACCGGTACGACCGGCCTTCGCTTGGAGATCGACGCCTCGAGCGAATTGGGTTTCTTGTTGTCGGCCATCCACGTCGCCCGCAGCGCGAGCAGGTATGCGGCCTCCCAGTCGGCCTCGAGAGCAAGGAACTCGGCGGCGGCCGCATGCTGGTTGTTCGCAGGGGTGTCGTAGTCGACCTCGACGCCGGCCTCGGACAGGATGCCGCGCAGTTCTTCGAGTGCGGCACGACCGAGACCGATCGCCATGCCGGCGACGATTGGACGCGTGTTGTCGAAGGTCTGCATGACCCCTGCGAATCCCTGCTCGACGTTGACCTCGGGTGAGCCGAGGATGTTGTCCTTGGGAATGCGGCAGTCCTGCAGCAGTAGAACCGCGGTGTCGGAAGCCTTGATGCCGAGCTTGTGCTCGAGCCGGGCGACGCTCAGTCCGGGAGCATCGCGCGGGACGACGAACGACTTGATCGCGGCGCGGCCCTTCGACTTGTCCACGGATGCCCAGACGACGACATGCGACGAACGCTCGCCGGAGGTGACGAAGATCTTCTCGCCGTTGAGGACCCACTCGTCGCCGTCGAGAACGGCGGTTGTGGTGACAGCGGCCGAATCCGAACCGAAGCTGGGTTCGGTGATGGCCATCGAGGCCCAGACCTTGCCGAATCGCTCGAGCTGCTCGTCGGTTGCGACCGCAGCGATGGCGGAGTTGCCGAGACCTGGTACGGGATGGACAGCGTCAATCCGACGTCACCCCAGCAAGTTTCGATGACGTTGAGGAGTCCGGCCATGTTTCCGCCGTTGGCATTTTCGCCATCGGACTCCTTGGCCTTACCTTCGCGGCCGAGTGTCGCGCCGGCAGCGCCCTGACCGGAATCGTTGAGCGCCTCGACCATTGCCGCCATCGTGTCGAGCTCGACGGGGTACTCGTGTTCCGCGAGATCGTACTTGCGGGAGACGGGTCGGAAGATCTGGCAGCGACCTGGTGGGCCTGATTCGCAGAAGCCTTGAGTTTCTTGGGAAGTTCGAGATTGATCATCACAGGTTCCTTGTGTGTGTCCGGGCCGCTCAGACGAGGACGACGCCCTCGGCGACGCCGATGGCGCGCAGGTCGCGGTACCACCGCTCGACGGGATGTTCCTTGGTGAAGCCGTGGCCACCGAGCAGCTGGACGCCGTCGAGACCGATCTGCATGCCCTTGTCCGTCGCAAGCTTGCGGGCGAGCGCGGCTTCGCGGGCGAACGAAAGGCCCTGCTCGGCCCGTGCTGCACCGCGAAGAGTGACGAGGCGGAGTCCGTCGAGTTCGATCTTGATGTTTGCGACCATGAACGCGACCGCCTGACGGTGGCTGATCGGCTCACCGAATGCCTCCCGCTCGTTCACGTACGGTACGACGTAGTCGAGGACGGCCTGGCCGGTGCCGATGGCGAGCGACGCCCAGCCGAGGCGCGACAACCGCACCGCGTCGGCATACTGCTCGGCGCGGACGTCCGGGTTCTCGTCGCCGAGCAGAGCCGACTGCGGCACTGCGACATCCTCGAGCAGGAGCGGCCGAGTCCGGCGGCACGCAGACCCATGCTGGGATCGGCTTCGATGACGACGCCCTTGCTCGTTGCCTCGACGATGAAGAAGGACGGCTTGCCGTCGAGTTCCGCTGCCACGATGAACAGTTCGGCGCTACCCGCTGCCGGGACGAGCGCCTTGACTCCGTTGAGTCGGTATCCGCTCGGAGACCGCACGGCCTTCGTGCGCAGCGCGAACGGATCGAACAGTGCGCGGGGTTCGGCGATGACAACGGATGCCTGCGGAACATCCTCGCCGGCGAACGCGGCAGGTAGGTCTTCTGCTGCTCCTCGGTGCCCCACTCGGTCAAAGCCACCGCGACGCCGCTCGGCGCGAGGATCGGAAGAGCCAGACCCATGTCGCCGTGCGCGAGGGCCTCTGCGACGAGGCTGTTGGTGACGACCCCGCGCTCGGCGGCAGCGCCGTCGAATGCCTCGGGCACGTTGACGAGCGTGATGCCGAGTTCGGCG
>BBEG01000274.1 GCA_001312645.1 Rhodococcus sp. JCM 9791
ACGGGACCGCCCCGGATGTCTCGCCGAGCTCGCTCGCCTTTTCGCAGCCGCGCTGGTGCTCGGGAGCGCCGTGCTGACGTTCGTCAATCTCACCAACTTCGGCGTCGAGTCCGTCCACGGATGGGTAGCCGCGACCGGCGCGGTACTCGCGGTCACCGCACTGCAGCTCTATCACGGAACTCCCGACCGAGGCGGTCGGCCACCGCAGTGGTGGCAGTGGACACTGCCCGCCCACATCACGCTCCTGACGGTCATGCTGGGGCTCGGCGGGATCCGGTTCGCCGCACTGGTGCCTCTGGTCATCGGGTCCGCGATCTATCGGTGTCGCCCCGTGTGGGCAGGAGCAACAGCAACGGCGATCCTACTGATCCAGCAGGCGACGCTGCCTGCCGGCTCGAGTTGGGTGATCGGCTGTACTTCCTGTCGTCGGGTGCCATTTGCGTCGCCGTCTACGCGTACTGCCGAGTGCCGAGCCTGATCCGATCCATCCAGGAAGCGGGTGACGGGATCGTCTGGCTCACAGTGCTCCAGGAACGACTCCGGCTCGAACGCGACGTGCATGATTTCCTCGGCAGGCATCTGTCGGCGATCGGGATGAAAGCCGAACTGGCCGCCCGACTCTCCTCACTCGACCCTGGCCGGGCAGCATCGGAGATCGACCAACTCACCAGCACGGTCGACCGCGCCCTGGTGGAATTGCGCACCCTCACCGACCGCACGCCTACCCTCCGGTTCGACCATGAAGTGCACGCGGCACGCGAGCTTCTCCACGCCGCGGGCATCGACTTCCGAACAGAGACGAGCGACGTCATCGTCAACCCCCGCATCGACGCGATTCTCGCCACCGTGCTGCGCGAATCGGCCACGAACGCGGTCCGCCACGGCACCGGTAGCTGCCTTCTGACCCTCACCGAAGTCGACGGTCACATCAGACTGACGCTCAGCAACGACGTCGCCGACACACCCGCCCATGACACAGGAAACGGCCTGATGAACCTCGCGGCGCGCGTCACCGAAGCCGGTGGGAGATTCGAGGTGCTGCGCGGCAACGTTTTCACCGTCACGGCAGAGTTGCCCTCGGTCAAATCCAGCCTGCCTCCGCCGCGATCCGGATGGCATCGACCCGGTTTCGTGCGTTGAGCTTCGTCACGGACGAGGCGAGATAGTTGCGCACGGTGCCGTAACTGAGATGCAGCGACGTCGCGACTTCGCGTGGCGTCGCACCACCGGCGGTCAGTCGCAGCACATCCGCTTCCCGCTCGGTGAGGAGATTGGGGGCGGTATCGAGCGTCGAATACGCCAACTGCGGGTCGACGACACGACCACCCGCGGCGACCGTGCGGATCGCATCGGCGACATCGCGGGGGTGCGTGTCCTTGAGAATGAACCCGTCGACGTGGGTGCGCGTGCCGCGCGGCGCAGATTCGCGGGGTTGCCGAGTCCGGTGAGGATCAAGGTGCGGCAGGTGGGAAGTTGCCGGTGTACTCGGGCAGCGGCGTCGAGACCGTCGAGGCCGGGCATGTCGATATCCATGACGGCGACGTCTACGGTGTGCGTGACTGCTGCATCGAGGACCTTGTCGCCGCGGGCTACCGCCGCGACAACATCGATGTCGGGTTCGAGGTTCAACAGTGCCGTGAGGGCATCACGCAGGACTCGAACATCCTCGGCGAGTAGCACCCGAATCATGGAGCCTCTTCCCTCTCGGCTGCGCGTGGTGGTGATATGACTATCCCATCACCATCGGATGGGCCCGCACTCGCGGCGCCTCTCCGGGTGGCTCACAGATGTTCACCGAGTGCCTGTAGTCGGGTCTCTTCGATGTCGAGGCGGTGCTGTGCCGCGTTGAGGGTCTTGGAACTGTAGGTTCCTCGACTCCGTGCCTCGAGGAGAGCAGCCCGCTCGGCCGCGATCGTGAGCAGCCTCAGTCGGACGTACTCTTCACGGCGAGTGTCGTGTTCCGGGTCGGGGGTGGTGCCGCGGGCCTCACGCTTTCCGATCAAGCTGTCGCTCCGGACCTGTTCGACCACATCCGGTTCGGCTCCGTCGGCGCCGGCCACGAGTGCCTCCTCGCCCGCATCTGCCAGCTCGGACAGCAGGTCACCGTACTCGGTGCGGAGCCGGTCCGAGTCGTCGCCGGGGATCTTCACCCAGCGGATCACCATCGGCAGGGTGAGTCCTTGGAGGAGCAGCGTGGTCACGGCGACGACGAAAGCGATCAAGATCAGTTCGGCGCGATACGGTGTGTCGCTCGGCAGGGATTGTGCAGCGGCGAGGGTGATGGCCCCGCGCATGCCCGACCATGCGAGCACCACGCCGCTGCGCCAACCGAGAGTTTCGGTGACCAGAAAGTCCATGTCGGCGCTGGCACGGTCGAAGCGGCGTTTGACCAGTGCCCGGCGGCGCGGGTGCAGGCCGGTTTCATCGAGCCGTTCTCGCTGTCGTTCGAGGAGGGGACGGAATTCGGCGGCCTTCCGTTCGTCTCGTTTGAGGAGGGCGACGAGCGGGACGACGAACAGCATGCGTACCGCGATGACGAATGCGGTCGCGGCGAGCCCGATCAGCAATCCCTGGCCGGTGGGCAGGCCGGCATGTTGAACCTCATCGAGGAGGTGCTTGAGACTCAACCCCATGATGAGGAAGACCGCGGACTCGAGGAGGAAGGCGACGGTGTGCCAGTTCGTTTCCTCGGTGATGCGATCCTCGGCGCGCAGATACCGGGGACCGAGATGACCGGTGACCACACCTGCCACGACCACCGCGAGCACCCCGGACGCATCGAAATGCTCGGTCGGGACGAACGCGACGAACGGGATCACGAACGAAACGGCGGTGTTGAGCACAGGGTCCTTGAACCAGGCCCGCACACGGACGTTGACGATACCGACGACGATGCCGATCACGGTTGCGACCACTACCGAGAAGAGGAAGTCGCCGGCGACCTGCCAGAGCGACACGGCGCCTGCCATCGCAGCGATCGCGGACCGCAACAGAACCAGGGCGGAGGCATCGTTGACGAGGCCTTCGCCTTCGAGCACGGTCAGCAGGCGTGACGGCAGACCGAGCTTCCGTCCGACGGCGGTGGCGGCGACCGCGTCGTGGCTGACGATGGCTCCGAGCGCGAAGCATGCAGCCCACCCGAGGTCGGGAATCAGAAGGTGGAACAGCACGCCCGCGCCTGCGGTCGTGACGATCACCAGCAGGACGGCGAGTCCGCTGATGGCCTTGAAGTTTCGGCGGAAGTCCTGCGCGGGCATGGTGACCGCCGCCGAGTACAGCAGTGGAGGCAGGATCCCGGCCAAGATCAGTTCGGGTTCGATGTCGACGTCGGGTACACCCGGCACGAAGCTCAATATCGTTCCGAAGACCACCAGCATCAGGGGAGCGGCCAACCCGAGTCGTTTCGAGAAGGCCGCGACCGAGACGATGCTGGCGACACCGATGATCGCGATCAAGGTCAAGTCCATCCGACTATTTTCCTACGGCCACGATCAGGTGTCGTCACGGCCCTGACTCAGAGGGCACGCAGGGGAGTGGTGGTACGGACTCGGACGGCATGCGGGGCGGAGGATGCGGCCCTTGTTCTCACCTGTCGGGTCGGGTGGGACACGGCCGAAATCGGGCGCGGTATATGACGGGTCGCTGTCGGCGAGCCGGACACGGTGCATCGTCGTCGTCGTGTGCAATGCCGCCGGCCCGGAGGCCAGATCATTCCGGATATCTTGTCGCACAGTCTATTTGATGGATAATGGTGATTATCCATCAAGATCAACTCGAGTGGGGTATGGGCGGCGCAGTGGGGGCGGGCCCACCGATTCTGCACACCGCGACGCTCGACGACACACACAATCGCCGCATCGGCACGCGCAACGACCGAGAAGTCGGCGTGTGACGCCGTGCAACCGGCGCACACGCCGACAGGCCACGCGTCGGATACCACCCGGACGGCACCGGGTCGACGTGGAGCGCGGAGTGCATGAGGCCATTGGGAGTCCATGACGGCCGGAGTCATGAAGGCGGGTTCGGCGGCCGACCCTCACCGAAGGGGCCGGGATGCCATCTCGGGGCGGCATCCCATCCGCGGCCCCAACCTATCCTGAGCAGCGATCGGGTAGGCCCAGATTCCGACTACTTGACATAATGTAGATTATCGGCACTTTCGCCATGCCGGTTCACCTGGGGTTTTGCGGGCGTTCGGCGGCCACGCCGCGCATCGACTTCAACGCACATCATGTCGGTTCACTACGTCGGCGACATCACCGCCGACGGCGTCGATATCCGTCACGCGCTCATCATGCGATTCGCCGACATCGCACCGGAACGGGTTCTGGCGGGCCGGGCCGGTCGCCGGCGGCGCCGGACATCCGACTTGCCGTCCCGCCGACCGCCCGCATCCGCTTTGGTTTGATCAACCTTGATCGATATCCCACCCCCTCATGCACGGCCAATCCCGTTAAAACGTCACTGTGACGTTTCGTCAACCGTGTACTCCGCTCGGCCATCCTGGCCATCACGACCAACCCGCCGCCGTCGGTGACCTGACGGTCGGCGCGCGCACCTCCGGTGAGCGCATCTGCTCAGCGACCTCCGCCGTCGCTGTTTCTGCGCTGAGCGGGCTCGGCGCTCGCTCCCCCGGCAACCCGCCGCGCACCCTAGAAACGTCACAGTGACGTAATTCGACTCAGGCCCGTGCCTCCAGGACCAAGTTGAACGGCGTTTCCGTCGCGCGCCGGAAGCGGCCGAATCCGGCTTCGGCCGCGACGGCAGCGAGTCGCGCCTCGCCGGCCTGAGCACCGAGACCGAGCGCAACAGGTTGAGCGAGCGACGACGGCGTGCACAGTACCGTCGAGGCCGCGTAGTACATCCGCCCGACCGGATTGAGATTCTCGGCGAGATCGTCGTGCGCATACGGCTCGACGAGCATCACGGAACCGTCGCCCGAGAGTGTGTTGCGCGCATGCGTCAGCGCACCGACCGGGTCGCCCATGTCGTGCAGACAGTCGAAGTAGCACACCAGGCGTAATCACGACCCGGATAATCCGCTGCCGAAGCGACAGCGAAATCCACGTTCTCGACGCCCTGCTCGGCAGCCAGTTCCCTTGCGCGAGTGATCGATTCGTCGTGATAGTCGAACCCGTGCACCATCGAGTTCGGAAAGGCCTGAGCGATGAGCGTCGTGGATACACCGTGACCGCATCCGATGTCGGCCACCTCGGCGCCCGCTGTGAGCTTGTCGACGACGCCATCGAGTGCGGGTAGCCACGCGTCGACCAGATTCGCGCGGTAGCCCGGCCGGAAGAATTGTTCGGTTCCGGTGAACAACTCGGTGTCGTGTTCGTGCCAGCCGAATCCTTCGCCCTGACGAATTCGTTCGGTGATCTTCTCCCTGTCCTTGAAGACTGCACTGATGAGGTGGTAGCCACCTGCCAGATAGACCGGGCTGTCGATGCGGGCGAATGCCATCGCCTGCTCCGGTCCAAGCGTGAAGGTGTCGGTGCTCGCATCGTGCATGAGATACCCACTTGCGGCCTGCGCCGACAACCATTCCCGCGCATAGCGTTCACGCACGCCGGTGCGTTCTGCCAGCACATCGGAAGTTGTCGGACCGTTGCCGTCGAGTGCTTCCCAGAACCCCAGGTCGAGGCCGATCATGACCAGTGCACTGTTCAGTGCGGCGCCCATGTCGGTGACCAGTTGCCCAAGGGTCTGTTCGAGCTTGCCTTGATCGATTTCCTCCATGTCGGGTGTGGTCATCGCACACCTCCTCGAAATAGTGATGTGCATCACAGTCTAGGCGTTCGGAAGCCCCGTGCGATCGACCACGCGGATGCACTCGTGCACTCTCGGACGCGGCATCGCTACCCTCGAGTTCGTGCACCGCGACGACACCCCCGCCGACGACCTACTCGTGGCCGACCTGCGCGACCGACTCGATCGCGCATCCGTGAACAGCCCTCTCCTCGGCACCGTCGAACTGGCCCTCATCGGCCAGTCCGGTCCGCTCGCCGACACCATCGGCAGTATCCTGCGCAAAGGTTGAGGTCACTGCCCCCGCAACTGAGCTGCGAGGTAGCGCTCGGTGCCCCGTCTCCGATGGTGAGGCTCGACCGGGAGGCAGCATTCGTCCGTTACACTCCGCTACAATTGGTAGCAGACTGCAACACGAGGAGGTCGTGATGGCTCCGTCCACCGACAAGGTCACCCGATTCGACGCCGAACTCGTCGACAGCGCCATCGCCGAGGGCGGCCGACAGAACCGCACCGGCCGTCAGCAACTCGAATACTGGGCGCGGATCGGGCGTGCCATGACCGCACACGAGAGCGCGTCGCTGCGCCGTGTGCATGACGCGTTGTCCGGGTCGCGCCCGGTCTCCGATCTCACCGATGCCGAGGGGCGCCTGTTCAACGCGGAGACCGACGCTCGGCTCGCTGACCATCTGGCGGATATCGACTATGTCGGTGTGCTCGCCGGGCGCGGTGTCACGTCGGTTGTGCTCGACGACGAGGGCCGTCTGGTCGAGCGGCATCCGGATGGAACGACGCGCGTGCTCGACGACGCATGAGGCGTCTGGATCTGGTGGTCGGCCCGAACGGTGCCGGCAAGTCGACGTTCGTGGAGTTGTCGCTCGCTCCCCTGCTGCCGCTCAGCGTGTTCGTCAATGCGGATGTGATCGCGCGGCAACGGTGGCCGGATCGGGCCGAGGAGATGTCGTATGAGGCGGCGCAGGTCGCGGCGACGGTGCGGGACCGGTTCATCGCCGAGGGGCGCTCGTTCATCGCGGAGACGGTGTTCTCGCACGAGTCGAAGCTCGAACTGATCGATCGGGCGCAGCGCGCCGGATTCGTGGTGGTGTTGCACGTGATGGTGGTGCCCGAGGCCATGTCGGTCGCGCGTGTGGCGCACCGGGTGTCGGCGGGTGGGCATTCGGTGCCGGACGACAAGATCCGGGCGCGGTATCGACGATTGTGGCCGTTGGTGGTCGAGGCGATCCGTCGTGCGGATCAGGCGACGGTGTACGACACAGCTTCGGGGACTCCGGGGC
>BBEG01000275.1 GCA_001312645.1 Rhodococcus sp. JCM 9791
GCCCAGCGCGGTGATCAGGTCCTCGCAGTGGCGCAGCAACTCCAGGGCGGCGCCGGCGGCGGTGCTGTTCGTGTCGGGGGCGGCTTTGGTGGTCGCCTCGAAACTCGGGGGAGTCAGTGATGCCGGGTCGTACGGCGCTTCGCCCCGCAGGGCTTGTCCGACCCGGTGAGGAAGTTCGACGGTCTCGTCGTCGATGCGGGTGAGCAACCCGGACGCAGGAGCTTCTGGACGGGGCGGGTCTCGTCGGAGCCGGGCGCGGCGTCGCGGGTGCGCCCGATGGGCGATGTACGTGCGAGGGTGTCGAGAATGCTGCGTTGTGCGGGGTTGAGCTCGGCGAGAACCTGATCGAGCTCCTCGCGGGTGAATGCGTCCGTCTCGGGTGCGCGTCCGACCCGCCACGGCACGGCTTCCACGGCGGCCGCGACAAGACGCAGACCTTCGGGGGTGTCCCACACCAGGAGGCCGGAGCGCAGCCGGTCGAGAATCCGATCGACGGACTTGGCGGTGATCCGTCCGCGCAGATCGTCGACGAGAGTTTTCCTCGTCACCCCGTCGTCGACGGCTCCGAGCCGCGCCAGTGCTCGATGACCCCGAACTCGGCAGTGGTGAAGTCGTTCGCTGCGCGGAACACCGACGCGCGTTGGCGTGCTCGATTCGCAAGCACGTTCATCGTCGCGGGTGGGGGCACCACCAGGTCGGGTCGCGAGCGCAGGAGCGCGACAAGTTCCGTGTCGCGGCGATCGGACAGCCACCGGGCGAGCGAGTCCGATCCGGTGTCGGGGGCGGGCGTGGCGGGTGTCATTCGTTCCAGATTAGAGACCTGAGATGGCCTAAGACGAACTCACCTGCCAAAATGGGCGTCATGGCTGACAAATCGAAGAACCTCTACGTCGATCGCGGATGGCCGGAGTTGGCAGACGGAGACCACGCGGTCACCGAACTGTCGTCGACGCGTTCTGGTCCGCTCTCTCCGTACGGCGAGGACACCGTGTTCCCGGTCCCGGCGGATGAGCTTCCCTACACGCACCCGTACACCGTCATCAACCGCTGAGTTCCTCGCCTGCCGGACTCCCGATACAAGCAGAGAACCCCGCACCGAATCCGGTGCGGGGTTCTCTGCTTGTATCGCTGAGTGTTGCCTACTGGGGCAGAACGGCGCGGACCGCGTCGAGGACGGCCGGGTCGAGAGCGATACCGGCGGCCTGCAGTGCGTCGACGCCCTGCTCGAAGCCGTCGATGATGCCCTGGGCCTCGGCAGGCAGTGCGGGAGCATCGGGGAGCTGCGGAACCTGACGGTTCTCGGTGAGCGGCGCGGACTGAGCGGGTGCGCTCGGGGCTTCACGCTGTGTCGGAGCGCTGGACAGTCCGAGGCTCGAAGAGCAGGACGGCCATGCGCCCCAGCCCTGGCCTGCGAGGACACGCTCGGCGACTGCGATCTGCTGGTCGCGGCTGGCCTGGTTGGCGGTGGTGCGTACTCCTGGCCGCCGTAGGCGTTCCAGGTGCTCGGCGAGAACTGCAGCCCGCCGTGGAACCCGTTGCCGGTGGCGATGGCCCAGTTGCCGCCGGACTCGCACTGTGCGAGGCGGTCCCAGTCGGAGTCGGGTGCTGCGGTGGCGGTGCCGCTGAAGGCGACACCTGTCACGCCGAGGACGGCGCCGGTCAGCGCGAACTTCGCGACGGTCCGGCCGGTATTGGTGGGCTTGCGATGGCGTCCGCTCATGTCGGTCGTTTCCTCTCCGCACGCGCCTACGAGGTCAGCTGTCGGGTTCGGACTGAAGAGGTAGTCCGGCCGTTGCGCTCATCGAGCGTTCCGGCTTCACCCCAAGGCCTGCCGCGTGAGCGGCGGGCCGGGCCTCCGGGGAAGCGTCCGGCGGGGGCCGGGTGCTTCCGAGGGAGACCGGTTGGGTCCCCCGTTTCCTGTCCCTTGTGGATCGTTTGTCGGGATAACCGGACATCCGCGGGACAGGAATTTGGCGCGGCGGGCCCGGGTTGGTTGGACCAGGTGGTCCGACCGATCACGACGGTAACGGTTCGGGTGGGCAAGTGTCACCAATTGATAACGCGCGACCGTTTGCGGTTTCGAGGCTGTGCTGGGGCGATGTCGGAGCGAACTCGCTGGTAGTCGCGCGAGTAGACCCCCAAACCCGTTTCGAGCCCCCGCCGTTATCAGCTCGTTACGTGATTAAGGTCACATATACGTTGGGCGCGCGTCGACGGGAACGATGTCTTTCCCGAGCGGCATCAGGGAGATCGGGATCATCTTCAGGTTCGCGATCGCCAGCGGAATGCCGATGATCGTGATGGCCATGGCAATCGCTGTCGTGATGTGTCCGATGGCCAGCCAGATGCCGGCGATCACGATCCAGATCACATTCCCGATCAGTGAACCGGCCCCTGCCGTCGGCTTGTCGACCGTCGTCTTCCCGAACGGCCACAGTGCGTAGACGCCGATGCGGAACGAGGCGATACCGAACGGGATCGTGATGATGAGGATGCAGCAGATGATGCCGGCGACGAAGTATCCGAGCGCCAGCCACAGGCCGCCGAAGATCAGCCAGATGATGTTGAGAACTACCCTCATGAGCCGTTACCGCCCTTCGAGCGCCGACCCGACTGCAGGGCGAACGCGATGGCCAGCGCGAAGCCGAGCGGCCACGCGAGAGTGAGGAGGAACAGGACGAGGCCCGGCTTGCCGTCGGTGACGATCGGTGTCAGGAAGATTGCGACGACTGCCACGATACCCACCGCGAAGCACGCGATGGCCGCGTTGAACAGGCCCTTACGAGGCGCACGAGCAGAATCGGAAGAAGAGTTACCCACGGAGTCCACGGTAGTCGTCAGCGGTCCCGGGCGGTATGTGCGTCGAGGTACACTGAACGCGTCTGCGCGTCCCGCTCGATGAGGGTTGGGGCGCGTTGTTTTGCATGTCCACACCGTGTCTCGGGCACGGCCGTCCAGGAGCAGGTGAGCGCGGTGCCGACCGGCAAGGTGAAATGGTACGACGTGGAGAAAGGCTTCGGCTTCCTGTCCCAGGACGACGGTGAGGACGTCTACGTCCGCGCATCGGCACTCCCCGAGGGCGTCGAGAGCCTCAAAGCGGGCCAGCGTGTCGATTTCGGGATGGCCGTCGGTCGTCGCGGACCCCAGGCACTCAAGGTCGAGTTGCTCGAGACGCCGTCGTTGCGGCAGCAGAGCGGACGACGTGAAGCACCGGCGCGTGAACGACGTTCACCCGACGAACTGCACGGCATGGTCGAGGACATGATCAAGCTGCTCGAGGTTGCAATCCAGCCCGACCTGCAGCGTGGTCGCTACCCGGACCGCAAGTCGGGGCAGCGGATCTCCGAGGTCATGCGCGCCATCGCTCGCGAGCTCGATCACTGAGCCGGACCACCGGACAGAAATGCCGAATGCCGTATCCGATCGAACCGGATGCGGCATTCGGCTTTCGTCGACCCCCGCGCATCGGCCACAGGGGAGCGGCATCAGAACGTCTGGACGGCCCACACGGCGTGAGCGATCGGCTCGCCCGCTTCGTCCACCACAGCGGAGGGCAGCTGGACCTCGACGCCGAGCAACTGCAGGCTCGGATCGCTCGGCACGGTGATCGCGCTCTGCTGTCCTGGCTCGACCATGATGCCGTCGAGGAACGTCTGACCGGTCTGGAGATCGCCGTATACGGCGATCAGACGCCACGGCGCATCGGAGATCTCCGACGGCAGCGACAACTGCAGCGGATATCCGGCGCGGACGGAGAGCTGAGTGATCGGATTCTCGACGCAGTCCTCGAGGTTGATGTTGCAGTGCTGGGTCGGAGGCACCGTGACCGAGTTGCCGTCTCCGTAGGCGGTGATCTCGGGCAGTCGCGGTTCGGCCGAGTCGACGAGTTTCCACACCACCGCGCCGATACCCACGGCGACCACCACCAGGACTACCGCGATCAGCGCGATCGCCTTCTTCGTCCGGGCTTGCAGATTCATCGGCTCCCATTTCGTGTCGGCTGCCCGTCCGCGCGCGCTCGGCGCTCGGCGGCAGTTTCGGTGGAGGCATGCTCGGGCCTCCTGCCGCCCAGGCCGGGCAGCAACGTCTTTCCACGGTAGGTGAGCAGGGTCTGGGTGAAACCGAGAACCAGTACCACCGTCACGACCGAGAAGCCGATCCACAGCTCGGTGGGCAGCAGAACCCCCAGCGCGCCGCCGAGAACCCAGCTCAGCTGAAGGACGGTTTCCGATCGGCCGAATCCCGACGCGATGGACTCCTCGGGCAGATCCTGCTGCAGCGACGCGTCCAACGACACCTTCGACAGGCGCTCGCGCACGCGGCAACCAACGCGGCGAACGCGGCGGCGAGCACATTGTCGGTTGCCGCGACGATCGCAGCCACGACCACCACGGCGGCGGTGCATCGTACGACGATCAGAGCGGGCCGACCCAGCGCCATCCGCGCACCGGTTGCGTTACCCGCGAAGTTGCCGATCGCCGCTGCAGCGCCGACCAGGCCGAGCATGGCGGCCTGCATGAGCGGTGACTGTTCGGTGGCACTCTTCGCCACGAACGCAATGAACAGGGTGAGGAAGCCGGTGAGCACCCGGATCGTGCCGTTGCCCCACAACCCGGTGACGACTGTGCGGCCGAGTGGTTGCCGACTCTTGTTGCCGTGGGAGATCACCTCGGTCTTGGTGTCGAGCACCTCGGTACGGGCATCGGATCCGCGGTACGACAGCGTTGCGGGGACCTCACCTTCGGTGACCTCGACCCACGCCGGTATCCGCATACTCAGGTAGGCCCCGAGCACGGTGATGGCGGCGCAGAACCACAGTGCGCCGGCGGAATTGAACGCCCACGCGGCTGCCGCCGCGACCGCCCCGGCACCGAGCGTGCCTCCGACCAGGCCGAACACGGTGAGCCGGGAGTTGACGCGGACCAGGTCTATCTCGGGGGGCAGCACTCTCGGAGTGACCGCGGATTTGAGCACCGCGAACGATTTACTGAGCACCATCATCGCCAGCGCAGCGGGATACAACCCCCAACTGTCGAAGCTGAAGATCAGCACGATAGCGAGCACCGTTCGCAGCCCGAAGGATGTCGCCAGCGCGACACGGCGTCCGTGCTGGAGCCGATCGAGGAGAGGTCCGATCAACGGCGCGATGACCGCGAACGGCGCGATCGTGATGAGCAGGTACAACGCGACCTTCGTCTTGTCCTCACCGGTCGCGGCCGAGAAGAACAACGTGTTCGCCAACGCCACCGCCATCGCGGCGTCGGCGGCGAAATTCGCCATGGTCGCGTACGTCAGTGCCGTCAGACCCGACTTGTCGGCGCCGTCGGCAGTCGCGGCGCGACGGAACGTGGCGATGCCCTTGTGGGTGAGCTCGCGGCTCCGGAACGCCGCAACCCGCGTCACCGTGAGTTTGCGGGGCATCCGTGTGCGTGGGGCCCGGTGTTCTCACCCCCCGACCGGCCGTCCTTGGTGTCGGAAGAATCCTTCGGCGGCCCGGCGTCCTTCGCTGCGCGCTTGTCCGAGCTGTCCTGGCGGGAGCGGTGCGACTCGTCTGTCGGATGCAGAGGCGGCAACGGTGTGCGGCGCGCAGAGACGCGGCGCGGCGGCGGATAATTGCTGTAGCCCGGATGCCGAGAGCCCGGGGCACGATCATCCGCCTTGTCGGCAGGTCGCTCTTCCCGTTCGGTCACTCTTCGATTCTTCACCACCGCGCACCCGTTGTGCAGTCGGGCCGGTTGTCGCGTCGCTCGCGAGGCGGGGTCACGGGACGAACCGCACTTCGAACAGCGTCGGCCACAACTTGCCGGTCACGAGGAAGCGGTCCGTGCCCGGGATATGAGCGATCCCGTTCAGGACGTCGACATCGTCCCGATCTGCGTCGGAAAGCCGGTCGAGCAGCGCGGACGCGTCGATCGTTGCGCTGACCCGGCCGGACTCGGGATCGATTCGCACGATCTCCTCGGTCTTCCACACATTCGCGTACACGGCGCCGTCGTCGGTGCATTCGAGCTCGTTCAGGTTCGACACCGCACGACCGTTGCGATGCACCGTGACCTGTCCGAGCTCGGCGAACGTGTCGCGGGCCCGGAATGTCAGGTTCGCGGAGCCGTCGCTCATCACGAGGCGGTCGGGCTGGTCGCACAGACCCCAGCCCTCACCGTCGTAGGTGATGCGTCGCTGCTCGGTGAGGCTGTCGCGGTCGCGGACGAACGCCACGCCGTCCTTCCATGTGAGCTGCCACACCACTCCGCCCGCAACAGTGATGCCCTCGCCGAACATGTCGTCGGGGAGCGGCACCCGGGTGCGTTCGGTGCGTGCGTCGAGTGGGCGTGCCGACACCCATGACGATCCCTCGCGCCCGGTGCCCTCGAACAGTTCGCCGTCGTCGAGTTCGAGGCCCTGGGTGAACGCCGCCGGGTCGTGTGGATGCTCCGCGACGATCTCGACGTGCAGCTCGTCTGCGGGGGGCCCGGATTCGTCGACGACGGTGTCGCTGCAGCCTGCGGTCAGGAGTGTGAGAGCGAGGGTGAAGGTGGCCGATCGACGCATCATGAGCCCATCTTCCCGTTGCCTTCTGCCGTTCCTTCGTCGCCGTCTCGTGTGTCTTCTCATGGCCGGGCACCACGCCGGGGCATCGGTCCGGCACAATGGTGCTCGTGAGCGTTGCATCTTCTGCCGTTGCCCCCGGAACGGTTCCTTCGGTGGATCCGGCCGTCCGATCGGTGCTCGCTGAGGCCGTGGAGGTCGCTCGGGCTGCCCTGAACGAGCTCGGAGAGGGCGTCGTCGGCGCCTATCTGGGTGTCGCCGCCGAGGACGAATGCGCAGCCACCCACCGCTTCGCAGCCGATCTGGCCGGATATCACGGCTGGCAGTGGGCCGTCGTGGTGGCCGCAGCGCCCGAATCCGACCACGTCACCGTCAGTGAACTCGTACTGTTGCCGGGCCCCGAATCGTTGGTCGCGCCCGAGTGGGTGCCGTGGAACGAACGAATCCGCCCCGGCGACCTGGGCCCCGGCGACCTGCTCGCCCCC
>BBEG01000276.1 GCA_001312645.1 Rhodococcus sp. JCM 9791
GCCGCGGCGGCGGGCCAGAATTCCGATCCACGGCACCGCCGCAGCGAAACCCGCAACCGCCCAGATCCCGATCGACACGCGCCATCCGAACGCATCCGCAAGAGGCACCGCGACGAAAGCCGGTGCAATCGTGCCGATCTGCACACCGACGATGTACACCGAACTCATCAGCGCGAGCCGGTCGGAGAAGTACCGCTTCACCAGCGGCGGGATGACGACATTGCCGATCCCCATCCCTCCGAGGGCAAGTGCCGAGAGCGCGAGCAACGACCATGTTTCGTCCATGAACGCCCGGGTCGCCATGCCGATGCCTGCCATGAGCATCGCGACCAGCGCTGTCCGTTCGAGTCCCCACCACCGAGCCAGGAAGGGGGTGACGATCCCGAAGAGCGCGAACATGGCGGTCGGCACCATGCCGAACACGCCCACGATCGTCGGCGAGAAGCCGATGTCCTCTCGGATCTGCGATGCCAGCGGGCTGAACGAGGTGACGGCAAGCCGGAGCACGAGTGCAGACATCGCGATCGCACAGAAGACAAGTAGACGGCCGCGTAGAAGACTCACGCCAGAAATCATAGGATGAAAGGATGACTTTGGGACAACCGGTCCGACGCGCGAGCCTGATCTCGCAGGTCACCGAACAACTACGCAGCGAGATCTGCGGCGGTCGCTGGGCGGTCGGAGACCGGATCCCCACCGAACCGGAACTGACTGCTCTCACCGGAACGAGTCGCAACACCGTCCGCGAAGCCGTACAGGCACTCGTGCACACCGGCTCCTCGAACGCCGACAAGGTTCGGTACCTACGTCGTCGCGACCTCCGACATAGGCGGCACCCTCGGCAAGTACTTCGCGACCGCGCACGAGCGCGACGTGCAGGAACTACGGCAGACACTCGACGTCACCGCGGCCGTCCTCGCGGCGCGCCGGCGCACTTCCGGCGATGTCGCGCGCCTCGAGAAACTGCTCACCGAACGCGACAACCGATTCGCCGAATCCGACACCGGTGCCGCGGTCGAAGCAGACATCGCGCTCCACCGGGCCATCGTCGAAGCCAGTCACAACGCCGTGTACCTCGAGTTCTACGATTCGCTGCTGCCCTCGATCCGGCAGACCGTCGATCGGCACGTCCACACGACCGGACGAGGATTCCACTACGAGCACACCGCCCTGGTGACCGCGGTGATCGAGGGCGACGAGGCCGCCGCGACGGCAGCTGCACGAGCACTCTTCGCCGAAGTGATGGAATGAGGGTGGTCCGTCCGCGTCTACTGGAGGTTGGCAGAATGCCGAGCAAGACCGTCATCGATCCGATCGATGCAAAGATCCTCACCGCCCTGACCGCGGAACCTCGAGCCACCGTCATCGCCCTGGCCGACGTGACCGGACTGTCCCGAAATACCGTCCAGGCCCGCTTGAGCAAGCTCGAACAGCGAGGTGTGCTTCATTCGTTCGAACGCCGCATCGATCCCGGCGCGCTCGGATATCCGCTGACCGCATTCATCCTCACCAACGTCGCCCAGCGCAAGCTCTCGCAGATCGCCGATGCCTCGACGGGGTCCCCGAGGTCGTCGAGGTACACGGGCTCAGCGGTGTCACCGACCTTCTCGTCCATGTCGTCGCTCGCGACGCCGACGACCTCTACCGCATCGCCGGGCGCATCCTCGACATCGACGGCGTCGAACAGACCACGACTTCGCTCGTGATGCGACAGTTGCTCGACTACCGGCTGACGCCCCTCCTGTCCCAGATCGCCGAACGCTCCTGAGCCCGAGCCGGATAGGCATTCTGCTCACGCCACTCACACTTGCAGCCTTCCTCGCGTGCAGATTGTTGAAGCCGTGCGGTGCTCCACACCGACCGACCGATCAGCTCGCTGCAGCAGATGACGACGAAACCGGAGAAGTACGAGTTCGACGAGAACGACGTGCAGGTCACCGAACAGCACCTTGCTGCCTGACCGACCGCTCCGTGCGATGCACCACTACACCCGAAATCGCGACCGGGCGCAGCACAACACACGTCGTAACCGAGTACGGAGTGTCTCTGACTATTCGGACCAGTCGGAGTTCTTGATGACTTCGACGAAGTCGCCACGCACGAATCCGGGTACGTAATGGGCTAGCACGTCGGCCTTGACGTTGCCGAAAGCCGTCTCCGGACGGTCCTTGATGCCGTCGGTGAATGCGGCGAGGATCCGGTTCTTGAAGTCGGGGCGCGGGTGAGCCTTCACGACGGCGTCGCGTTGCTCGTCGGACACCGCGTCGTACCCGATGCCCAACACGTCCAACTCCACTCCCCTGGTGACAAGGGCGATCTCGGGAGCCATGTGCAGTGGGATCTCCGGGGTGGTGTGCAGGGCGATCGCCGTCCATACGCGGTCGGCGGCCTCACCGGTGATGCCGTGCGAGTTCAGAAACTTCCGCGCCTCGTCGGCACCGTCGATCTCGAAACGCTGGTCGGTGCGACCGAATTTCTCGGTCAGCCCGAGGTCGTGGAACATCGCCCCGACGTACAGCAGTTCGGGATCGAACTCGATGCCCTGTTCGAGGCCGCGCAGCGACCCCCACACGAATACGCGCCGTGAATGATCGAACAGCAGCGGCGATGCGGCATCACGGACCACTTCGGTCGCCTCACGCGCAAGGATGCTGTCCGGTATCCGAACTCCTGCAATCGACTCGACCATCGTCATCCCTCTCCTGCTTCTCGGTTTGGCTTCCCGAGTCCAGACTTCCCGAACACGTACCATGACGCCATGTCCTTCAAGACAGAGAAACCACAGATTCAGACATGACTCATCGCGTGGGTTTCGTGGTCTTCGACGGTGTCACCATGCTCGACGTGACCGGCCCCGCGGAGGTGCTGCACCAGGCGGGCCGGCTCGGCCACCGCTACGAACTGGTCCTGATCTCGCCTGACGGAGGCACAGTGGCCACGGCGACAGGCATGCCGATGGGCGGCACGGTCCAGGTGAGCGCAGCAGGCCGGATCGATACGGCGCTCATCGCCGGAGGCGAGCGGCTCGTAGAACAGCCGATCGAGGGCGCGCTGCTGGAGATGACCGATGCGGTGATCAATCGAGCGACACGGGTCGCATCGGTGTGCACAGGGGCGTTCCTGCTGGCGGAACTGGGCCTGCTCGACGGGCACCGGGCAACGACCCACTGGCGTCACGCTGCCACTCTCGCCCGTCGCCACCCCCGGATACGCGTCGAGCCCGACGCGATTCATATTCGGGACGGGCAATTCGTCACTTCGGCCGGTATCAGCGCCGGCATCGACCTGGCTCTGGCACTCGTCGAGGACGATCACGGCGCCGAAGTTGCGCGCAGCATCGCCCGGGAATTGGTGGTCTTCCTCCGACGACCCGGCGGGCAGTCACAGTTCACCACCGCGACCATTCCGCCTTCGCGCAACAACGCCCTGCGGACAGTGCTCGAGTCCGTCTCCGCGGACCCCACCGCGGATCACGCGATACCCGCCATGGCCCGCACCGCCGCGGTCAGCACCCGCCATCTGACCCGGCTGTTCCGGACCGAACTCGGCACCACACCGGCGCGCTGGGTCGAGCGCGTGCGCCTCGACTACGCCCAGCAGCTCCTCCTCGACGGACACAACGTCACGTCGGCGGCTCAGTGCAGCGGATTCGGTAGTGACGAAACCCTCCGGCGAGTCTTCGCGCGCCACCTCGGCCTCACACCGACGACGTTCCGGCAACGGTTCACCACGGCAGGCGCCGGAGCCTGACATCCCGCTGAAGCAGGAGCAGGACCGGCGCCGAGTTGGGCGTTATTTGAGTGCACTTCCCGCGTCGACCGACAGGGTGAGCCCTGTGACGTAACGGGATTCGTCGGATGCCAAGAACAACACCGCATTGCTGATGTCCTCGGGTTCGACCCAGCCGATCGGCAGCACATGCATGAGCTGCGCAACCACCTTCATATCTTCCGGGCCCGGGTTCTCGAGGTCGGGGCGGAACATCTTCATCGCGCCCTCGTTCATGAACATCGGCGTGTTCACGTTCGTGGGGTGAACGGTGTTGACGCGAATGAAGTGCTGCCCCAGTTCGACAGCGAACGAGCGCATCAATCCGACCACGCCGTGCTTCGCGGCAATGTACGGACCCATATTGATGGGCCTTCAATCCCCCCACCGAACTCGTCAGGACGATCGAGCCACCTTGGCCTCCCGCGATCATGTGGGGTACACCGGCTTTCACCGACTTCCACACGCCCGAGAGATTGATGTCCTGCATTTCCTGCCAGTCGAACTCGTCGGTCTCGTGCAGTGGTGTACCACCGGTTCCGATTCCGGCGTTGGCCACGATGATATCGAGTCGACCCAACTGCTCGACGCCGGCGTCCACCGCGGCCTTCACCGCGTCGAAGTCACGGACGTCGGTTTCGAGCGTCACGATCCGACGGTTGAAACCCTTGACCAGCTCGACCGTTTCGGCCATGTCTTCCGGTGTTGCCGGGGCGATCTGCGCGTTCTCCCGGATCGGACCGCAGATGTCGAGCGCGATGATATCCGCGCCTTCCTGCGCGAGCCGCACCGCGTGACTACGCCCCTGACCACGAGCCGCCCCAGTGACGAGCGCGACCTTTCCTTCAACTCTCCCTGCCATGATCCACCTCTCGCGTTGCGCATCGAGCGACTGCTCGGTGCAGAGTTATCCGAACTGTCTACATATTTTCCGAACTGTCCCAAGAGGATCGGGCCTATTTCAAGATCCGCTCGAACTCGATGTGCAAATCGACGAGACCACGCAGCAGGAAGGTGGGCTCGTACACGAAGCTCCGGTCGTCCGTCGCCCCGTGCCGGCCCTCGCTGATCCTGATGTCGTCCATCCTGTCGAGAAGTCGGTTCAGGGTCACCTGGCCTTCCATGCGAGCGAGCGGCGCACCTGCGCACGTGTGCAGCCCTCGGCCGAATGCGATGTGATCGTGCGAGTTCCTGCGGTCGAGACGGAACTCGTTCGGGTTATCGAACTTTCGGGGATCTCGATTCGCTCCGGCGAGGCTCAGCATGATGATCGTCCTGCAGGGATGTCGACGCCGCCGAGTGTCGTCGTCTTCCGGGCGAGGCGGAAGTCGATCTTCGTCGGGCTGTCGAAGCGGAGCGATTCCTCCATGAACGGTTTGATGAGACTGCGGTCTTCACGCAGCATCTTCTGGTACTCCGGGCGTTCGCCGAGCACCCGCAGCGCCGAGCTGAGGAGTTTCGTCACCGTTTCCTGGCCGGCGGCGAACAGGAAGGTCGCGGGTCGCACCACCTCGATGAGTTCCGGAGTCGACCCGTCCGGATACGTCGCTGTGGCCAGACCGCTGAGGATGTCGCCGCGAGGATCACGCCGCCGGTCAGCGAGGTAGCCACTGAACCGCTCGTCGAGATACTCCAACGGGTTGATGCCCACCGGCTCGTGATCGAGCGACCCCACCCGAGTGCCGGGGCGTTCGCCAGCGCCCAGAGCTCGGCGAAACTCTTCACGGTCTCCCTCCGGTACCCCGAGCAGATCCGTGATGGCCAACGTCGCAAACGGTTTGGCGTACTCGCCGAGAAATTCGCAGCTACCGTTGTCGATGAACTCGTCGAGTTGCTGATCTGCGAGAGTCCACAGGTACTCCTCGTTCTCTTTCAGCCGCTTCGGAGTGAGGAGTCGGCCCAGCAGGATCGTGCCCGTGTGTGCTCGGGGGATCCATCACCACCATGTGTTCGGAGATCGGAAACAGGTGACGGTGCGCTTCGATCTGCTCGGTGATGTCGTCACCTTCAGGCTCGAACGGCAACGGCGGAAACGGCCCGCCGATTGCGTTGACGGCCGAGAGCGCGTCGGAGTTCTTGAAACCTTCGACCACCTCCTGGTAGCCGGTGACGACCACCACGCCGTAGTTCGGCTCGCGGAAGACCGGGTTCCGGCTTCGGAGGTCGTCGAAGTACTCGAAGGGGTTCTGCGCAAGCTCTCCGTCGGAGAAGTAGTCGGCTGATGCGAGATCGGTCATCGAATCACGGGCCTTTCGGTGAACGAGGTGACGCGACAGGCACGTCCTCGGTGATGCTGATGGCCTGGCGCGGGCACGCGCTGGCTGCGGAGTGCGCTTTGGACCACAGCGCTTCCGGTGGGTGTTCGTCGCAGGTTGCGATGTCGTCGTCCGGGAGTTCGAAGATCTCCGGTGCGATCTCGATACACAGGGCATGGGCTTCGCACATCTCGCGATCGATGTGCAGTCGCTTCGTCGATCCCGTCATCGGGCACTCCCCAGGGAAGAGGTCGGGTTCCGACGGCACAACGGACCATGTCCGCGTGCCGGGGTAGGCTGAGTAACAACGTTACTGACGAGACGATAACCCCGTTATCCTCATACGGCAAGGAAATTCGCGAACATGGAGAACAATGATTCGGCCGGCGCGGTCGATCCGACCCGGGAGCGACTTCTGACCACCGTCGTCGACCTTCTCGAGAACGAGGGCTACGACGCGGTGCAGCTACGCGAGGTGGCGCGTCGGGCCCGCACCTCGTTGTCGACCATCTACAAGCGGTACGCCACGCGGGAAGAGTTGATCCTTGCCGCGATCGAACATTGGATGAACGCGAATTACTCCGGGATCGTGACGCAGAGTCGCGATCCGAGCGAGCCCCTGCACCCGGCGATGATGCGGGTGATCCGTGCGATCTTCGAGCCTTGGGAACAGCATCCGGAGATGCTCTTCGCGTATTTCCGCGTGCGCTCTGCACCGGGGGGCGAAACTCTCGCCGTGCGCGGCTTCGATTCTGTCGTGCCCGTCGGCATGGCAGTTCTGTCCGACGTGGACCCGGAATTCGTCGCGGAGGCGACATCGATTCTGTCGAGCGTCATCTACGGTCTGGTCGGGCGCTGCCGCGAAGGGCACATCGAGATCACCGACATCGTGCCCACGATCGATCGCACCGTCTTCTGGCTGACGACCGGCTACCAGGCCTCGCTTCGAGGCGCGACCTCCGAGTTCGCGCCTCGAAGCGAGTGATCATGATCGCTTTCGGCGAG
>BBEG01000277.1 GCA_001312645.1 Rhodococcus sp. JCM 9791
CGCGCTGTCGTCGCCGATCGCGTCGCCGGAGTCGCCGCGGCAAAGCTGTTCGGGCTGCTCGTACTGGTCAGCGGCATCGCGCCGATCGTTGCACCGTTGATCGGTGGTGCGATCGTGCTGTCGGTCGGCTGGCGCGCGGTGTTCTGGTTCCTCGCCGCGATGAGCGTGCTGATGCTCGTGGCCATCGTCGTCTTCGTCCCCGAGAGTCTCCCGGCCGACAAGCGCAAGGCCGGCGGAATCGGCGCGATGGCACGTGAGCTGGGTACCGTACTGCGCGACCGCGTGTTCCTGGGCAACATGTTGGCGCACACCTTTGCGTTCGGCGTTCTCTTCGCTACATTTCGGCGTCGCCGTTCGTCCTGCAAGCATCCACGGGCTGTCGACCGGTTGGTACACGATTGCCTTCGCGTTCAACGCGGTGGGCCTGACCGCCGCCAACATCGTCAACGCGAAACTGCTCGAACGAGTCGGTCCGCGGAAGTTGCTCGAGTTCGGTACCGGACTGCTCGTGGTGTTCGGCGCACTCCTCGTCGTCGATGCACTTGTCGGACCGGCACTGTGGGCAACCCTGGTTCTGCTCTGGTGCTCCGTCGCGAGTCTCGGTTTCGTGATCGCCAACGCCGCGGCGATCGCACTCGAACGGGTCCGCCACGCCGCCGGCACAGGCTCGGCGCTGCTCGGAGCTCTGCAGTTCCTTTTCGCTGCCGCCGTTGCCCCGATTGTGGGTATGTGGGGAGAGCCACCGCCGTCCCCATGGCCGTCGCGATGGCCGCGAGCGCTGTGCTCGGTTGGGGCGCCCTCGTGGTAGCGCGACGTAGATGAGGCCGACCTGACCTGCCTGCGCAGACGTCCGTGTGCGGCTCTCAGTTCGCTGCGCGCACGACCACACCATCGCTGTCGCTGTAGACGATCTCGCCGGGGTTGAACGTCACGCCACCGATCTCGATCGGCACGTTCTTCTCACCCGACCCGGTCTGGGTGCTCTTGCGCGGGTTCGTGCCGAGCGCCTTGACTCCGATGCCGAGGGTGCGCAGAATCGCGGAGTCGCGGACGGCTCCGTTGACGATCACCCCGGCCCAGCCGTTGTCGACGCCGCGCCCGGCAATGATGTCGCCGACGAGTGCGGTGTGGATGCTCGCGTCGCCGTCGACCACCAGGACACCACCGTTGCCCGGCTCCGACAGGGTCTGCTTGACCAGCAGGTTGTCCTGGAAGCAACGGATCGTCGTGATCGGTCCGGCGAATTCGGCGTGCCCACCGAACTGAATGAACTGGGTGTCGCAGCTGCGGATGTCCGGGCCGATCTCGTCGGCGAGGTCGGCGGTCGCGGTGAATTCGATGGCTTCGCTCATGGGGCAGAGAATAATCCTGCGCGTGCACCGCTCGACGATGGTGACGACGACCACGAGCCTGCGTCGCCGCAATTGTAGATTCTTGTATTCTTACGGGCCGGTTTCGACCATGACGGATACAGGACGGTGACATGCCTCTCGACGCCCGCCCGGCAGTTGTGCGCGTGCCGAAAGCCGGAGAGCTGATCGCTGCGAGCCTGCGTCGGCAGATCATCACGGGTGAGCTCCAGGCAGGTGAACCGTTGCCCAACGAGGCTGCGCTCATGGAGCGATTCGGTGTGTCGCGACCGACGCTGCGTGAAGCGTTCCGCATCCTCGAATCCGAAGGCATCATCACCGTGCTCCGCGGTGCTCGTGGGGGCGCCCGAGTGCAGGCCCCCGACGGATCGACGGCTGCACGCTACGCGGGCCTGCTCTTGCAGTACCGCGGTGTTCCGCTTGCCGACGTGTACCGCGCGCGCACCGAGCTCGAGGTCGCAGCAGTCGGGTTGATCGCCGCGAATCCCGACGACCGCATCGACACACTTGCCGAGGTCGTCGAACATGGCGGGGACGTGGTGGACGATCCACACGCGTTCGTGAAATATGTGAGCGAAGTGAACCGCACGATCATGGAACTCGGCGGCAATCGGACGATGTCGACACTCGCGAGCATGCTGCTCGACATCATGGACGCCCACAACGCGCTGTACCTGTCGACGCGGACCGAGCGGGACAGCCCGGGTGCTGCCGTCGCACTGCGTGCCAACCATAAACTCGTCGAACTGTTGCGCACGGGGGAACCGGGTGCGGCGCAAGCATTCTGGCGTCGTCATCTCGACAGTGTCGAGCGGTACATGACCGGTGATTCGACAACCACCCTCGTCGAAGTGTTGTCCTGAATCCGGCGCTGCCGTGATCAGCTGCCGGTTGCGGTAAGCCACACCAGCGCGCCGTTGAGCGCGACGATGAGGCCTGCGGTCAGCCACGCCGCCGCAGTGACCGGCAGGGCGTTGCGCATCCCGCCCATCACAGCGGGGTCGGACGTCAACCGCACGAGGGGAACGACCGCGAACGGGATGCACATGCTGAGCACTACCTGACTGAGCACGAGTGCGAACGTCGGATCCACACCGACGGCGAGCAGGATCAGGGCGGGAATCATCACGACCACGCGTCGGATGAACGGCCGGATCCGGATGTGCAGCAGGCCGGCCATGATCTCGGCGCCGGCGGCCGAACCCACCGCGGTCGACGCCAGCCCCGATGCGAGCAACCCGATTGCGAACACCGTTGCGACGGCGGGACCGAGTGCCCCCGAGATCGCGGCGTGTGCGCCTTCGATGGTGTCGGTGCCGGGAGTGTCGCGCAGGGCGGACGCGGCGAGCAGCAGCATGCCGATGTTGACGCTGCCTGCGACGAACAGGCCTCCGGCCACATCCCATCTCGTGGCGCGCATGACGCGGTCGAGCTTCGGTCCTGGTTCGACCTTGCCGTGTCGTCCGCGCGACAGGGCCGAGTGCAGGTAGATCGCGTGCGGCATCACGGTGGCGCCGAGCATCGACGCGGCGAGCAGGACGGTGTCGGTGCCTGCGAACCGGGGCACGAGACCGGCGGCGGCGTCGGCGGGGGAGATGTCGGTGAACAGCAGACCGCACAGGAACCCGATGGTGATGATCGCCAGCATGCTCACCACGACGTATTCGAAGGTGCGCTGACCTCGACGGTTGTGTACCGACAGGATCAGCATCGACACGGCGCCGGTGATGAGACCGCCGACGAACAGTGGAAGGCCGAACAACAGGTGCAGAGCGATCGCGCCGCCGATGACCTCGGCGACGTCGGTGGCGACGGCCATGACCTCGGCCTGGATCCAGAACGCGCGCCGCGAGGGGGTTCGGAGCCGGTCGCCGAGTAGTTCGGGGAGCGATCGTCCGGTGACCACGCCGAGTTTGGCCGACAGGTACTGGACGAGGATCGCCATGGCGTTCGCGACGACGAGTACCCACAGCAGCAGGTACCCGTAGCCGGCCCCGGCGGTGAGGTTGGCGGCGACGTTCCCGGGGTCGACGTACGCGACGGCTGCGACGAAGGCAGGGCCGAGCAGCGTGGCCAGACGCGGGGTTGTCGCAGTGCGCGTCGGCTTCAGCGGCCGAACCGACGCTCGTATTCGGCGCGTTCGCGGTCCGCGCGGGCGCGGGCCTTCGTGCCGAGGAGGGCGGGGTCGAGGCCGTGTTGCTGGAGGCGATGACGCTGCCAGATAGGCATGAGGGCGACCGAGAAGTAGATCCATGGCAGCAACAGGAGCAGCATCATCGACATCGGGATCCAGACCGGGCCGGGAATCAGCAGGAACAGGAGCAGGAGCGGGACGATGGGCAGGATCCATCGCAGCAGGTAACGCCTGGATCCCCCCGGACCGACGATGTCCTGACACACCCACTCGCGCATCTCGACGGGCAACGTGCGACCGAACATGTATCCGATTCTCTGGGGCAAATTAGGTCGCGCGCTACTCATATTGTCGAGGATAGAGTGTCACTCGTAGAGACGCATCAAGCTGTCCGAGAATGTATCCACAACCACTTTCCTGCGCAGCTTCATGCTCGGCGTCAGATCGCCCTCTTCCACAGTGAGTTCGCGCTCGATGATCGTGAACTTCTTGATCTGTTCCCATCGATTGAGCTGCAGGTTGAGTGAGTCGATGTCCTTCGAGATCAACTCGTGCGTCCTGTCGTGCTGTGCGATATCGGAGAACGACCGACCGTCGAGACCGTTCTTGCCCGCCCATTCGGTGACGGCCTCGGCGTCGAGTGCCACCAGCGCGACACAGTACGGCTTGCCCTCACCGTGGACGATGATCTCCGCCGCATACGGGAGATGCCCTTGAACGTCGCCGCGATCGCCGACGGCGCGACGTACTTACCCTGCGACGTCTTGAACATGTCCTTCTTGCGATCGGTGATCCGCAGGTAGCCCTCTTCGTCGAGGCTGCCGATATCGCCCGTGTGGAACCAGCCGTCGGAGTCGAGTGCTTCGGCGGTCGCGTCAGGACGGTCGTGATAGCCGGTCAGTACACCCGGGCCCTTGATGAGGACCTCACCGTCGTCGGCGATCTTCACCTCGGTTCCGGGGAGTGGCCAGCCCACCGTCCCGAGCCGGTTGGCGTCGGGGCGGTTGACGCAGGACGCGGCGGAGGTCTCCGTCAGCCCGTAGCCCTCGAGGACGGGGATGCCGACGGCATCGAACCACTGCGCGACGTCGGGGTTCAGCGCCGCCGAGCCGGAAATGAAGAATCGCAACCGGCCACCGAATCGTTCGCGGATGGTCGAGAGCACCAATTTGTCGGCAATGGTGTGCTGCGCCTTGTCGAACAGGCCGGGCGAGCGGCCGTCCTGACGCGCCTTCGACACACTGGTGCCCACCCCCATGGCCCAGTCGAAGAGCGTCTTCTTGATGCCGCCTTCTTCCTTCATCATCCTTCGACGCGCGCGTGGGCCTTCTCGAAGATCCGGGTGCTGCACCCATGAATGTCGGGCGCACGACTGCGAGGTTCTCGACGATCTTGTCGACCCGCCCGTCGACAGCGGTGGGGAAACCCATCTGCAGAGGCAGCGTCAACAGAACCTTGCCGAACACGTGTGACAGGGGGAGCCAGAGGTACTGCAGATCGTCGGAGCCGAGCAGGCCGACGGAGTCGACTGCTGCCGCCTCGTAGGTCCACGCGGAATGCGGCAGCCGCACGCCCTTCGGTTTGCCGGTGGTGCCGGAGGTGTAGATGACGGTCGCAAGGTGATGCGGCTCGATGCCGTGGATGCGGTCGATCACCACACTCGAATCCTCGGCGAGGTGGGCCCGACCGAGTTCTGCGAGATCGTCGAATCCGATCACCCAGTCGCCGTCACCCGGGCCGTCGATCACGACGACCTTGGCGACATCCGGAAGCTCACCGCGATGCTGAAGGAGCTTGTCGACCTGCGCCTGGTCTTCTGCGATGACGACGCGGCTTCCTGAGTTCGCCACGATGAACGCGACATCCGGTGCGTGGGTGGTGGGATACACCGTCGTGGTTGCGCCGCCGGCGCACATCACCGCGAGATCGGACAGCACCCATTCGTAGCGGGTCGACGACGCCAACGCGACACGGTCTTCGCGGCCGAGTCCCAGCGACAGCAGCCCGGCCGCGAGGAGACGAACCTTGTCGCCCGTCTCTTCCCACGTGGTGCTCGTCCACCCGTCCTTGCCGTCGGGGTAGCGGAAGGCTTCTGAGTCCGGTGTCGCGGTGACGCGGTCGATGAACAGCCGGGCGACCGACGGTGCCCGATTCTCGATCTTGGTGTGATCGATCTTCTCCTCGGAAGCGCGCTTCGTGGTCATTGCCCCAGTCTAGGGAGAAGCGACGAAACGGGCAGTGCGTTTCCGGGGAGGCATTCCATTGCAAATATAAGCATCAACTTATATAGTGGCAACGTGCACGGATTCGAAGTACTCGCAGATCCCGTTCGGCGACGGATTCTGGAGCTGCTTGCAGCGGGTGAGTCCTCGGCGGGCGATATCGTTGCAGTGGTCGGATCCGAATACGGAATCTCACAACCGGCGGTGTCGCAACATCTGAAAGTGCTGCGCGACAATGGTTTCACGACTGTTCGTCGAATGGGAACCCATCGCATGTACGAGGTGGATCCGGCGGCACTCGTGGAGCTCGAGGACTGGCTGGCGCAGCTGAGGCCCCGCCCCGCTCCGGCGCTCGATGCGCTGGGCACCGAGATCGCCCGCGGAAAACGCGCGCGTCGCATGCATCCCGGCACTGCGGCCGACGAAACGAGGAGAACATCATGAAAGACGTGAAGACCAGGGCCGAGACCCTGCGTCGCACGATCGGGCATCGCATCGTCGACGGCAAGGACGCCGCCGTCATGACGGTGTCGCAGAGTTACCCCACCGACGCGACGACCTCTGGGATGCCTGCACCGACCCCGAGCGAATCCCGCGCTGGTTCCTGCCGATCAGCGGGGAACTGCGTGTCGGTGGTCGATACCAGCTCGAAGGCAATGCCGGCGGTGAGGTCCTCACATGCGACCCTCCGAAGTCCTTCTCCGCGACCTGGGAGTTCGGCGGTGGCAAGAGTTGGATCGAGGTCGCGGTCATCCCCGAACCGGGCGGGTACGCGCGCTTCGAACTCGCGCACATCGCTCACCCCGAAGGCGACCACTGGGAAACGTACGGTCCGGGAGCCGTCGGCATCGGTTGGGATCAGGCACTTCTCGGTCTCGGCTTGCACCTCGATTCGGGTGCTTCGGTCGATCCAGCCGAGTTCGAGAAATGGTCCTCTCGCCCGAGGGGCTCGCCTACGTCCGGGAAACGGGAAACGGCTGGTGCGACGCCGATGTGGCTGCGGGAACCGACCCGGATGCGGCACGCGCACGAGCCGATCGCACCATTGCTTTCTACTCCGGCACCTGAACGACACTACTCGAGGGTGCTGCTGAAGGCCTCGATGAATCCGAACGGTGCGCGGTCGCCGAGGCAGAGATCCAAAATTTCGTGCGCATCCGCGTAGTAAGTATCGCTGCGCAGAAAGAGCGCCTCTTCGTAGGAGGTGAGTGCAGCTTCGATGTCGTCGGGGTGAGCGGCGATCGCCTTGCCGAGCTCGGCGCCGTCGAACATCGCCAGGTTCGCG
>BBEG01000278.1 GCA_001312645.1 Rhodococcus sp. JCM 9791
TCACACCGAGTGGGAAGTCGAGATGACCGAAGAGCTTCGGCCGCAGTTCATTCCACCCGGGAGTGTGGATCTGTTCCGGAAGCCGATAACCGGGAACAGGCCGGATCTGGTCGTCTGACCCACACGCAAAAGAACCAAGAGAACACAGCCACCGTCACCAGGGCACTCGTGTGCCCTGACGACGGTGGCCGCGTTGCCTCCTTGCCCTGCCACACCGGCTCGGGCTCCCTGACCTCTCCCTGTGCCGCGGCCAGCTCAGCAGCATCCGCCGCGAGCCCACACGACCGGCGGGCGAAACAGCCCACGGGGATACGCGCACGATACCGTCGGCTGTATTTGCATGAGCAATTCAATGCGGCAATCATGGCACTGCAGTGATTCGCGCCAAGGACTTTCGGTTCAGCTGATCAGTATGGTCAACTAGTGATGCGAATCATAAGGGAAAGGACATCACCGTGTTCAGTCTCGACCGGCTCGACACCGCTCTCCTCGCAGAGCTCACGCACAACCCGAGGGCGGGCATCGTCGATCTCTCGGCCAAGCTCGGCGTCGCGCGCAACACTGTCCAATCGCGAATCAAGAGACTCGAGGAGTCGGGCGCGGTCACCGGATACCGACCGGTCGTCGACCTCCCCAAGCTGGGCCTCCCCCTCCAAGCATTCATCGGCGCCGAACTCGTCCAGGCGCGGATGGGCCACGCGATCGCCGAACTCGAGCGATTCCCCGAGATCCTCGAAGTGCACGCGACGACAGGGAGGGAAGATCTCCTGATCAGAATGGCCGCCCAGTCACAGGAAGACCTGCTGCAGGTCCTCGAACGCATCCACGGTATCGAAGGGGTCGCGCACACCACCACAACGCTGGCGCTCACCACCCCCGTGGCGTATCGCACGCAGCCACTTCTCGAACATCTCACCCGAGATGCGGGACACGGACGCTCGACTCCGTCCACCCGGCCCTGACGGCCCATCCGCACGAGACAGCCATCCGCACGACGCACTGCACACGGACATGGACATGGACATGGACATGGACATGGACACGGAGGGAGTCGCCCACGGCGGCTCCCTCCATCATTTCTGTGACACAGGATCGAGCGCTGCTCCGCAATCCGGTTCACGGCAGCGCCGGGTGTGATGTCCAGTGCCCGCGACAGATCGAAGACTCCGTGAGTGGGGTCGGTGGAACTCGCTCGGGCAGCGGTGGACGTGGCCACGTGCGGCCTCCCTTCGGGGGGATGTGAATCAGATTGTAGGAGAGAACAACTCAGAAATCGGTATCGACGCCGAGCTCGACGAGCCGCGTGCGGTACTGCTCGATGGAGCGCAGTTTGATGTCCTCGTAGCCGCGAACCATCTCGGGCAGCTCCGCGATCTGTACGGCTCGGTCGTACGACTCGGTGCTCAGATCGGCCACGATCCGCGCGATCGTGGCGGTGTAGTGCGCGAGCAACACACGTTCCGTCCGCCGGACGTGGGCGTAGCCGAACGGGTCGAACCGGGTACCGCGCAAGCGCTTCGCTTTGGCCAGCATCCGCAGGGTCGCATGCGACTTCGGTCCGAACCCCACCTTCTTGCTGCGGCCGAGGGCCCGCAGGACAGGCGGATGCAGGCGGTAGGTGAGCTGGTAGCCACCGGGCACCTGGGCCTGTACGTCGTCGACGAACGCGGGGTCGACGAGTAGACGTGCGACCTCGTATTCGTCCTTGTAGGCCGTGAACTTGAACAGGCCTCGGGCCACGGCCTCACTGAGGTCGGTGCGGTCCGTGAGGCGACGTTCGGCCGCCCACACGGACTGCACCCGATCGATGTACCGGGCGGCGAGAGCCTCGTCCTGGAAATCGATCAGTGCGGCAGCACGGATCGTCAGCAGTCGCTGCACTTCACCGTAGAAAGTGGTGCCGTCGAACAACCGGTCCGGTGCGATCGTCACGGCACGGTCTCGGCGTGCCGGTTCGGTGGCCTCGCGGAACGCATCGGGGTCGGCGATCGCCGCGCGCCCCCACCGGAATGCTGCGGTGTTGGTCGCCACCGCGACACCGTTGATCTCGATCGCTTCCTCGATGGCGTCTGCCGGGATCTGCAGTCCTCCGAGCTGGTGCGCGGCGCCCACGATGAGGAAGTTCGCGGCGGCGGCCTCACCGAACAGCGCATGCGACGCCGCGAGCGCGTCGAACGAGGCCAGTTCGCGGGTCGTCGCGTCGAGCCGGGCGAGCAGACCGTCCTCGTCGGGGTGACGGATCGACCGGTCGTACACCATGTCTCCGGTGGGCGTGCGGCTCGTCGATGCGACCGCGACGGTCGCGGCGGTGCTCGCGTAGGCGAGATTCTTCGGATCGGTGGCGGTGAGCAGATCCAGCGCTAGGAGACAGGATGCCCCGCCAGTGCCGACGCGATTGCCCGGCTCGAGGTCGCCCACCGCGAAACGCAGATGGGAGACCACCGGGCCTGCCTTCTGGCTCATCCCGATCTGGTCGAGCGATTCGACCTCGAATCCGGCACGCAGCGCCGCAGTGGCGAGCACCTGGTTGACGGTGACGATGCCGGTACCCCCGATTCCGGCGAGGAAGACGTTGCTGGTCGCGGCCGGGACGTCACCGGCGATGTCCGGTACGGCGGGCGGTGCCGGGATGGTACGTCGCTCGAGCGTGCGTTCCGGTGCCGCCTCGACCGTGACGAACGACGGGCAGTCCCCGTCGAGGCACGAGTAGTCGGTGTTGCACGACGATTGGTCGATCCGGGTCTGGATCCGAATTCGGTGTCGACAGGCTGGACCGACAGGCAGTTGCTCTTGACGCCGCAGTCTCCGCAACCCTCACAGACCGCCTCGTTGACGACCACTCGGGTGGTGCGGGCGGGCAGGGTGCCACGCTTCCGCTGCCTACGTGCATCGGCCGCACAGTGCTGGTCGTAGATGAGCACGGTGACGCCCGGGACTTCGCGTAGCAGTTTCTGTGCTTCGTCGAGCCGGTCGCGGTGCCAGACCACAGTGCCGCGAGCGAGGGTGCGCTTGCGGTGTCGCTTGGGTTCGTCAGAACAGATGATGATCTTGCGAACGCCCTCGGTGGTGAGTTTGTGAGTCAGGGCGGGGATCTTCAGGGCGCCTTCTGCATCCTGCGCGCCGGTCATCGCAACAACGTCGTTGTAGAGCAGCTTGTAAGTGATGTTCACGCCGGCCGCGACACATGCCTGGACGGCGAGCTGGCCCGAGTGGAAGAAGGTTCCGTCGCCGACGTTCTGGAACATGTGCTCGATGTCGGTGAAGGGTGCCTGCCCTATCCATTGGGCGCCCTCCCCACCCATCTGGGTCAGACCCGTGACGGCGCTGTCGGTGCGTCCGGACAGGGTGACGAGGGTGTGGCAGCCGATTCCGCCGCCTCCGATCGACCCCTCGGGCAGGGCAGTGGAGCGGTTGTGGGGGCAGCCGCTGCAGAAGTACGGGGTGCGCGAGGTCGAGAGGACTTCGAGTGGCAGTTGCGGGAGGGGCCCCGGCCCGAGTTCAAGGTACTTGCGCAACACCCGACGCAGCGGTCCGCGGATCCGGCCGGCGGTCAGTTCACCGTCGAAAGGCACGAGCGGACGCCCTTCCGCATCCTTCTTGCCGAGGATGCGCGGCGCGGAATCCGTCCCGTAGAGGATCTCTCGGATCTGGGTTTCGACGAATGCCGTCTTGTCCTCGACGACGATCAGCTCGTCGAGTCCGCGCGCGAAATCATGGACGAGGTCCGGGCCGATGGGATAGGGCATTCCGATACGCAGCAACCGAATTCCCGCGCGGTGCAGGTCCGCATCGGCGACACCGAGGTCGAGCAGGGCCTGCCGCAGCGCGTCGAAGGTGGTTCCGGTGGCCGCCAAGCCGATCCGAGCGTGCGGTGGGTCGATCTCGATGACGTCGAGTGCGTTGGCCTTGCCGTAGGCCAGGACGGTCTTCCATCGCGGCCCGTACAGGTCCGCCTCGGCGATCACGCTTTCGCCGGGCGCCGCCATCGGCCGCTGACGGTACATGAACGGCCGCCCTTCCCATTCGACTTCGGGGACGGTGATGGACAGATCCGTCACCGATCCGTCGATCGACCAGGCCCCGTCGCGACGTCGGCGACGATCTTGAGCGCGACCACACATCCGGACGCGCGAGACAAGGCGACACCGTGGAGTCCCATCGTGACGATCTCAGCGGCGTTGCGCGGGTACAGCACGGGGATTCCCAGTGCCGCGAGAGACCGTTCACTCACGGCGGGCACGGTGGAGGATTTCGACGCCGGGTCGTCTCCGACCATCAGCAGCATTCCGCCGTGCGGGTCGACGCCGTACATGTTGGCGTGACGCAGCGCGTCGGTGGCGCGGTCGAGTCCGGGCCCCTTCCCGTACCAGACGCCGACCACTCCGTCGTGGGTGCGCGTACCGGCTCCGAGCTGCCCCTGACTTCCCCACACCGAGGTCGCTGCGAGTTCCTCGTTCAATCCGGGGGTGAAGGTGATGTCATGTTCGGCGAGCACGTTCGGCATGCCGTGCAGCATCTTGTCGAGACCGCCGAGTGGGCTGCCTTGGTACCCGGAGACAAATGTGGCGACGCGGCGCCCGTCGCGGATGTCGCGCACGTGCTGTTCCACAAGTTGCCGCGCAATCGCCTGCACGCCGGTGAGCAGCACCGTGCCGGAGCCGGACCGGTATCGGTCGTCGAGATCGTAGGGATGTCGTTCACTTCCGCGGATCACGGTCTCCGTCATCGCGCACCACCATTCCTTCGTGCGGCACCCGCGCTCATCGTGCCGATTCGATCAGCTCATTTGGTGCAGCAATAGTGGGTTTAACTACCAGAACAAGTCAATAGAATCCACAACAACGAATCAGAATGACATCATGTGACCCACGGCACATCCACCAGGTGCGCATCGTGATCAGTTACCACGCCCAGCGCTCGCCGACGGCGAACCCACTGCACTCACGAAAGCCACTTGCACACGCGCGTACAGTTGATGAGGTACGACACATTTTGCCGAAAGCCCCGGCAGAATTGTCCAGGGTGCGTTATGTCCCTTACTTCTTGCCGCCGAGGTGTCTTCGCTCGTGTGGGGGCGGGAAATCAGCGCATCCGGTCGACAGAAGCGCGCGTCGTCGCTCTGCCGGCCCAGATCACCGGGCGCACCGGGTACCGGCACGCCTGGGCAGAGCACTGAATACCGACCTGTCTCCGAAAGGAGGCCGTCATGCGTACGACTCTTTCGGCCGCGGCATGTGCAGCCGCCGGCGCCTGCTTCTGAGCCCTCTGGCGGCGGGAATTGCAACAGCACAGAATGCACCGAACACCGTGGGAATGACCCAGGAACAGGCCACCACGACGTTGACCGACTCGAATGTGCCCTGGCGCATCATCAGTCGCGCCGGCAGCACCCTCCAGGAGTGCACGGTGACCGAACAACGAGACCTCGGCTACTACACCGAGACCGAACAGGAGTGGGATTCGGACAAGCAGGAGTGGAAATCGGTCGAGGTCGACGTGTGGCGGGGTGTCGGGCTGATCATCCTCTGCAACTGAAGACGACGTGCAAGGCCGAGCTGCTCGGTTGCTCGCACAACCTCACAGCTCGCGGAATCTCGGAATCAAGTGCTCGGCAACATGATTCGCCTCGTCGATGAGCGGCCAGCCCGCAAGGATCAGGCTGGTCAGCCCGGTCTTGTCGCGTAGCGCACGGACGTGTCCGGCGATCTCGTCGGGTGCACCCGCGTAGTACACCGCCGACGAACCGGTAGCGAAGATGTCCAGTGGCGACCATGCCGTGATTCCCGCGTAGAGCCCGTCTCCGAGGTACAGATCCCTCGGCTCGGGCAACTTGCCCGCATTGATCGCGTCGACCCAGCCCTGACGTTGCCCGTCGCGGGCGACGAAGGTGGTCAGGTCCTGTTGTCCGTGAGTGCGACGGCGGACCGCATTGTCGAGCACTTCACGGATCCGATCGATACCGGCGTCCTCGAACAACGACCGGAACCGGTCGAGCGCCTCGGTCTGCGTCGGCCGCACGATACGCCCGACAACGCACCGAAATCGGTGTATTCGCGCCCTTGGGCTGCCGCGGACTCACGGGCCGCAGTGAACTTGGCATCGACGAAGGTCGTCTCGCGCAACATGATCAGGTAGGCGTCGAGCACCTTGCCGGCGTTCTCCAGCCCGGCCGGTGAATCGCCGGTGCCCCACAGCGGTACCGTATGACCACCGGCGGGCGGGTCGATGCGCAGCGGCGTGTTCGGGAAATTCGATTCCGTGCCCTCAGCGTAGATCCGATGGAAATCGGCCCAGTACTGCTCGCCGAGTTCGTAGCGCCGATCGTGCTCGACGTTCATGTCGTACTTGGTGAGGATGTTCTCGCGTCCGTTGACGGAGTTGATCATCAGTCGGCCACCAGTGAAGGCGTCGAAGGTGAGCGCCTTCTCGGCGAGCAACCGGGCCGGTGTCATATTGGCGTACACCGCGACGAGGAACTTCATCCGGCTGGTGTGCGCGGCAGCCCAGGTCGCGGAGATGAACGGATCGTTCGGCCAGGTCGCGACGAGCGCGCCGTCGAAACCGCCCTCGTCGATCGTCTTGGCGAGCTCGATCTGCCGCGTCCCGTCGACGGGAAACAGCCCGTCGGGGCTCCACGGATAGTCGCCGTCGGCCTGGGTGAGGTACCAGAAAGTCTTGATGCCCATCAGTTCTCGTCCTTCTTCGGCAGTTCGAATGCCTCGACACGGGCGTGACGCCGCACAGTGTCGGCGTCGACCGCGTACAGCGCGTCGAGGTAGGCCACAGCGAACGACCCCGGGCCGGTCGAGTTCTGCTCGGCGATCTCGGCCGCGACAGCAACGTGCGTGTGTGCGGCGGCCAGACCGATCAGCGCGGTCGGCGCGACTGCGAGATAGGCGGCGACGAGGCCACCGAGTGAGCATCCCGTGGAGGTCACGCGGGGCAGCATGCGCTGCCGCCTGCGATGCGCAGACCGATGACCGCACCGTCG
>BBEG01000279.1 GCA_001312645.1 Rhodococcus sp. JCM 9791
GGCGGGCACGCCGGTACCAGGCGCCGTTCGCTCTGCTCCAGGAGATCCGAGAGTGGTTCGACGGGCCGCTGCTGCTCTCGGGGTCGATCGCACACGGCAACGCGATCCTCGCGGCGCAGGCAGCCGGTGCTGATCTTGCGTATGCCGGGTCCGTGTTCATCGCCACCGACGAGGCGAACGCCGTTGACGGCTACAAACAGATGCTCGTGGACTCCACCGCATCGGACATCGTCTACTCGAATCTGTTCACCGGGGTGCACGGAAACTACCTGCGCGGCAGCATCGAGGCCGCGGGCCTCGACCCTGATCACCTCGCCGAGTCGGATCCGTCGGCAATGAGCTTCGGCTCGGACGACAGCGCCAAGGCGTGGCGTGACGTGTGGGGCGCCGGCCAGGGTGTGGGCGCGATCGACTCGGTGGTGCCCGCGGCAGACGTCGTCGCGCGCCTGAGCGCCGAGTACGCGGGGGCCCGCCGACGCTTGTCGCTCTAGCAATCCTCGGTCACGACACCATCTTCTGCGAGTAGCGATCGCGCAGCAGCCGCTTGTACAGCTTGCCTGTGGCATGACGAGGCAACTCGTCGACGAAATCGATCCGACGCGGGCATTTGTAGGTCGACAGCTTCGCCCGGAGGAACGCGAGCAGTTCTTCCTCGAGCGCACTGCCGCTCTGCACGCCCGGTGCCGGCTGCACGACCGCGTGCACGACTTCACCGAGTTCGTCGTGTGGGATCCCGAACACCGCGGCATCGGCGACCTTCGGATGTACGACGAGTACGTCTTCCGATTCCCGCGGGTAGATGTTGACACCACCCGACAGGATGAGATCGGCTCGCCGATCCGACAGGTAGAGGTACCCATCCTCGTCGAGATAGCCGAGGTCGCCCACCGTCGTCCAACCGATCTCGTTGCGGGCTGCCGCGGTCTTCTCCGGATCGTTCAGATACTCGAACATCAGCCGCCGTCCGACCAGATCGTGCCGGACTCCCCCGGTGGAAGTTCCTCCCCCGACTCGTCGAGGATGTGTGCGATACCCAGGATCGATCGCCCCACCGATCCCGGGTGGGCCAGCCACTCGTGCGAATCCAGAGCGGTGAACAGGCTGTTCTCTGTCGACGAGTAGTACTCGTGGATGATCGGTCCGAGCCAGTCGATCATGGCTCGCTTGGTGTCCGGCGGACACGGCGCTGCAGCGTGGATGACCACTTGCAGCGACGAGACATCGAATGCGGTTCGTTGCGCCTCCGAGAGTTTGAGCATCCGGATGAACATGGTGGGCACCATCTGAGTGTGGGTCACCCGGTAGCGCTCGACGAGTTCGAGCGCCTTTTCCGGGTCGAACCGCTCCATCACGATTGCGGTGCCTCCGTACCGATGCACGGTCATGGTGAAACGTAGTGGCGCAGCGTGATACAGAGGTGCTGGGGACAGGTACACGCTGTCTCGACCGATCCCCCACTGGGCGTGCAACAGGCCGGCCACACCCGGCGGTGTCCCGAGCGGGTGCAGCGGCAGGTCTGCCACGACACCCTTGGGTCGACCCGTGGTTCCGGACGAATACAGCAGATCCACTCCCTCGCGCTCGTCCGGAACCACTGTCGACGGAACGGAGTCCGATTCGATCGCCAGATTCGCGAATCCCCGGGCAGCCTCGTCCACGGTGAAGCGATGCTGCACTCCCGGTGTCAGGTCCGCGGCATCTGCTGCCGCGTCGAGATGGCGGCCGCTGGTGAACAGCGCGTGTGCTCCGGAATCTCTCAGGATGTATGCGATTTCATCCGGCAGTAGACGCGTCGACAGAGTGACGTAGCGCAGTCCGATGCGCTGTGCCGCCCACGCGATCTTCGGAAACGACGCACTGTTCTCCATCAACA
This sequence comes from Rhodococcus sp. JCM 9791, assembly GCA_001312645.1. Classification (GTDB taxonomy): domain Bacteria; phylum Actinomycetota; class Actinomycetes; order Mycobacteriales; family Mycobacteriaceae; genus Rhodococcus. Next base: position 1,874 of record BBEG01000279.1, read on the forward strand.
CAGCCACACAGTCGCCGTGTCGAAGACCTTTGGACCACAACATTTTTGCAATACTTCGCGAGTCGACGACGAGTTCGCCGTAGGTCACGACGGCACCGGTGTCCGCCATGATGTACGCGGGACGACCGGGGTCGGCCTCAGCGTGGGTATCCGGGAATTCCAGCATCTTTCTACTCCTGGTCGTGTCGGGTCAGGCTGCGTCCACGGACTCGTGCGGCCGGGAATACCTCCGCACGATTGCGATCAGGCACAGCAGTCCGATCGCGGCGGAGAGGGCAAGGAATACGCCCACCTTCCACGCATTGCCGGCCTCGCCATTGATGAGCAACACCATGACCATCGGAGCGAAGCCACCGATGATCGCCGAGATCTGGTAGCCGAGTGATGCTCCGGAGAAGCGCACCTCGGGCGGGAACAGCTCCGAGAACAACGTTCCCTGTGTTCCTGTCTGGAGCGACATCGCGACGACGCCGACGATCACCGCAACCGCGAACGGCCACACCTTGCCCGGCCCGGACGCTCCGATCAGCAGCCACATCGGCAGGCCCCACACCATCATGGCGACGGTACCCGCACCGAAGACGAGCTTGCGACCGATACGGTCCGACAGGTGACCGAACAACGGCACCAACGGAATCTGGAGAAGGCATGCGATGAGGATGAACGTGAGCACGGTCGAGCGGCCGAGGCCGAGATAGGTCGTCGCGTACTGCACCGAACCGGTGATCATCGTGTAGAAGAAGATGACACCGATCGCGTTCGAACCCGCAGCCATGAGTACCGTGCCCGGATTCTTGCGCAGCACTTCGACGATCGGAGAGCGACGAGCGGACGGAGCTCCCTCGAGTTTCGCGGCGATCTTCTTGAACTCCGGGGTCTCTTCCAGGTAGCGATGGATCGCGAACGCCACCGGCAGCATGATGAGGCTGATCCAGAACGGGATGCGCCAGCCCCACGACAGGAACGAGTCCTGGGCCACGGTTGCGGTGAGTACCAGGAAGACGACGTTGCCGAGGACGACGCCGATCGGGACTCCGAGCTGGGCGAAACTGCCGAAGAATCCGCGACGATTCGCGGGGGCGTTCTCCGTGGCCAGCAGGACTGCGCCGCCCCACTGAGCGCCGACCGCCAATCCCTGGCAGACGCGCAGGGTGACCAAGAGCATCGGTGCAAGCCAGACGATCTCGGTGTTCGGCACGAAACCGATCAGCGACGTCGCGACCGCCATGAGCACCACGGCGGTCACGAGCACGGGTTTACGCCCGATTTTGTCACCGAAGTGCCCGGCGAGGATACCGCCGATGGGCCGCGCGATGAATCCGACCGCGACGGTCGCGAATGAGTTCACTGCCGAGACGACTTCGTTGCCCGTAGCGAAGAAGGTCACGTTGAATACGAGCGCAGCGGCCGTCGAATAGATGAAGAAATCGTACCATTCGAGCGACGTCGAGATCGCGGCTGCAACCGCGGCGCGTCCGGCACGAGGGGCCGGACCCGCCGGTGCACCGAGAGGTTGTTCGTGGGTTTGTATTTCGGACATCGTAGGTCCTCGTTTTCGAACCAGGGGAAGTGGGAGGGGTGGGAGCGTCAGTGTTCGCCGGTCATCGTCGAACCTCTCGAATGACCGGTGTGGCAGTGAATTCGGCACGCGCGAGCGAACGCCGGTGCACCTGATCGGGGCCGTCGGCGATCTGAAGGAATCTGGCCTGCGAGTACAGCATGGCGAGTGGAGTGTCCTCGGACAATCCGGCACCGCCGAAGATCTGCATTGCTTCGTCGATGATCCACTTGGCCGTCGACGGCACCATGACCTTTGCAGCAGCAATGTCGTGGCGGGCCGCTTTGGGGCCCTCGACATCCATTCTCCATGCCGCGCGCAGCACCATCAGACGTGCTGCGTCGACCTTGATCCGAGCGTCGGCGATCGTCGCTTGCACGACGCCTTCGTCTGCGAGAGGCCTGCCGAATGCGACCCGAGTGCGCGCGCGTTCGGTCGTCAGCGCGATCGCCCGCTCGGCCATGCCGATCAGGCGCATGCAGTGATGGATGCGGCCCGGACCGAGGCGGGCCTGGGCGACCGCGAAACCCTTGCCACGCGGACCGAGCAGGTTCGCTTTCGGAACCCGAACGCGGTCGTAGACGATCTCGCCGTGACCACCTTCGTGCCGGTCGTCGAATCCGAGGACCGTGGTGGAGCGTTCGATTCTCACGCCGGGGGCATCGGTGGGTACCAGCACGATCGAGTGACGCGAGCCGGCCGGAGCATCGGGATCGGTGACCCCCATGACCATTGCGACCCGGTTGTCTTCGCGCAGCGCGGCAGTGGTCCACCATTTTCTGCCGGTGAGCACCCAGTCGTCGCCGTCCTCGGCGATGTCGAGCCGCACGTTGGAGGCATCCGAGCTCGCGACATCGGGTTCGGCCATCGAGAAGCAGGAGCGGATCTCGCCCGCGAGGAGCGGTGCGAGCCACCGCTGCTTCTGATTCTCGGTGCCGTAGCGGGCGAGCAATTCCATATTGCCGGTGTCCGGCGCGTTGCAGTTCAGTGCTTCGGGAGCGAGCTGCGGACTCCAGCCCGTGAGTTCGGCGAGCGGCGCGTACTCGAGGTTGGTCAGGCCGGCGCCACCACCCTCCGGCAGGAAGAGATTCCACAGTCCCCGCCGCTTGGCCGTAGCCTTGAGGTCCGCCATGATCGGCGGCGCACCCCAGAAGTCGGGCTTGCTCGCGAGCTGTTGCGCCGCAATCGTCTCGGCAGGAAGGACTCGGTCCTGCACGAACTCGGCCAGCTTCTCCCGCAGCTCGTCGACCTTCGGACTGTATGCGAAATCCATTGTGCTGTCTCCGATCGGTGTGTGCGCCTATTGGCGAAGTTCATGGAGCGACGACGTCTCGGCGAGCTCGAGCGCGCGCTGCAGCAGCGGCCCGACCATGTCCGCGATACCCTCGAAGCCCTCGCCGACGGTGTCTCCCTGCAGATGTCGAGCGTGGATTCCCTCGAGGATGACCGCAATCTTGAGGTCGGCGAACACGGTGTACCAGTCGATTTCGGGGAGTTCGATCCCGCGCCGGGTCGCGTAACGCTCGACGAGCTCCCCTCTGGTAGGAAAGCCGTCGAGGGTCGCGAGACCTTTCGTGACAGGGTTGAACGGTAGGCCGGGCACATCCCAGAAACTGAGCATGACGCCTACGTCGGCGAGAGTGTCGCCCAGAGTCGCCATCTCCCAGTCCAGTACGGCGACGATGCTCGCCGGGTCTTCGTGAGCGACCAGCACGTTGTCGAGCTTGACGTCGCCGTGCACGATGCCAGGGAATCGAGTGCGGGGCAGCGCTCTGCTCAGTTTGCCGAGCAGAGCGGACACCTCCGAACGCTCCGAGGTCTTGGACGAGGCCCACTGCCTCTCCCAGCGATTCAGCTGACGCTCGAGATACCCTTCCGGCCTGCCGAATTCGCTCAGACCGACCGACGCGGGATCGATGTCGTGTAGATCGGCCAGCGTGTCCGCGAGATCGAGACCGAGACGGTGACGCTGCCCGGAAGTGAGGGCCTCGGCCTGCGAGACAGTACCGACGGATCCGCCGTCGACGAGCTCCATGAGGTAGAACGGTGCGCCGAGGACATGCACGTCCTCCGGGGTTCCTGCCCGAACTGGTGCCGATGCAACGCGCGCTGGACTCGGTCTACTCCGGTCGGCTCATCGACGCCGCGGAAGCATACGGGTCGGGCCTCTTCTACGCACTCCATCCGAAGGCATCCGTACTCGACGAAGCGCTTGCCCTGGCGCACAGAATCACCGAACATTCGGCCCCGGTGTCCGCCGCGCTGTCCAGGCAGTTGATGTGGCGCATGCTCGGAACCGACCATCCGATGTTCGCCCACCGGGCCGAATCCAGAGGCATCAACCTCCGCGGTGTGGGACCGGATGCCCGCGAGGGCATCGCCGCGTTCCTCGAGAAACATCCGGCGGTGTTCCCCGATCGCGTCGGCACCGACTCACCCGACCTGTTCGGCGACGATCTACCACCCTGACGTTCTTCGCGTGAAAGTGGGGGCGCACCAAGGCGCGCCCCCACTGGGAATTCGCGTATCAGAGCGCGCTGTAGTGCGTCAGCTTCGGCGCTCCTGCGAGCAGCGGCCCGAGATCGGTGATCGCGCCTTCGCCCGCGCGGAACTTGCGGTACGCGGTGTCGTGCTCCTGCGACTGCCACTTCTCGACGACGACCCAGCGTGCCTCGTTCTTCTGGTCCACGAGGATCTCGATACCGACACAGCCGTCGAATGCCCGGGTCTCGTCTAGGACTCGCGTCATGACCTTCTTGGCATCGTCGAGCGAATCTGCCTTGAATTCGAGCTCGAGCAGGGCAGTGAGCGCCATGTTCTCCCTTTCGTAGAATGCGGTTTTCACGCTCTACATTTCCCGATCGCTCCGGGCCGCGCAACAGGCCGGTCCGGAGGAAAGCTAGAACATGCTGTATCCGCCGTCTATGAGGGTCGTGCTCCCGGTCTGGAAGCGCGACGCATCACTGGCGAGGTAGACAGCGATGCCCTCGAAATCCTCGGGCGTGCCCCAGCGACCGAGCGGAACGCGGGAGATCACGTTGCTGTTGAACACCTCGGATTCCTGCAACTGCCCGGTGAGATCGGTCGCGATCCAACCGGGCAGGACGCTGTTCACCCGGATACCGAACCGCGCGAACTCGACAGCACAGCCGTTGGCCATGGCGAGTACTGCAGCCTTGGTCGCGCCGTACGCCTGATTACGACCGGCACCCTGGAGCGCGCCCAGGCTCGACGTCACGATCATCGAACACCGGTGCCTTGCGCAACGAGAATCTTCGACGCTTCCCGCAACGTGAAGTAGGCACCGTCGAGATTGGTCGCCATCACCTTCCTGTACTGCTCCGTCGACGATTCGGGGAACTTCTGCAGCTGCCCCGTGATACCCGCGTTGACGACGACGATATCGAGGCCGCCGAGCGCGTCGGCGGTGGTGACGACGCCGTCGATCACCGCTTGCTCGTCTGCCACATCGACCGACCGCGTGCACACCGTAGTGCCGAAGTCGGCGAGTTCGGCCGCAGCGGCCTCGAGCTTGTCGGTGCC
>BBEG01000280.1 GCA_001312645.1 Rhodococcus sp. JCM 9791
CGGTGTCCATCGGGTACTGGGGCGGTCACTACTAGGGTCCCTCGACTTTGCGGGCATCGTGCAGAATCCGCCCCACCGCGCCGGTCGAGATCCCCATCTCCTCGGCGATCTCGCGGTACTTCATCCCCTGCGCGCGCAGTCCCACCACCTGCATACGGCGGGCTTCTGCTCGCTCGAGAAACTCTTCCCGAGCTCGGCAACCAGCCGCCGTGCGGTCCGCTCGGACGAACCGAGCCGCTGCGCCAGTTCCTTGGCAGTGATAGCTCGGCGTTGTTTCGCTCGCGCACCGCCGCTCACAGCGCGTACTCCAATGCCGTAGCCAGATCGAATTTAGTGGCACGTGTGCGGTTGGCTTCTCGCTTCGCCGGGGTCATAACCTTGCCACCCTTACTGCCACGCGCGGCCTGACGAGCCCGGAAGGTGGCCTCGTCGAAGTTACGCCAGATCCACTTGCCGATGGAGTACGCGGTGGCGCGGACCTCGACGAACGGCAACGGGTCGGCGAACTCGGTGTTGACCGCGTGACACCGCTGCAGCACGAGCTGGAGCCATTGTTCGGCGGTGCCGTCGCGGTGGCTCCACCACTGTGGATAGGCCCACTTTCGGGCGGTATCGAACATCGTGACGTTGCGACCCAGACCCGCCGAACGGTCGGGCCGACGTGGTGCCTGCCGGGGCGTGTGGATGGTGGCCAGGTCCCGCAGCGCGTACGGGTCCGCAGGTCCGTAGAGGGTTTCCCATTCGGGGTGGATCGGGTTCTTGGTCAGCTGCCCGCCGTAGGAGAAATCCCCACCAACGGAGATGCATAGGCCTCGCTCGATGCGGTGCGCCAAGCGCAGCGGACTCAAGCGTGCGGAGTCGGTGCGGCAGACGCGATGGTCGCCGAGCCACCAGCCCAGGTGCGCCCGCCCGGAAGGCGACTGGGAGACCCAGCTCGGCGCCGGATGATCCGACGGCTTTTCGAACGCCCTCAGCGCCGCATCGGGATGGTCACAGTCGATGACGATCGATCCGAGCAGGGCATGCGGGGAGTGCTGGATGTAGCGCATCGTCAACGCCTCGTCGCGGCTCATCCGGTACTGGCCATGCTCGAGTTGGTTCGTCGCGAACGGACGGTGCGGCAGTAGCACCTCGCTTCCCCACTGCTCGTCACTGAGAAGCAGCGCCTTCGCGGTATCCATGCTGAATACTGTGCGTCACCAAGATCAGCTATTCGGGTAGGACACGCCGAGCCATATGAAGGATTATTCAGGTAGGACATGCCAAGCCATATCAGGTATCCCCTAGAAATCCCTTCCTGTTCACGTCTGTTCGCAGGCCGTAAACACCCGAAACGGCTGAGCCTGAATTGCACGTCAGCACAGACTCCCGCCGCCAGCAGAGAACCTTGGTCGGTTTCTCTGTACAGGCATTGAGTGCACGGTTCGATCCCAGGTAACAGGTTCGGCACCGAAGAGCTGATGCCACTCGATGTCAAAGACGAGGCGGACGCTTCCCACGGGGTTGCGGCGCAGGCGATCAACCACCCCTGTCAAGCTCGTGCGGAGCAGCGACACCCCACCGACAAGACGCTCGGAGGAGACAGATCGGCCGGCTCAACAAACTCCGCCCCCGACACGGCCGAGGCCTGCTCACTTAGAGTCGACGTGTGACCACAACACCCGCCGAGTCCGCACCCTTCAAGGATGTGGCCACCGAGTTCGCCTCGTTCCTCAAGCACTACATCACCTGGCACGACCAGCACACAGCCGCTGAGGCCGAAGCACGCGCCGCAGTGAAGGCAGCCGGCGGGCGCATTATCACCGGCGGGCAAGACGGGCCGTGGGTGGATGGTCGGAGCACGGAAACCTACTACGACCAGGAAACCGGCGAGAAGCTGGGCGTCATCGTCTGGCAGAACAACGATATGGACACCCCGGTGTCGAGCACGATGGAATTCCGCGACGCGACGTGCACGTCGACCATCTGGTCGACGACGAAGCCCTTGGCGAGGACATCCCCGACCCGTTCGGGTTCCGGTCGTGGGCCGATGAACAGGACATCGACGAGCTGCGCGGCATGCTCGCTGCGTCACCGAATCCATAAAGCCCCTGAACGTCTCGGGGACGCCGGGCACGAGATCCACAACCTCCACTGGACAGACAGCACACCGACGAGCGGACCGGCTGGAACCGATCCGCTCCACGGTGCGTCCAACCAGATATGACTGAAGACGAACGTCAACGCATCGCCGAACTCCACGTCGACAGTGACCCTGTCGTCATCGCCGAGCTTCGCCGAAACCCCGAAATCGCGTCCTTCCTGGACCAGCTCGACCTCGCAGTCTGGGAATTGCAGATGCTGCGCGACCGCGGGAACCCATGATCCGGCAGAGACCGCTCAGGAAAAACCTGGCGTTGTCCAGCACAAATGACACGTCCCCCGGCATGTGCATGGAGCAGTTCCACGACTGCGCACACGAGGCCACGCACGCTACATGCCCTCGAACTCGTCGGAGCTGGCCCCGGAGTGCACCGGGCCGGCCTTATCGCGCGCGCAAGCGCGGCAACACCATCGGGCGCCGGAACCCCGACCGCTACCGGGACTACATGACTCCGAGCGGCGCTCTCACGGCCACAGCAACGCCGACTGCGGGGACCGTCTCTCTGATGCTTCCCGGGACATGTTCCGAAACACGCCCACGGCCCGGACCTCGGCATTGACCACCACAGTGCCCCTCGCTGCGCTGTGGCCCACCCCTTCCAGGAGCGTTCATGTTCAAGTTCTTCCGCCGCAAGCCCCGAACCACCGCCGCGCCCGAGCCTCAGCTGCCCATTTTCGGCGAACGCATCAGTACAGCGTCACCGGCCGCCCGCGAGTACGCGAAGCGGTTGCTGACCAACCTTCAGGTCACAGAACCGTTCGCCGAGCCCGACAGCGACGAGCACGCACTGTGGAAGGCCGGCAAACTCGTGCCTTTCTACATCACCTACCTGCTCGATGCCGGTGGCCACGTCGGGCCCAGCGTCGACGCGGCCTGCCTTGCAGAAGAACCGCGGTCGACCGGTGGGAGACGGGCGCGGAGTATCCCCGTTGGGGCCAGACCGTGGCACTGGCCCGATTCCTCGACGTCCGCGTTCGCGACCTGACACATCCCGACGTCGAACCTCATCACCATGAGATCCGGCCGAGGATGCGACTTCCTGGACTGGCGATCCTGTCGTTCGAGCCGGCCGCCGTCGAAGAAGCCACTGAGTCGTCGCTCGTTGAAGGCCCTGCCCTGCCGGCACCGAGCAACGAGCCCATTCGTAGAAGCTGAAGCACAGCACCCCGCAACCTTGTGGCCTGCACCTCACGGTGCAGGCCACATTGGTATGAAGATACGCATACTCCGCGCCGGCGCGGCCGCAGGCCAATCGCTCCCTGGCCCGGGACTCAGTACAGGTCGTCGGCGGGAGCGACTTGGATGAGCATCAGTTCCGCATGGGCGGGACGGTCTTTCAGCTGGAACGGGCGCATCGTCACCGAGGACTTCACCCACTCGTCGTCGCCGCGGTGCAGCCGCACGAGATTCACGGTATGAGGCTCTTCACCGGAGCTGATTCGTTGCGCGCTGGCGTGCAGCTGGTGCAGATCGTCCGGATGCACGACCGGTCCGGTCAGGTGCGCATATTGCCATTCCAACCACTGCGGAGCGCGACCGATCCACAGCACGACAGAGCCGCGCTGCGCCTCGAACACTGCGACGTGAACGTTGGATCCGTCCAGCCCTTCTTGGAGCCCGAGTTCGGCGAGGGTCGGCACGGATGGGGGGTACACGTCGGAAAAGTCGTGGTAGAGCACCATTACGCCGGAGCCATCGGGTGCGGGTCGGAGAACCGCCTGCCACTGCATGGCGTGGCCGTGGTCGTGCCTGACGGCAAACCATGTGCTGAGTGCCATGCCGGGCTTGGGAGTCAGGGTGATTTCCAGGAACTCTTGTTCCTTCTCGAAGTGGATCGCGCGATTGATGTAGTCCGACGACAAGGCCGTCGGGACCCAGTCTTCGAGAAGCGTTCCCGACATCGCCCCGGACTCCCAGGTCTGGTAGATCAGCCATTCCGTCGTCGACCAGAACACTCCCGAGGTCAGGCGCCGTGGGGGATTTCTTCGTCGGGATTCCCGATCCATAGCTGGATGCCGTGCACATCGCGGAACGGTCCGATGATCGGCCACGCATAGTACCGCCACGAGCGGCCCTGCTTCTTCGAGCGAAGTACTCGATCGAACGGTTCGCGTGTACGCCGAACGTGTTCCACGATCGGCTCGACCAGGATGTCCGCTGCCGGTGACACATTCCTACTGCGGATGGAGGTCAGTTCTTTTGCTTCGTCCCCCGAAGCGACCAGCGTCGCTGCGCCCTCCACCAGCGTTTCGATCAGATGCCACTTTCCCAATTTTTTTCGGCCCCCGCCTATTTCGTTTCGGTCTCAAATCCTTGGGAAGTGTAACGAAGTGAGTCCGTGAACGATCGGGGGCCGCTCTTGAGGGTCAGGAGCGCGGGCTGATATGCAATCGAAGGTTTTCGGGCCGGATCGTCAGCAGTTCGGCGACCGACAGTTCGTAACCGGCGACCGGGGCGATGTCGAACCGGGTCAGGATCTGCGCCAGCGCCAACACTGCTTCGTGGAGCGCGAACTGCCGGCCGATGCAGGCCCGGGCACCCACTCCGAATGGCTTGTACGCGTGTGCAGGACGTGCGCGAACTGCCGCCGGAAGGAAACGGTCCGGATCGAAGTCTTCGACGTTGTCGCCCCAGAGTTTCGGGTCGCGGTGCAGTGCCAGCAACACGACGAGGATCGTCTCGCTCTTGTCGATCGGGTAGCCGGCCAATGTCGTGGCCTGTCGGGCTTTGCGGAAGAAGGCCGGGCCGGACGGCCACAGGCGCAATGTCTCGTCGATGATGCGCCGGACGTAGCGCAGTTTGGCGATCTGCTCGAAGCGAACTGGTGCACCGTCTGTGCCGATGACCTCGTCGATTTCGGCGCGGGCCCGCTCGATCATTCCTGGGTTCAGGGACAGGTAGTGCAGGGCGAACGACAGTAGTCCGGCGGTGGTTTCGTGACCGGCGATCAGGAATGTGAGCACCTGATTGCGGATGCTCTGATCGGACAGCAGCTCGCCGGTGTCGGGATCGGGGTTCTCGAGCATCCGCTGCAACAGGTCATCCTGCCGAGGCGAGTGGCCGCTACGGCGGGCGGCAATGACCTCGTCGACTGTGCGCTTCATCAGCGCGATGTCTTTCGGATTTTGGCGCAGGGCCTTCCATCCGAGAATTTCTCGGACCACCGGAAGATCGTTCGCTGTCTGCGAGACGAACGACAATGCCCGGGTCATGGATTCGACGAACGGGTGCCGATCGGATGCGAACGAATCGAAGCTGTGCCCAAATCCTGTGCGGCCGATAACTTCCAAAGTCAGGCGGTTCATGTCCGACGAGACGTCGACTGTTCCTTGTCCGACACTGTCGGTCCAGTAGTCGCATAGCTGGTCGACGCACTCGACCATCGCGTCGTGATAGCTGCGCATCGATGTCTGGCTGAATGCCGGCATCAGGACGTTGTGTGCCTGTGCCCAGGCCGGTTCGCTGTTGAAGGCGGTGAACAGCCCGTCCCCGGCCAGTTCTCGCAAGGTGCTCACTGGTGGCACCACAGCTTTCGCGAAGCGGGATTCATCGAAGACCTCGGCTGCGGCGTCGCCGCCTCCGACCACTACGACCTTGCGGCCGATGATGCTGATCTCGAATACGTCTCCCAGTTCGCGCACGAACTGTGTTTCGCGCTGCACCGGGCGTTGCGGGTCGAGGCGCAACACATCCCCGATCAGCGGCAGGCGCCATGCTGGACGCGGCATCTGCTTGTCGGCCACGTTGCTTCCCCCTTCGCCGGCCGGCGAGGTGTTCTCGTCGGAACGGGCGCTCCCCACAGAAGTCATGCCCAGAGTCTGCCTCACCATGCAGACGAGCGCCGAACCCCATCCCACGGGGAACAGATCCCCGAAGCTCGTCGACGTGACGATCGCGTCGTCGACGAGCTGCTCGAACACGACACCCGATCCCGGGCCAGAACATTTCAAGGGGGACGTGTCATTTTGCCTGTTCGAGACCCTTTTATGAGGGGCGTTGGAGTGTGGTTCCGACCAGGATGATGAGTGCGTGGAACTGCCGACCATGTCTTTCGGTAGGGCCGTGGGGTGACGGGTGCCGACAATCAGGTCGACGCGGGACCGCGTCCCCGAAGGAACGCAATAGTCCGGCCGGCCGTTGCGAGGCGGGACCTGCGCAGCGCGAGCCGCCTATTGCTCCACCGGTACGAGACTGCCGAGCGGGGCCGGCCAAGGGTATTTACCTGGGGCATCGACGGCCGACTCGATAAGGGCGGTGCCATCTTCCTCGTCGATGCTGATAACAGTGAAAACGGAGACACCGTCTTTGTGGACTTTGACCAGGTCGCCCGGCTTCATGAGTCCTCCTCGCCTAGCGCTTACGCCTAGTCATGGTCCCAGAACAAGCCGGAACCTTCGCCGGTTTGGGCTCGGCACCCAGAAGGGGGACATGACGTTTCAGCAGGTCATACGACCTTTATGCAGTCCGAGTGATCTCGACTACCAAGCGGCCATCCGCGGTGGGTGTGACCCGGGAATCGATATGCAGGCCGGACTTGCGGACCGCCGCGATCTTGCCGGTACGCAGGTCCCGGGCTGCGACGCGCGCGAGTTGACGCTTGTCGTGCGTGAAGGTCCGGTAGGTGACCCACTGCCCCGGCGCCGCGTGAGCTACCGCGTTGACCTTGGCTGCGGCGAACTCCTGCGGCGTCGGTGTCCGCACCGGCAACGGTTGGGCGCCGAACACCTCCTCGACGGCGCGGCAATCAGGTTCGGCGGTCAGCTCGGCGAGCAGGTCGCCGTGTCGGCGGCCGTCGAGCTTGCCGACGAGGCCGGCGG
>BBEG01000281.1 GCA_001312645.1 Rhodococcus sp. JCM 9791
ATCAGGGCGCCGTTCAGGCGGCACCTGCACCGCAGCTTCCGTTCGAGCTGCCTGCAGGCATCGAGCTTCCCGCGATCCCCGGCATCACCACTCCCGCCGAGCAGGGCGCCCCGCAGCTGCCCGTCGAGGTCCAGGGCCTCGTCGACCAGTTCGCCGGTGGCGGCAATTGGCTCGACAACCTCAACCCCATCAAGCCGAACACCGTGCAGCCGGTCTCGGGCACGCTGACGTCGGACTGGGGTTCGCGCTGGGGTGAGCACCACGGCGGAATCGATATCGCTGCCCCCATCGGCACCCCGATCCAGTCGGCCGCCGATGGCACCGTCCTCGACGCAGGCGCTGCATCCGGCTACGGCCAGTGGGTTCGAGTCCTGAACGACGACGGCACCACCGCTATCTACGGCCACGTCGACACCTACCAGGTCTCTGCAGGTCAGCGCGTGAACGCGGGCCAGCAGATCGCCACCGTCGGTAACCGCGGCTGGTCCACCGGGCCGCACCTGCACTTCGAGGTGTGGGACGAGGCCGGCAACAAGACCAACCCGAACACCTGGCTCAGCGACCGCGGCGTCATCGCCGACTGGAGCAGCTACCGCGCAGTCTGAGCCGCCACTGGCGACGCTGTCGAAACACACCCGGTCCTGTGGCCGGGTGTGTTTTCGCGTTCACGGCACGCCCGTGGCCCGATCATGCGATTCGGTGACGGGCAGCGGTTACGCTTGCGGAAACATCCGTCGGCACAGACCGTGGAGAACCCGTGGGCACAGAGATTTCTGCTCGTTCGTTCACCGGCGCAGACCGCCGACAGTTCCGGCACAAGGTCCGCGAGTGCATGGGCGCGCTCGAACGCATGCTCCGCGACGGCACCTTCGCCGATGCGCACTCCTCGCCGCAACCGCAGCTCGGTATGGAAATCGAGTTCAACCTCGTCCAGGACGATATGGCCCCGGCAATGTCCAACCTGGAAGTTCTCCAGGCGATCGACGACCACGCGGTCTTCCAGACCGAACTGGGTCAGTTCAACGTCGAGATGAACGTCGAACCGGGTCCGCTCTCCGGCGACGCGACCATCGAGATCGAGGATTCTCTTCGCCAATCGCTTCGGCGTGCCGACGAACGGATGCATCTGTTCGACGCCCAGCTCGTCATGATCGGGATGCTGCCGACACTCGAGCTGGACCATCTCGGTCGTGATCGGATCACCGCGAACCCTCGCTACGAGGCACTCAACGAGCAGATTTTCGCGGCCCGCGGCGAGGACATCGAACTCGACCTCGACGGTGTGCCGCTTCCCGGAACGGTCGCGATCGAACGTCTGCGCGCCGACACCAACTCGGTGGTGCCCGAAGCGGCCTGTACGTCGCTGCAACTGCACCTGAGGGTGGCACCCGAGGATTTCGCGCCGCACTGGAATGCCGCGCAGTGTCTCGCGGGGGTGCAGGTGGCGCTCGCCGCGAATTCGCCGTTCCTGGCGGGTAAAGCGCTGTGGCACGAGAGCCGGATACCTCTGTTCGCCCAGGCAACGGACACGCGGCCGCTCGAGTTGAAGAATCAGGGTGTGCGTCCACGGGTGTGGTTCGGGGAACGCTGGATCGAGTCGCCGATCGATCTGTTCGAGGAGAATTCCCGCTACTTCACGGCATTGCTGCCGGAGATCACCGATGCGACCCCGCTGCGGAACTCGATGCGGGCCTGATTCCGCAACTGCGCGAACTGCAGATGCACAACGGCACCATCTACCGGTGGAACCGTCCCGTCTACGACATCAGCGACGGTCAGGCTCACTTGCGGATCGAGAATCGCGTCCTGCCTGCCGGACCGACCGTCCTCGACACCATGGCGAACGCGGCGTTCTACTACGGATTGCTGCGCGCGCTCGTCGAGGACGACGACCCGCTGTGGCGGCGGATGACGTTCGACGCGGCCGAGGAGAACCTGATCATCGGTGCCAAGCACGGACTCGAATCCCGGTTGTACTGGCCGAAGCTGGGTTGGGTCGGTGCCGACGAACTCGTCCTGCGAAGGTTGCTTCCCCTCGCGGATCGGGGCCTGGAATCGTTCGGCCTCTCAGCGCGTGCCCGCGACCGTTACCTCGGGATCATCGAGGGCCGGTGCTTGAATCGACAGACGGGAGCGGCGTGGCAACGCAAGCATGTCGCACGGCGTGAAGCCGCGGGCGAGGATCGTCGTACCGCGTTGTCGGGGATGCTTCGCGACTATGTGGCTGCGATGACCGACGGTCGGCCCGTACACGAATGGGTCGCCTAGCGTCGTAGCCATCAGACCCGCAACGACCGGCTGACGACGACCGTCGGGGCCAGCACCACCTGATCGGTCGGTGGTTCGTAGCCGGGTACGACACTCAGATCGTCCGACAGATCGATGATGCGCAGCCCCACCTGATCCTCGAGGACGCTGAGGGTGAGCGTCACCTCGACTCCATCCGGTCCGGCCGCCCAGAAGCGGAAACCGAAGTTCTCGGCAGGCTCGGCACGGTGCCCGTCGACGGTTGCGCCGTGGACGGTCGCTGTCGTGCTGTCCACCCACAGGCCGACGGCGTTCGCGCCCCGGGGAGACGACAGGCGTAGACGCAGTTCACGCGCTCCGCCCGCCGAGGTGTCGTCGAGCACCTCGACCTCGGGAGGTTGAAGAGGTGCCACGGGGGCCGGTCCGTGCGACATCGATTCGGTCGCGCGCCAGGGGAATTCCGTCGGCAAGGGGCTCGCGGGGTCGGTGAGCAATCCGCGGCTCCAGTCCGAGCGCGGCGAGTCCGGTGACGCCCAGACCGCCGCGTCGAGATCGCCGTCGAGTGCGTACCACAGGTGCTCCTGCCGGGGCTCCGTTGCGCCGTCGCGATTGAGGTAGCCCGCGACGAGTGCACACACGAGCACCGATGCAAGGGTCGCGGTTCCGGCCATCTGTGTGACGGAGACGCGACCGACCCGCGTCGCGGACGACGGGAGCACCGCATCCCACAGCACGAGCGTCAGGGTGAACAGCACTGCGACGAACACTCCGGCGAGCGGCGCGCCGTACAGAAGCCCCGCGTCGAACGACTGCACGACGGCGGTTGTCAGGAGCACCGCGCGGGTACGGCGCCGATCGTCACCGCTACCAACGGTAGTGGCGGGCGAGTCGTGAAAAACCGTGCGACGTGCAGACTCACGAGTACAGGAAGCGCGGGCAGAACCAGCGTCGACGCGGCACCCGCGAACGGCAATCCGATCAGCGCGACCAGCGCGAGCAGTACGAACGCGCCGATGACGACGGACGCCGCGGACATCCGCGCGCGAGCCCACAGGTAGGCGGTGATCAGCACCCCCATCGCTGCGACGACGGCAGCGAATTGATACATGCCGGGGCGGAAGGCTCGGAGGTGACGGGGGACGCCATTCCCGGGGCGAGCCGCATGGCGATCCACCAGGGAAGCCACGCCGCGAATACGGTGAAGCCGACCGTGGCCACCGACACCCCGGTGGCGGTGGCAACGGACCAGTAGGTGGCTTCGCCACGTCGGATCCGTGTGACGACGAGCCAGGCGACCGCGACGACGAACAGTCCGGTCAATGCGATCTCGACCCAACTCGGGTAGTGGAGCAACCCCCAGGGAACGGTGGTCACGATCACTTCGCCCCCGGAGTCGAGGGCGGTGAGGTCGGAGTCGGCGAGTTCACGTGTGACGGTGAGGCTGGTCTCGCCCATCTGCTGCAACGACTCGGGATTCAGCCGGTCGGGAGTGTCGAGGGGGCTGTGGTAGAACGCCGAGCCTCCTGCGATCGCAGTGTCGTACGCGTGGAACCCCGCGGTGTCGAAGTGCGTGAAGTCCGTGTCGTTGGGAAGCAGCTCGAACCCGAGTTGGGTGAAGGAGTCGGCATTGGCGCCGGGCGCGTGGGAGAGGGCCTCGACGAGGGCAGCGTTGGGGTCCGTGATGCGGAAGGTCATGGGAGCGCCGGTGTTGCCGCGCGCCTCATGGTTGAGGACGACGGTGGCACCGAGGGACGGCGAGCGCGTCTGGGTGAACATGTGGGAGCCGAGGAGTCCGTCCTCCTCGCCGTCGGTGAGCAGGACCATGACGTCGTTGCGCGGCGCGGGTCCGGCCGTGATCGCGCGCGCGGACTCGAGAACGGTGCCGATACCGATGCCGTCGTCGCCGGCGCCGGGGGAACCTCGTACCGAGTCGTAATGTGCGGCGAGTACGACCGTTCCGGTGGGATCGGTTCCGGGTAGGAGCGCGACGATGTTGTGTACTCGGGCCCCCCGCTGCGTTCTGCCGTCAGGGGGAGAGAACCAGCCGACCCCGCTCTTGACAGAGGTACGCCAACCGAGTGTTTCGAGTTGTCCGACGAGATACTCGCGTGCCGCTCGGTGTGCGGGTGAGCCCAGTGCGCGGGGTTCGGTCGAGATCGTCTCGATGTGGGCGGCTGCGCGCTCGGCGCTGAACGCATCGTCCGGCGCGTCCGCACCGAGTGGGGACGTGGGGGAGTGGAGCAGCAGGGTCGCGAGACCGACGACGACGAGCGCGAGCAGCGCGACGAGACTCGGCAGTCGGGGCAGAGCCCGATCGTCGAGGGCCGCAGCGGTGTCCATGGACCCGAGCGTAGCGGTCAAAACGGGCAGTGCCCCGGCCGACAAGCCGGGGCACTGCCCGCCGTTGGATCATCCGAGCTCAGGCGCTCGTAGGTGCCGGTGCCCAGCTGTCCGGGCCGAACACCTCGTAGTGGATGTTCTCGGCGGGCACGTTGCGCTCGATGAGCGCCTCACGCAGTGACAACATGAACGGGAGCGGCCCGCACAGGTAGGCGTGGGTCTTCGGGTCGAGTGGGAGATCCGTGATGTCTGCGCGGCCGACGCGGATCGTTTCGAGGGGCTGACGTGCGCCGAGGTCCTCGTACCAGCGGTACACATCGGCCGACGGGATCCTCTCGACGAGTGTCGAGAGCTCGTTCCGGTGCGCGTGGTTGGCGGCCGAGCGGTCGGCGTGGAGCACCGAGATCGGGCGCTGATCGCCGATTTCCGCGAGATGCGAGAGCATCCCGATCATCGGGGTGCAGCCGATGCCGGCGGATGCGAGGAACAGGGGGGTGTTCTCGTCGGTGAGGACGAGGTCGCCGAACGGCGTGGTCACCTGGAGTTCGTCGCCTTCGAAGAGGTTCTCGAACAGGAAGTTCGAGACCTCACCGGCGGCAATGACGGTTCCGTCGGGGGCCGTGGACGCTGCCACGCGCTTGACGGTGATGCGCCAGTCGCCCCGGGACGGAGCGTTGGTCAGGCTGTACTGGCGGAGCTGGCGGGCACCGTCGGGCAACTTGACGCCGACCGAAAGATACTGTCCGGGACGGAAGGTGGGCAGGGGAGCGCCGTCGAGGGAGGTGAGGACGAACGAGACGGTGTCGGCGGACTGGTAGACGCGCTCGGCGACACGCACGGTACGCCACACTTCTCCGACCTCGACGCCGGCGGCCTTGTAGAGGTCGGCTTCGAGCGAGATGAGGGTGTTCGCCATCAGCCAGTACAGCTCGTCCCACGCCTTCGCTACCTCGGGAGTGACTGCGGCACCGAGTACTTCGACGATCGCTGCGAAGAGGTGCTCGTGCACGATCCAGTACTCGTCGGGCTTGATGCCGAGTGAGGCGTGCTTGTGGGCGATGCGCGAGAGGATGGCCTCGACGCGGGCGGGGTCGGGATCGAGCTGGAGCGTCGCGAATGCTGCGATGGACGGCGAGGGCCTTCTGCTGCTCACCCTGCTTCTGGTTGCCCCGGTTGAACAGGTCGCGCTCGAGTTCGGGGTGCGCCGCGAACATCTTCTTGTAGAAGAGGGGAGTGATATCGCCGATTGCCGCGCCGACGGCGGGCAGGGTGGCGGCGATGACTTCCTTGGATTCGGGCGAGAGCGCCATGGTGAACTCCATTTCGTGTCAGGGTGTGGGCTGGGTGAGGGTCAAGAGGACCGGTTCGATCCGTGATGTCGTCAGGTCGTCGACGGTGAGATCGTCGAGCGTGGCGTAGAAGGCCTCTTGCGCATCGCGCAGTGCCTTGCGGAGTCGGCAGCCGTGACGCAACGGGCACGGATTGGTGCCGTCGCAGTCGACTACCTCCTCATCTCCTTCGAGCTGTCGCGCCAGCCACCCGATGGTGGCGGTGCGGCCGAGTTCGGTGATCGCCAGCCCTCCGCCTCGTCCGCGGCGGGTGGTGACGATGCCGAGCTCGCTCAGTCGGGCGACCACCTTCGTCGTATGGGCGTACGACAAATGTAGCTGCTCGGCAACGAGTTTCGTTCTCGGCACGCTGTCCGCAGGGGATGCGGCCAGGTGCATGACAACTCTCAGTCCGAGATCGGTGAACTGGGTGAGTTGCATGCCCTCACGTTAGATAATTTGCATCCAGGATGACAATTTAATGTGATGTAGATCGCTGCCGGAATCTCGTTGTCTCGCTTACTTCTCCGGTTGCAGGGACGAAAGTCCATTCCACACCACATCCTTAGGGGCTAGTCTCGATCTTGTGAAACCTCACGGTGAAACACCTCGAGACCACAACAATGTGACTGTCGGCGTGGACGGATCTCCCGCGTCCGGTAGGGCGGTCCGATGGGCTGCGGCCACCGCGGCGCAGCGTGGACTGTCTCTGCACCTCATCCATGCGGTCGATTTCGCCACGACAGGCTGGGCCGCGACCCCCTTCGTTCAGACCTCCCGGATATTCGAGTGGGCAGAGGAGGACGCTCAGGCCGTTCTCGGCGAGGCCGAGCGGATTGCGCAGGAGAGCGCGCCGGGTCTCGAGGTCACCGCCGCGGTGGCGCTGACCGGCACCGCCAAATGGCTGGTCCGGTTGTCGCAGGAGACCCGGATGCTCGTACTCGGACAATCCGGAAGCGGACGCCTCGGGGAGGTCTTTCTCGGTTCGACACCCGTTGCGGTGGTCGGCCACGCCGCGTGCCCCGTCGTCGTCG
>BBEG01000282.1 GCA_001312645.1 Rhodococcus sp. JCM 9791
GTGGCGGTCACGCAGCAGCCTCCTGGAAGCCGCCCATCGCTGAGCCGATGGCCTCGCGATCGAACGGGCCTTCGTCGAACTCGGCGACGATGCGCCCGCGGTAGAGGACGACGACGCGGTCGGCGAGACTGCAGACCTCGTCGAGGTCCGAGGAGATCAGGAGGATCGCGGCGCCGCGGGAGCGGTGTTCCACGAGGGTGTCCCACACGAATTCGGTGGCGCCGATGTCGAGGCCTCGGGTGGGCTGCGCGACAACGAGGACGTCCGGTTCGCCGTCGAGGACCCGACCGAGCACGACGCGCTGGGCGTGACCGCCGGACAGTGTTCCGGCGAGGGTGCGCGGGCCCGGGGCCTTCACCGACAGTGCCGCGATGATTCGCTCGGCGCGTTGTCGAATCGCGTTGCGCGACACACGGCCCCACCGCTGCGCTACAGGGGGTGTGGTGTAGCTGTCGATGGCGAGGTTGGTGTCGATGCCGAGTGACCTGACCAGCCGCGGGTGTAGCGGTCGGCGGGCACGATGCCGACACCGGCCTCCCGGAGGTCGCGCGGGCTCGACGTGTCGATCTCACGCTCGTCGATGCACACTGCTCCGGACGAGTCGGCGGCAAGGCCGGAGAGCGCATCCTCGAGGGCGGACTGGCCGTTGCCTTCGACCCCCGCAACTGCGACGAGCTCGCCTGCACGTACTCGCAGATTCACCTCGTCGAGCCGGCCGGGCACCGACACGCTCACGAGTTCGAGCATGCGGTGACCCGCCGGCTCGGTGGCCGCTCGGCGGATTCCGAGCCCGACATCGCGGCCCACCATGTCGCGGGCGAGTTCCGCGGTCGTGACGTCGGAGACGGGCTTCTCCGAGACGAGTGTGCCCCCGCGTAACACACCCACGCGGTCGGCAGCCTCGATGACCTCTTCGAGATGGTGCGTGATCAGCACGATTCCGACACCGAGATCGGTCGCGAGACGCCGTACCTGTGCGAGAAGTGAATGTATCTCTGCAGGTGCAAGATTCGCGGTCGGTTCGTCGAGGAGCAGGTAGCGGGCCCCCAGGTGCAGGGCCTGAGGATCTCGACACGTTGCTGTTCGCCGACCGACAGCGTCTCGACGCGGGCGTCGGGCGTGCATGCGAGACCGGTGTCGCCGGCGAGCGCGGCGATCTCCTCTCCCATGCTGTGCAGGCGGCTCCGCCCGACGACGCCGCGCGAGCGCCCGAGCAGGAAGTTCTCGGCCACGGTCATACTTGGTACGAGCATGAAGTGCTGGTGAACCATGGCGATGCGGTCTCGCCCGCCGTCGGCGAGGGGCAGGCCGTCGATGGTGATGTCGCCGGCATCCGGGGGAGCAGGCCCGTGAGAATGCGCATCAGCGTGGACTTTCCGGCGCCGTTCTCACCGAGGAGTGCGTAGACCTCGCCGGGGCGGATGTGCAGCGACACGTCGCGCAGGACGACGTTCTCGCCGAACGAACGATGGATGCCGTACATGACGACTCCCTCGACACGGCCTGTGCTCTCGCTGTCGAGGGTGCCGGTGGTGCCGGCCGGGGATACTGCTGTCACCATGCGATGAGACCTTCCAGGTAATCGCTATTCGTTAAGTCGGAACTCTGCAGGTGCATAGTTGAGTAGCAATGACCGGATCGTGACGATTGTGTTTCGGACTTCGTGTACGGATGAATCGGAGGAGTGTTGTGCGGGAAGAGGATCGCGTCGCGCGAATCGGAGTTGCGATTCGTGCTGCGCGTAAGCGGGACGGTCTCAGTGCCAGGGGATTGGCGGAGCGGGCGGGCGTCAGTCAGGCGTTTCTCAGTCAGGTGGAGCGGGGGCTGAACGCTCCGTCGCTCGCGACCCTGTACAGGATCGCCGATGCGCTCGGGCGATCACCGTCGAGTTTCCTCGACCCCGCCCCCGACGCGGATGTCCTGGTTGTGCGCGCAGAAGGGCGCATTGCGCAGGCTGTGACCGGTACTCCGACCGCACCGGTGACGTGGCTGGCGCGCGGGAACGGCGCGATTTCCGAGGTCTATCAGTACCTCATCGGATCGGACGACGACGTCAGCGGCTGGTTCCGTCGTGCGGACGATCTCGTCGTGGTGGTGACAGGTGGCAGCCTCGAGGTGCAGGTACGGGACCGTGAACCGGTCGTTCTCGTCGAGGGGGATTGTTTGTTCGCTGCGGCAGGAACCGAGATGCAATGGGTCCACAGGGGTGACGAATCCGCCCGTGTCGTGCTGTGCGTGGGAGCGACACCCGAGCATTCGTAACGCGGATCTCACAGGAGTGAGACGAGACGGTAGCGCCGCAAGAATTAACTGATAGCGATCATTCGCCTCGTGTCTGGAGAACGCCATGGACTCGCTTCCCATCATCGATCTGCGCCCGCTACGCGACGGGGGTGACCCCCTCGCGGTTGCCGAGACTCTCGACGCGGCCTGCACCGACCTCGGATTCTTCGTCGTGACAGGGCACGGACTCGCTTCCGAGCTCCGCGCTGCGATGATGGAGCAGGCGCGACGGTTCTTTGCGCTGCCGGCGGACGAGAAGATGCAGATCTGGATCGGTAAGTCGACCTGCCACAGTGGATATGTTCCTCCCAAGGCCGAGACTCTCAATGCTGCACTCGGAGCGGACAGCAAGGAAGCGCTCGACATCACCATCGACCGCGGCCCTGACCATCCGGAAGTACTGGCAGGCACACCCCTGCACGGACCCGCGCAGTGGCCTGACTCGCTGATGCCCGAATTCAGGGGCCTCGCCGAGGAGTACTCGAAGGCCTGTCTCGATATCAATGCTCACCTGATGCGTGGACTTGCACTCGCCCTCGGCCTGGAGGTCGACACGTTCGAGCCGATGTTCACCGATCCCATTGCCTCGCTGCGGATGCTGCATTATCCGCCCGCCCCTGCCGGCGATCTCACGCCGGGCGCCGGTGCACACACGGACTACGGCTCGCTCACCCTGCTCGCGCAGGACGACATCGGCGGACTACAGGTGGCCGCCCGGGGAGGAGGATGGATCGACGTAGTCACCCCACCCGACGCCTTGATCGTCAACCTGGGAGACATGATCGCCCGGTGGACGAATCACCGCTACGTATCGACACGCCATCGGGTACTCAATCCGGTGGGTGCACATCGGTATTCGATCCCGTACTTCGTCGCCCCGGACTTCCACGCCGTGATCGAAGCGATACCGACCTGCGTCGAGCCCGGGGCAGACCGATCCATCCTCCGATCGAAGCGGGTGAATACATGCTCTCGCGTTTCGATGCGACGCATGACTACCTCGAGGACAAACAGGTCTCGTAGAGAAGTGTCGCGACCTGGCGCGCGTGTCTCCGGCTCGGCCCGGGTGGGGCGACGGATCAGACCGTGAGGCAGACGGTCTTGGTCTCGAGATAGTTTTCCAGTCCCGCTGCACCGTTCTCGTAACCCCACCCGGATTCCTTGTGCCCGCCCTTGACCAACTCGGGAGAGAAATAGGAGTGGCAGTTGATCCACACGGTTCCGGCCCGGATCGCGTCGGAAACACGATACGCGCGTGAGAGGTTGGACGTCCATACGCTCGAGGCCAGGCCGTAGTCGGTGTCGTTGGCCCAGGCGATGACCTCCTCGGTGTCGTCGAACGGACTGACGGTGACGACGGGACCGAAGATCTCCTCACGCATCATCGGCAGCTCCGCGGCGGCATCGACGACGACGGTCGGCTCGTAGAAGCTGCCGATCTCACCCACCGCACGACCCCCGGCGACGACCGTCGCGCCACCGCGCACACCGTCGTCGACGTACGACGCCACGGTGTTGCGGTGCCGCCGGCTCACGAGTGGACCGAGGTCGGTGCCCTCGTCGAGCCCGTGGCCCAGACGAAGTGACCGGGCAGCGGTGGCCAGGCCGTCCACCACCTGTTCGTACACCGACCGTTCGGCGTAGACACGCGATCCGGCGACACACACCTGACCGCAGTTCGAGAAGATGCCCCGCGTGATACCGGGGACGGCCGTGTCGAGGTCGGCGTCGCCGAACACCAGAACGGGTGACTTTCCGCCGAGTTCGAGCGTCAGGCGCTTGAGGTTGCTCGCGCCGGATGCGGCCGTCAGGGCTCGCCCGGTCGCGGTGGAGCCCGTGAATGTCACCTTGTCGACATCCCGGTGGGACGCCAACCACGCGCCGACGGTGCCGTCACCGGTGAGAACCCCGACGACGCCCGGCGGTACTCCGACCTCGACCATGAGCTCACCGAGGCGCAGTGCAGTGAGCGAGGTGTCCTCGGCCGGTTTGAGGATGACAGCGCATCCCGCCGCGAGGCCGGTGCGAGCTTCATCGCCGCCATGAGCATCGGCGAATTCCACGGGACGATCGCCGCGACCACACCGACCGGTTCGCGCACCGTTTGCGCGACCACCCGTTTCCCGGGTGGTTGGTAGGTGATCGACGGCGTGATCGTGGTGCCGGTGATCTTCGTCGCCCATCCGGCGTAGTACCGGAACTGTTCTGCTGCCGAAGGGATCTCCGCGAATCGGGACGTCGCCCACGACTTACCCTGGTCGAAGGTCTCCAATTCGGCAAGTTCGTCGGCATGGGCATCGATGGCGTCGGCGATCCGCCACAGCATCCGGGCGCGCGCGGCGGGTGTCCACGTTCGCCACTTCCCGTGCAGCGCGGCATGTGCCGCTGCGACCGCTGCGTCCACATCGTCGGGACCTGCAGAGGACAGTGTGGCGAGGACTGCGCCGGTGGCGGGATCGGAAGTCTCGAACGGAGCTCCCGCTCCGGCGATCCATCGTCCGTCGATGAGCAGGCGCTTGACGTTGCCGTCGAGGAAGGCGGCGCTGTGCCGCGGTGAGATGCCGGTGGTCATGGACGTGCTCCTGCGGTGTGGACGGGCCGGAACGGGAGGGCTCCCCATCGCAGCCCTTTGGCTTTGAGCCAGCGACGGTAGGTGACGGAGGACGCGTCCGCCCGGGTGGGGATCTCGTCACGGGGATCGAGTGGGAGCAGCAGCGGCCTCTGGTTCTCGACGATGATGCGGTCCTGCAGGAAGATCACCTGCTCGAACTGGGTCAGATCGGTGTGGGTCGAATCAGGATCGACGAGATACATCACCGGCTGTGCACGACACAACGTTTCCGTGATCGGCTGGATGAACAGCGCGATGGCATCGAGACGTGTCTCGTCGGAGGGTGAAATCCGGTACAGCATCACCTGATACGGATCCGGTACACGATAGGTCAGATGTGCGAAGGTGCCTTCCGACGCCGCGGACATCTGAGGCTGGAAGAACTTGCAGTCGGTGGCCCATACCTCATCGGTGTCCTTGCGGATTTCCCAGTTGTAACGGGCGACCTCGGTCGCGGCCTCACCGCCGAGGATCCCGGTGTGCACGAAGGGGAAGTGGGCCATGTCGAGGAAGTTCTCGACGACGCGGCCGGGAGACGATCGGAGTGTCACCCATCCGCACGCGACGTATCGGCGGTCGGCTTCATCGGCCTCGTCGATCGTGAAGACGTCGCGGACAGGTGCACCGAGTGTGGTCCACACGAATCCGAACTTCGTACGCACCGGCAGTTCGCGATCTGACGTGTGGACGACGGGATGGCCGTCCTGGTCGTGTCCGCAGGTGAGGTCGGCGCCGAGCAATGTGGTGGCGACAGTGGCGGCGTCGAGTTCGTTCTCGGCGCAGACCGGGTACCAGCGGTCGAGGACGACGGGGTCGTCGCACAGGGTGGTGGTCATGTGGGGCTCCTTTCGTGTCCGCTGATCAACGCGGCGGCGCGTTCTGCGAGAGCGATGACGGGTGCGTTCGTGTTGCACGACGCAGTATCGGAATCACGGATGCGTCGACGACGCGCAGCCCGTCGACGCCGTGGACCCGTAGTTCGGGGTCGACGACCGCGTCGGGGCCGACACCCATCGCGCAGGTGCCGCCGACGTGGAAGAACGTCGAGCAGCTTGCCCGGACGAACACTTCCGCTTCGGCCCGGTCGAGTCGCCGATCGGGCGCAGCGGGTGCGTCGATCAGGCTACGCAATGCTGCGGTACCGGCGAGGTCGAAGATGCGATCGAGGCCGGAGACCAGGGCGTCGAGGTCACGTGGATCGGACAGATAGCGGGGGTCGATGTCGGGTGCGACCTCGGGGTCGGCAGAACGCAAGGACAGTCGCCCGACGCTGCGGGACCGCATGAGACCGGGGGAGATGGCGAAGATGTCACCGGCGACGTCGTACCGTTTCGTCACCTCGGGGGTTGCGTGCGGTCCCTGCACGATGAATGCGTGCAGATCCGGAAGATCCAGGGCCGGATCGGATCGCCAGTTCAGGATTGCTCCGCCGCCGTTGTCCCGCACCGGTCCGAGCGGACGACGGGACCGGAAGTTCACGCCCATCAGCAAGGGATGATCCTGAAGATTGCGTCCGACACCGGGAAGATCTGCGCGGACAGTGACGCCGTGCTCACCGAGGTGTTCAGGATCGCCGATGCCTGCGAGCAGCAGCAGATGTGGCTGGTGATCGCGCCCGCGCACAGCAGTGTCTCGGCGTGCGCGCGGACCTCGACGACGCCGTCCGAGCGGTACCGCAGGCCGTGCGATCGGTACCGCACGCCGGTGCACCGCGTCCCGGCGAACACGAACTCGGTGACGGTCGCGCCGGTGCGGACCGTGAGATTCGGCCGGGCCCGCACCGGATCGAGGTAGGCGCGAGCGGTGCTGCCGCGATGCCTGTCATCGATGTTGAGGTTCGCGAGGGCGGCACCCTCGATGTCGGGTCCGTTGCAGTCGTCGAGCACCGCCATGCCGAGTTCGGCTGCGGCGTCCAGCAATCCGATGGCAACGGGGTGAGGATTCGGCGGCGTGGTGATGCGGATCGGGCCACCGGCGCCGCGCTCCGCGGTCG
>BBEG01000283.1 GCA_001312645.1 Rhodococcus sp. JCM 9791
CTCGGCGACGAGCTCCGCGATCAGCGCACGCTGGGTGCCGACGCGTGCGGATCCTGGCCCGTTCATGAGGGTGACGATACGACCGGTCGGCCCGGGCGGCTGGACACCTACCCGTGTCACACCTATCGTTATTCCGGAATTTCGAAATTTCGAACTTACGGAGCAGACATGTCGACGAAGATTTTCGCCGTACTCGCCGCCGCGACCGCCCTGACGCTCACGGCATGCACCGACGCACCTCCCGAAGACGAGACCGCAACCGACACGAGCGCCGCCGCCGACTGCGGTCCGCTCCCCGCCTCCGACGTGACCAGCCCCGAAGGCTGGATCGGCTACCTCGCCGAGCACCCCGATTCTGTCGGTCTCGTCATCGACAACGGGCAGGGAAACGTCGTGACCCATCGAGCCGACGAACCGCAACCACTCGCGTCGCAGTCAAGATCGTCCATCTCGCCGCGTACGCGCAGGCCGTTGCGGACGGCAACCTCGACCCCGCCGAACAGATCCCCGTCGCCGAATGGGAACGCTGGTACCTCCCGGACACGGACGGCGGCGCACACCCCGCCGCGCTGGAACGCCTCGCGTCACCGCCGAGGGCACTGTCGCTCTCGACGACCTGGTGACCGCGATGATCCAGGAGAGCGACAACGCCGCACCCGACTACTTACGCGATCGGCTCGGCGACGACGCGCTGACGGCAGCCGCCGAGCAGGGCGGCTGGGACGACTTCGAACCGCCCACCCTGCTCGGCAATACGCTCGCGTTCGTGGCACCGGAGGACACCGACGCCGACCTGTGGGACACCGCGCAGCGCTACGCGGACGATCCCGGCTTCCGCGCGAGATCCTCGGACTCCTGCAGCAACCCGATGTGTTGCCCGACGACCCGTTCGGCGAAATGGACCGGATTCAACGAGACGACAACGCGGGAACGGCCGACCGGATTGCGGGCATCCATCGGGCGATCGCCGACGGGTCGTTCGGGAGCGGAGCGGACATCGCTCGCGGTCACCTGGAATGGCAGCCCGCGCCTCCCGGCGCCGAGGGGCTCGGATTCAAGGGCGGGAGCTGCCCGGGATACTCACCGAGGCGATGAGCCTGCGACTGGCCGACGGCACCGTCGCGACCGCAGTGATGCTGACGTCGAACATGACCGAAGGCGACTACACAGCCGCGCTGGGAAGCTTCGCGCACCAAGGTCTGATGTTCGCGGCGATGAGCGAGCCCGAGATCCTCGATCGGATACGGTGCGCGGTGTGAACGACCGCCCGACCGGCAGCCACGAGGACCGCATCGCCGACCTCGAACGTCGCGTCCGACTCCTCGAGGACAGCGCAGCATCCGAGAGGGGCCCTGAGGCCGACGAGAGTCTCGGCACCGCGTCTCCGGGGACGGCGGGCAGCATCGGATACCAAGCACCGTGTCGTTGTCCGGAACCGTGTCGTGGACCATCGAATACGACGCTGCCGCCACCCTCGGATTGGACGGTCTCGCGATCGCGGGCGTCCTCGATGCACTCGGCAACCCCGCCCGGCTCGCGATCGTGCGCACCTTGCTGCGGGGGCCTGCGACTGCAGGCGAATTGCAGGAGGCGACAGCTCTGTCGTCGCCCGGCCGCCTCTACCACCATCTGAGGACGCTCTCGGCTGCGCACATCGTCGAACAACAGTCCCGCAACCGTTACCACATCCCACCTGCGAAGGTCGTCCCGCTGCTGGTCCTCTCACTCGCGGCCGCAGATGTCGCCGAGCAGCTGTGAGCGGCCTATTGTGCCGGTATGGCTTCCGTGTTCAGCATGATCATCTCCGGTGACCTTCCCGGACGTTTCGTGTGGGAGGACGACGACGTCGTCTCGTTTCTCACCATCAACCCTCTGACCGAGGGGCACGTCCTCGTCGTTCCGCGACAGGAAGTGGACCACTGGCAGGACATCGACGACGACCTCTGGGACAAGGTCAACCGTGTCGCCAGGATCGTCGGCCGTGCAGTGTGCGCCGCGTACGAGGCGCCACGCATCGGCCTGGTGATCGCCGGGCTCGAGGTTCCCCACCTGCACCTGCACGTGTTCCCCGCACACACCCTCGGCGATTTCGATTTTGCGCAGGCGGAGAAGGATCCGTCGGCCGAATCGCTCGACCGTGCCCGCGACAGGATCCGCGCGGCTGCGCGAGCAGGGGCACGGAGACCACGTCCCCGCCTGAGCTCAGTCGGCCCTGGTCGCCGGTGTAGTCGGCATCGACTCGTCGGCGGCCGGCGCCGCGGGCTCTGGGTCCGGATCGTCTCCGAGAGGGTGGTCGAGGAACTCGGCGAGCTCGGCCCACGAGGTGGTGGGTGCCGCGGTGCCGGCGAGAATTCCGAGGTGAGTGCCCGGAACACGAACGAACCGGACGCACGGTGCCCCGCTGAGCACCGAGGTGACCGGCTCGACCGACGGGATCGGCGCGAGGACGTCATCGGTGCCGCCGAGTGCCAGTACCGGTACGTCCACATCGGCGAGGTCGACGACGCGGCCTCCGAGTTCGATCCGTCCGGTCGCCAGTTCGTTCCCCACCGTCACGTGTACCGCAAGCTGCCGAAACGCGCGACCCGCATAGCCCTCGATCTCGTTCTGGAACCGGTCGACGCGCTCCATGCGTTCGAGTTTGTCGCGGTCGGCGATATTGGCGGCGACGAACCACGGCCGCCTCACCTCGCGTTCGAGGGCGGTGAGACGGTAGCAATCCGCACCACCGGTGCGGGAATTCCGCCGAAAAGGTGGTCGGCGACATCGAGCGCCGGCTCCGCGAGATACCTGCCGCCAGCCGGGGGAGAAACATCAGCGGGATCTTCTCGTAGTCGATGGGTGTCCCGAACGTGGTGATCGAGCGGACCGGGAGTTCCGGGTGGGCCGCCGAGGTCAATAACGCCAGGCTTCCCGCGATGCTCCACGCGACCACATCGACGGCGCGTCCGCCGGACAGTTCCGCGACACGGTGGATCGCCTCGGGAAGTACGTCGTCGATCCAGAATTCGAGGCCGAGATCGCGGTCGTCGCCGGTCATCTCCCCGTATTCGATGAGGAAGACACTGCGGCCCAGACTCACGAGATGCGCAGCGAGACTCTGCTCCGGCATCAGATCGAAGCAGGTCGGCGACGCCGCGAGCGGTGTCACGAGCAGGACGGGGTCACCGGAATCCTCGGGGCCGAAGCGGCGCAATGTGCGATGCGGACCCTCACCCACCACGACCGACGGCGTCCGGTGCGGCTCGGCGACACCGTCCGCGACGAACAGCCCCCAGGCGTTACGTGCCGCGTTCGACACGAAGTCCGTGATCCCCATCTTCGACCTGCTCCCCTGCCCACCGGAACTGCACGTTGCGAGACGATTTTAGAGCAAGCCCGCGCTTTCTCACTCTGGGCGGAGACGCGGCAGCCTAACCCGGAATGTCGAGCCCTCTCCCAGGATGCTGTCGACCTCGACGATCCCGTTGTGCGCTGCGACCAAGGCCGCGACGATGGACAGCCCCAGCCCGCTGCCTCCACCGGTGCCGGCGGAGCGTGAACGGGAACTGTCGGTTCGGTAGAACCGCTCGAACACACGCTCCCGGTCGATCTCCGACAACCCCTGACCGTTATCGACGACCTCGAGCACCGCATCGTCGCCGACGGTGCCCACCCGGACGGTCACGGAGGTATCGGCCGGGGTGTGGGTCACCGCGTTGGTCACGAGGTTTCCGAGTACCTGCCGTAACCGGATGTCGTCGCCGATCACTTCGGGGATACCCGGACCGTCCAGGATCTCGAGCGCGATGGCCCGGCCGGGCGCGACGACCCTCGCACCGTGCACCGCGTCCGCGGCGATCGCGAGCAGATCGACGGGCCTGCGCTCGATCGGTCGTTGCTCATCGAGCCGTGCGAGCATCAGGAGTCTTCGACGAGCAGTCCCATACGACGCGACTCACTCTCGATGCGATCCAGGATCATGTCGGTGTCGTCGCTCGCTCCCTGCCTGTACAACTCGGCGAACCCACGGATCGTGGTGAGCGGCGTGCGTAGCTCGTGGCTGGCGTCGGCGACGAACCGGCGCATCCGCTCTTCCGAACGCCGAGCCGACTCCTCCGACGCTTCGGTGGCCGTGAATGCTCCTGGATTCGCGCGAGCATCGTATTGAGTGCGACGGACAGGCCACCCACCTCGGTTCTCGGATCCGATTCCGGGACACGTTCGTTCAGGTCGCCTGCGGCGATCGCGGCGGCGGTGCGCTCGACCGCCTGCAGCGGGCGCAGACTGCGCCGAACCACGAAATATCCGGCGACACCGAGCAGAACGAGCACGACACCCCCGATGACGAACTGCAACAGGATGAGCCGGTCGACGATGGCCTCGGTCTCCGTCAACGTCTTTCCGACCGTGGAGACACTGCCATCCGGGTTGTTCGTCGTCAGCACCCTCCACGGCTCACCCGAACCGTCGGCCGAATCCACCGTCGTCAGTCCGTATTCGGGTGGGGTCGGCAAACTGGGAGACCCGGCCTGGTCGTTGATCAACAGGCGGACCTCACCGTCCCTGTCGGTGAGACGAAAATAGTAAGGGCTCGGCGGGCGCCCGGATCCGAGATTCGGTGGCGGCGGGTGGCCTGCCCCGAGCGGTTTCGCCCAGGTCTGCGCGGCATCGTGCAGGTCGCCGTCGACACGGGCGATCATCGACGCTCGAACGCCGAGGTGACGGCGAAACCCGATGCCAGCAGACCCACTCCGGCGAGGAGCACGAGAGCCGCGACCAGTTTCAGCCGCAGCGGAAGGACCCACAGTCGGGACTTCACGTCCGGGGCTCCCGCATCACGTAGCCCACACCGCGCAATGTGTGGATCAGCGGGGTGTCACCGGTGTCGACCTTGCGTCGCAGATACGACACGTACGACTCCACGACACCCACCTCGCCCCCGAAGTCGTAGTTCCACACGTGCTCCAGGATCCGGGGTTTGCTCAGCACCGTGCCTGCGTTGACCATGAAGTAGCGCAGCAACGTGAATTCGGTGGGCGACAGCGACACCGATTCACCTGCCTTGAACACCTCGTGGGTGTCGTCGTCGAGTTCGATGTCGGCGAACGTGATGCGCGCCGACCGCTCCGACTCCGACACCTTGCCCGCGCGGCGCAGGATGGTGCGCAACCGCGCGATGACCTCCTCGAGGCTGAACGGCTTGGTCACGTAGTCGTCGGCCCCGAGGGTCAGCCCGGACACCTTGTCCTCCACGGCATCCTTCGCCGTGAGGAACAGGACCGGTACGTCTATGCCGTCGGCCCGCAGTCGCCGCAGCATCCCGAATCCGTCCATGCCGGGCATCATGACGTCGAGGATCACCGCATCGGGGCGGAAGCGGCGCGCTTTGTCGAGGCCTTCCGCGCCACTCGAAGCGGTCTCTACCTCGAACCCCTGGAACTTCAGGCTCACCGACAACAGTTCGACGATGGTCGATTCGTCGTCGACGACGAGGATGCGGGCTTCCGGTGTGTCTGTCACGTAGGTGATTGTCGCGTCCACGTCTGGAGCCTGTCCGGACGTTCGCTGTGAACTTCCTGGGAACCGGGGGCGGTGAGTTCGGCCACCGGAACCTTGCCGCCGTCGACCGGAGTTCGTAGCCTGGACCGATGGTGACCGCATCTCGGTCTCCCGGACGAGCGCACCGTACCCGGCCAGCGACAAGACGGTGCAGGAGTGGTCGTCATGGCATGGATCGTCCTCGTCCTGTCCGGGGTTCTCGAAGCGGTGTGGGCCACCGCGTTGGGTAGATCGGAGGGGTTCAGTCGGCTGACCCCGAGCATCGTCTTCATCGTTGCGTTGACAGCCAGCATGGCCGGATTGGCCTATGCGATGCGCACCCTTCCCATCGGTACTTCGTACGCGATCTGGGTAGGCATCGGTGCGGCGCTGACCGTGGGATATGCGATGGTCACGGGTACCGAGGCGGCCTCGGTCGCCAAGGTTCTGTTGATCGCCGGGATCGTCGTGTGTGTGGTGGGTCTGAAGGTCCTGCACTGATCGCCGACGTGATTCCTGTGTGTCGCGGGTTACAGTGAGCCCGTGAATCTGGGGTCCGCGCTCTCGTTGCCGCTGCGAGCAGGTCTCGCCGCGGCAGATTCCGCGCTGCTCGTCGCGGAAACGGTCATCGGCACGATACGCATCGCGGTGTCACCGACGACCTATTCGGCACTGGGCGCGGTCGGGCTGAACGACACCCGCGGATCGCTCGGGTTGCTGCAACAGGTGTCTCGCTTGACCGCGGACGATCGTGGGCTCGGACAGGCCCTCCGCCCCGGTGGACCACTCGACCGACTCCTCGCGACCGGCGGCCCTGTGGACAGGCTCACCGCACCGGGAGGGCCACTCGAACGACTCCTGGAACCGGGCGGTGCACTCGACCGGCTGACCGTGCCCGGCGGACCGCTCGACCGGGTACTCGCCGACGACGGCGCCCTCGACCGGCTCTTGTCCGAAGGCGGTCTCCTCGATCGCATCACCGCACCGGACGGGCCTCTCGAACGGTTGCTTGCGCAGGACGGCGCCGTCGAGCGGCTCACCGAGCCCGGTGGCCTCGTCGACACCGCGCTTCGGCCCGGCGGGGTCGTCGAGCGAGTGCTCGCCGACGGCGGCACCCTCGATGTGCTGCTGTCCGAGCACGGCGCCCTCGAACGACTACTTGCCGAGGGCGGCCCACTCGATCAGATCGTGTCGCTGTCCGAGACCCTCGCCAGTCTCACACCGGGCATCATCCGAATGAACGAGAGCATCGACACCCTGCAGGAAACCGTCGAATTGCTCCGCGGCGCGGTCGGCCCGCTGGGCGACCTCGTGGGCAGGATACCCGGAAG
>BBEG01000284.1 GCA_001312645.1 Rhodococcus sp. JCM 9791
CGGACCCGTAAGTCAGCGGTGGTGAGGACCCCCCGATTTAGTACCTCACCACCGCTGGCCTCTCAGCCGTCAATTTCCGATCAAGTTTCGATATGCATCGATGCCCTCCCCGGCAAACGATACCAATCGACCGGTATTGCTCGGTGGGTAGAGAGTACCGCATTCTCAGCAGCGCCGACATCCCCTGCGTCGCCCGCTGCAGACAATGACGGTTGTCATCAGAGGTGTCGGACCGCCGCGGGAGCTACGATCCGGGACGGGCATCCAGCGCAAGATGCGCCCAGATGCGGGTACTGGCGTAATGATGATCGTGCCCGACCAGGTCGATATGGCGTTCCGAGAGTCCTCGCTCTTCGCCACGGCGTAGCGCCTCGTCGTAGCCGATCGAGGTGGTCGGCGGCGTGAGCAGCCCCCGCGAAGCAGCGGTGTGGACGAGGTCACGGACGCTGACCGGAGCCGGTTCGGCGAGATGAAGCATGCCTGCACGCATCTCATCGGGCAGCGTCCGTGTCGCAAGCGCTGCTGTGATCCGGCCGACATCGCGGTGCGAGATCACCGACTGTCGGGCAGCGCCGTCGTCGATCCAGGCGCCGAGGGTGGACACGATGTGAGCAAGTCCGGGCATGAACCACCGATCCCCCGGGCCGTAGACGAATCCGGGACGCAACACCAGCCCGCCGCGCGCACGCACAAGATCCTCGGCGGCGAGACGGCTGTCGCTCAGCGCAGTGACCGGGTTCGGTGCGAGTTCCCCCTCGGCGATGTTCCGGTGCGGCCCGGGGCCATAGACCCCGATAGTGCTGAGATAGAGAATTCGATCGATGCGATGCCCAGCTGCAGCCTCCACCAGGTTCCGGGTACCGAGAACGTTGATCCTCTCGCTCCCGGCCTCGTCGGAGCCCGTATAGGACGCGGCGTGCACGATCACGTCGACACCGGCGAGCGCAGCGGTCAGGGCTGCGGGATCGAGCAGATCGGCAGCCGCGACCCGCATCGACGACCCGGCGAGTACAGGCGGACGACGCGATATCGCGGTGCACGTGACGCCCAGAGCCAGCAGCGCGTCGAGCACGGCCCCACCGAGGAAACCGCTCGCACCCACCACCGCGACATGCATTGTCGATGCCGAGGTCGATGTGTGGCCTGCACACCCGTTCCCGTCGACTGGTACGGTGCGATTCGGGGGAGGCCGATTGTCAGGGTTCGTCACGACTCGCCTTTCGGAACATCATCGAGAGAAGGACACGCGGTGTGGCAAAGCAAGCCCGCGCAGTAGCGACACGGCACCAGATCATCGACGCAGCCGCTGCGACATTCGATCGACTGGGGTTCGAGCGTGCCAGCCTCGGGGAGATCGTCGAAGCGAGTAGCGGACTCACCAAAGGCGCCTTGTACTTCCACTTCAAGTCGAAGGACGACCTCGCACAAGCAGTGATGGATCGGCAACATGCCATTTCCATCGCCGCAGTCGAAGCCATCTCCAGCACCGCCGCCCCAGCGCTCGAGCAGATCGTGATGCTCTGCCACGAAATGGGTCGACAGATCGTCGATGATCCGATAGTCCGGGCGGGAATACGGCTGACCCTCGAGTTCAGCGCCGGCACCGCACCGGGCAAGCCGGGGCCGTACCAGGACTGGATCGAAGCCTGCCGGCACCTCTCCGAGATCGCGATCGCCGAGGGCGATCTTCTGCCCACGATCGAACCACCGACGCTGGCCCGATTCGTGATCTCCGCGTTCACCGGGGTCCAGATGGTCTCGAATGTGCTCGATCGACGTGCCGACCTCGAACAGCGGATCGACCAGATGTGGCAGTTCCTGTTGCCGGGCATTCTGGCACCCGACCGCCGACTCGACAGTGACAAGATCCGACAGGCCCGCTGGGCTCGCGATCCAGCGATGGCCTGACACACCTCTATGCACCGGGCCGGATCCCGGACATAGGAGGTGCACCGACCTCAGAAGCCAACGTCAGGGTCGCTGCGGCCATCGAGGTTCCATACTGCTCGAGTACGACGTGCACACGCCCCGGCTCACCATCGATGCCCGAGACAACCACCTCGGCTCGAGTGTCGAGTTCCACGAACCGGTGGAACTGCACGCTCATCGACACCAGATCCACATCCGGAACCCCGAAATGCGCTCGCGACGCCTGACGCGCAGCCTCGAGCAGAAGCATGCCCGGCAGATGATCCGACGGATGGTCGAACAACACCGGATGGGACAGATCGGGCAGCACCTGCCATCGTCCTCGTCGTGATGTCGCTCCGATGACGACATCCCCGCTGGGCGTCCCTACCGAAGCCGGGTCGACGAGTGCACCGTCGGGCACGGGTCCGATCGCGCGCGGTCCGGCCGCACCCCACCGAACGGTGTCGTACTCGACAGCAGTGAGACCGAGGCACGGCCGTAGCCTGACCCGACACGGCGGCCTGCGACCGCGAACGTCAGGGCCGCGCTCAGGCCGGTGATCTGTGAGCCCCGCCGCCGCACGTTCGACACCGTGACGGTGACGGCGACCTCGGCAGCTCCCTCACCGATTCCCAGCCGATCCAGCTCAGCGTCGATTTCGATCGTCTGCATGACGAAACGCTTGTCGAGCGAGACCCGATAGCGAGTGTGCGCCAAGTAGATCACGCATTGACGCAGAGTCTCCGCGAGGAGCATCGGATCGTACCGGCCGGCCCGGCCGCGGTAGAAGCAGTGCATGCGTGGCCACTGCGCGCCCAGAACGAACTGGTCAGGCACTGAGTCGACGTTGACGCAATCGGTGAGGAAGACCTCCGATACGGACTGGCGGTGGACATATCGACGCGGCACCGTCGACTCGAACGACAACACCGAAACACCATCCTCCATGCCGGTAGACATACCGGGCGAATCGCTTGTTACTCCCATACAGCATGTATCGCCCTCACAGTACGGCGTCGCTACACCGAACACGCCGCCTGCCTTTCGGGCAGGTGATGCGGCATGCTTCTGGAGGCTGGCGGGAGCTCGCGGGGGTGGCGCATATCAAGATCGATTGCTACGGTCGGGGCGCTGCTCCACATCCCCCTGTTCGGAGCGGCAGACCCCAACACGTCTTTTGCCGTGATGTGGTCGAGTTCTGCTCCGCCCCCCATTGGAGCAGAACCGGGAGCTCTGTCGGCGCGGCGTATGCCCCGACAGGCTCCTGCTCCATCCGTCCATCGATCGCTACTGGAACGGACGTCAGCGGGTTACCGAAACGGATCGCGGCGCAGGAAGGAACTGGTCGGAAGCACATCGAGACCGGCCGCGAGGTCGATGAAAGTACTGGTACTGGCCGACATCCGGCCGCTGTGTTCCTCCAGAATCCCGCCACACGGCGTACATCAGTTTCTGCACAAGGCCCCTTCCAGAACTATCGTCACTCAGCTCCAGCCAGAACATGGTTCGAAGATGATAATCGGGTACTTCCCGATGGATGCATACGGCGGAGCGTCAGCGATCGACGAGTGTGCGCGCGAGGAGCGGGAGCAGACGGTCCCAGTGTCGCTGCAGGCCCGCCGGATCGAAGTCGTCGGTGTCGGACATGGTGAACCCGTGGACGGTGCCCGGGTAGATCTCAGAGGTGCAGTCGACGTTCGCGGCGTCCAGCACCCGGTTGAGCTCATCCAGACCCTCAGGCGTCACATCGCTTTCGGCGTTCCCGAAATGGGCCTGGGCACTGATCTCGGCGAGGAACTCGGGCTCGACGGCACCCACAGGGGCGTGAAATGCCGCGAGTGCGGCCACCTGGCCTGGGTAAGCCGCTGCGGTACGCGTTGCCAGGAGCCCGCCGATGCAATAGCCGGTCACCGCGACCGGCCCTGCACTGACCTCGGGCTGTGCGGTGAGGAACCTGAGGTAGGCATCGGCGTCGCGCAGAATGCGTTCGGTGGTATGCGCTTCGATCAACGGCATCAACCGGCCGAAGACTGCGGGTCGGGCGTCTGCTCCGATGTGGGCGGGCAGTTCGATCACCGGCGTCGGGCCGTGCCGGTAGAAGAAGTTGGGGACGAGCACGTAGTACCCGTGCCCGGCCAGTTCGCGAGCCATCTCTCGCAGCACAGGTCGGATGCCGAAACCGTCCGCGTACATCAGCACCCCCGGGTGCCGTTCACCGTGGTCGGGGAAGGCGGCGAACGCGTCCGCTTCGCCGTCCGAGGTGGGGATCTGCAACGCCTTGATGGGCATGAATTCTCCTGTCGTGGTTGATGTATCAATCCTGATCAACACGACTGAGGCGGTGCCCGCGCGGCGCTCAATGGAGCGCCGGGTCGCCGATCTGTGTGTGGAGCAATGCCGTCCCGGTAGCCATCGCCGCGGAGCATATCCCACGACCTGCAGCCGGGTGAAGGTCCACTCCGTCCCCGAGCCCGCATTGATCGGCGCCGGCTCGCAGGGACCCCTGTCCCGTCCCACCGGAAGGTTGTATTTCGGGCTCCCGTGCCACCGTCATCGAATGGGATTCGACATACCGGATCGACGAAACGTGCCGTTACAATCCGGCATGCCTTACGCTCGCCCGCCCGCTGATCCCAACCTCCGGCTCGAAATCAACGCCTACGCGCCCACCGCGCTTCAGGACGTCGGGATCGCGTACTGGCGGCTGGCAGGGCTCGATCCCGAAACCGGCGAGCCGATCTGGGAGCAGAGCGTCAGCGCACTTCCCTACAAGATGTGGTCGGGCGGAGCGCACTATGCGGCGGCCGCGGCCGTAGCTGCGACACTGCTCGGATACTGGTGCGCATCGTGTAAGGGCGAATTGGTCTTGACCTCCCGACAAGCACTCGCCGATGCCCTCGTCGGTAAGGCAGTCGAGTGCCGACGATGCAACACGCGTGTCGACGATCAGGCTGCGAGGATCCTCAATCCCCGCGCGCTCAATGGACACGCCCCACGAGCGCTCGAGGTACGAGGGCAAGGGGCTCTCGAACAGGCACGAC
Organism: Rhodococcus sp. JCM 9791; assembly: GCA_001312645.1. Taxonomy (GTDB): domain Bacteria; phylum Actinomycetota; class Actinomycetes; order Mycobacteriales; family Mycobacteriaceae; genus Rhodococcus. The sequence continues at coordinate 4,953 of BBEG01000284.1, forward strand.
GCGAGGTGATCTCACGGCGCTACCCGGTGGAGTCCGAAGATCTGGAGCTACTCCTCGCCGACGCTCGCTCCAGGCGAAGCTCGGAGCTCTAGCGGTGATTCACGCAGTCGGCAGTACAGGCGGGTTGATCTATCCCATCGAGATCAACGATCAGACGATCGCCCCGAACGCATCATTGAGCAAGGACTTCTTCATCGCCGCCTGGCAGGGAGGGCTCCTCCAGGTCCATCCGACCTCACCGGTCACTGCGTTCTCCTGGGACAGCGAAACCGTTCTCGGTGAAGGCTTCTACACCAACCGCACACGCTTCTTCGTCCCCGGCGACGGGCCCGTCGAAGACCGAATCGAGCGCTTCGTCGACGTCCTTCTGGCCCAGCTGGACCCGAATCGCATGCACCCGACCGAGCTCACCGAACTTGCCGAGCTCGCACAGCATCTCGTCGCAGAGGAAGCCGGACGATACTTCGTTCACATGCTCGGCGAGCACAACCTCCCGGACCTGACCGAGACGCACGGAGAGGCGCTGCGTGTTGCTGTGGCTCGTGGCGCAGAGCTGTTCCCTATCGGGCATCTGGACCGGATGGCGTGGGGTGCCACCCGCGATGCCGCCGGTGCATATCACCGCAACGCCGGAATGCCGGAGGCGAATGCGATCACCTACGGTTGAAGCAATTCGAACGCTGGATACAAGGGGCTTTCGAGAATCCGAGCGTGCTGTCCGAGCCGTTCAGCGAAGACGAACGAAAGCTTGCGCTGGCCTCGCGACCGGCATCGTGTTCCGCACAATCCTCGATCTCGACCCGATGAGCGCGGGCCCCAGCGAAATCACCGAAGCCTTGACCGAAACCCCGGACGAGGATCCGGGCACTGAACCTCACGACGACTGCGACGCGAGCATCCCTGACCACCATGAGCTGATGGAATGGCTTTGGACATCAGCCGGCTACTGGGATGACGGCAAGTTCCGGAAGGCACTCGGCCTTATCGAAGGTGCGGCTCCTCGAGTCTGCACCCCGGGCTGCGCACACGAACGCATCGCGCACGTCGCCCGGGAATGTGGCCGCGTCTACGACCGCATCGTCGCGAGCCTCGGAGACGCCGACGCAACCATCCTCACAGCCGAAGCGACCGCCGTCGCCAACGCACTCGACGACGACGTGCGCGCCGGCGACGCTCTACTCACCGCGGTCGTGCGGACGCTGCAGACCGGATCGAACGAACCCTGACCCCCACGGCCTTGCTCGAAGTCTCGATATGCCTCTGCGACCTGGTCGAAGGGATATTTCCGCACGTCGTTGCGGATCGCACGCGGTTGGACCACAAACGCAGACACCTGGAAGATGCCTACCGCATCGACCGGACGAACCGGACGCATGACCCGACCGAAGCGATGGAAACGCCATGATCAGGATAGATCAGCGGCCACGTGTGCCCTTGACCCGCAATCACTTCCAGCGTGCATGTGACGTTCGCGGTGGCGAGCGCCCGAGTCAGACCGAGAGCGTCGCCGACGAGCGCCTCGTTGCCACCGACCTGAATCAAAGTGGGCGGGAAGCCGGTGTGGTCGGCCAGCAACGGCGAGACCAACGGGTTGCCTGCGGGGGCGCCCTGCAGATAGTCGTCCCGCGCCGACTCCGCAGTCACCAGCGGGAAGAGGATGTCGCTCGCGGTCTCGTAGAACGGCGACGAACAGTGCAGATCGAGCCACGGCGACAGTAGCATCAGCCCGTCGGGGGTACGAACGTCGCTGGTGTCCACTGCGGCGACAACCGCGGCGGCCAGACCGGCACCCGCCGAATCGCCGGCGACGACGATCGGCCCGTTCGTCGTGTATTCCAGCTCCTCGTAGACCGCGACGGCATCGCGCAGGCCGGCGGGGAACGGGTTCTCCGGCGCG
>BBEG01000285.1 GCA_001312645.1 Rhodococcus sp. JCM 9791
GCGACGCCGATCCCGGCCAGGCGTCGGTCGCCAAACTGCTGTGGGCCAACTGGCACCGCGACCTCGGTGTCCTCGCCATGGAAGCCCAGGGCGCCGCGTCGCTCGTCGGCCCCGACCACGATCACGCGGGCACACCGTCGAACATCACCGACCCGGAACACCTCGAGCTCGCCGAATGGCAGCGCCTGTTCCTGTTCACCCGCGCCGACACCATCTACGGCGGATCCAACGAGATCCAGCGCAACGTCATCGCCGAGCGGGTGCTCGGCCTTCCCCGAGAGGCTCGTCCGTGACCACCACGCCCCAGACCACTTCACCCCTGTCGGTCCCCCCGGTAGAAACTCCGGGCCACGGGCTGCTCACCGGAAAGAAGGTCGTCGTCACCGCGGCCGCCGGAACGGGTATCGGCTTCTCGTCGGCCCGACGTGCCCTGCTCGAAGGTGCCGACGTGCTCGTCTCCGACTTCCACGAGCGTCGCCTCGGTGAGGCCGCAGACAAGCTCGCCGCAGAGTTCCCCGAGCAGCAGGTGCACTCCATCGTGTGCGACGTGTCGTCGACCGAGCAGGTCGACGCGCTCATCGTCGGTGCAGCAGAGAAGCTCGGCCGAATCGACACGCTGATCAACAACGCCGGCCTCGGCGGAGAAACCCCCGTCGTCGACATGACCGACGACCAGTGGGATCGCGTCCTCGACGTCACTCTCACCAGCACCTTCCGTGCGACACGGGCCGCACTGCGCTACTTCAGGTCGGCCGGCCACGGTGGCGTCCTCGTCAACAACGCCTCGGTCCTCGGGTGGCGTGCCCAGCATTCGCAGGCGCACTACGCGGCCGCGAAGGCCGGGGTCATGGCACTCACCCGTTGCTCGGCGATCGAAGCCGCCGAGTACGGCGTGCGCATCAACGCCGTCGCCCCGTCCATCGCACGTCACGCCTTCCTCGCGAAGGTCACCAGCGAGGAACTGCTCGACAAGCTCGCCTCCGACGAAGCGTACGGTCGTGCGGCGGAGGTGTGGGAGATCGCGGCGACGATTGCGATGCTCGCGAGCGACTACACCACCTACCTGACCGGCGAAATCGTGTCGGTCTCCTCGCAGCGGGCCTAGCAGTTCGACAGGGCCAGAAGTTCGAAAGGCTTTCTTCCCATGACCCCACCTCGCGACGACTCAGCGAAGACCGGCCGCCGCGCCGAACTGCTCCACCTCGCGGCCGATCTCTTCGCGTCACGCGGTGTCCGCGCCACCACGGTCCGTGACATCGCCGACGCCGCGGGGATCCTCTCGGGCAGCCTCTACCACCACTTCGACTCGAAGGAGTCGATGGTCGACGAGATCCTGCGAGGTTTCCTCGACGACCTGTTCGATCGATACCGCAAGATCGTGGCCGCCGGCTCGATCCCCGCGCGACGCTCGAAGCGCTCGTCACCACGTCCTACGAATCGATCGACCGATCGCACGCTGCGGTCGCGATCTACCAGGACGAGGCCAAGCATCTCGACGGCGACCGGTTCGCTACATCGCCGAACTCAACACCGAATTCCGCACACTGTGGTGGGTGTGCTCGAGCGCGGAATCTCCGAAGGCTCATTCCGACCCGACGTGGACGTCGACGTCGTCTTCCGTTTTCTCCGCGACACGGTGTGGGTCGCGGTGCGCTGGTATCGGCCTGGCGGAGCGCTCAGTGTCGAACAAGTTGCGCAGCAGTACCTTTCCATCGTTCTCGATGGACTGTCGAACCCGAACCCCGCATAAGGAGCAACAATGACCGAGGCGTACATCGTCGATGCGATCCGCACTCCGATCGGTAAGAAGAACGGTGGCCTGGCTCCCGTTCACCCGATCGACCTCGGCTCGCACGTCATCAAGGCCGTCGTCGAGCGCACCGGCATCGACCCGTCGGACGTCGACGACGTCATCTTCGGCTGCGTCGACGCGATCGGCGGCCAGGCCGGCAACATTGCACGCATGTCGTGGCTGGCCGCGGGCCTGCCGCAGCACGTGCCCGGTGTCACCGTCGACCGTCAGTGCGGCTCGAGCCAGCAGGCCATCCAATTCGGGGCGCAGGCGATCCTGTCCGGCACGGCCGACCTCATCATCGCCGGCGGCGTGCAGAACATGAGCCAGATCCCGATCTCCGCCGCGATGGTCGTCGGTCAGCAGTACGGCTTCACCACCCCGACCGCCGAGTCGAAGGACTGGACCGAGCGTTACGGCAACGAGGAAGTGTCGCAGTTCCGCGGCGCCGAGATGATCGCGGACAAGTGGGACATCACCCGCGAGGACCTCGAGCAGTGGGCTCTGCAGAGCCACGAGCGCGCCAAGGCGGCCATCGCCGAGGGACGCTTCGAGAAGGAAATCGTCCCGGTCGGTGAGTTCACCACCGATGAGGCCCGCGTGAGACCAGCCTCGAGAAGATGGCCTCGCTCAACGTGCTCGTCGAGGGTGGACGACTCACCGCGGCCGTCGCCAGCCAGATCTCCGATGGCGCCAGCGCGCTGCTGCTCGCGTCCGACGAGGCAGTGAAGAAGCACGGTCTGAAGCCGCGCGCGCGGATTCACCACATGAGTGCTCGTGGCGACGACCCGATCTTCATGCTGAGCGCCCCGATCCCGGCCACCCGGTACGCGCTCGAGAAGACCGGTCTCACGATCGACGACATCGACCTGATCGAGATCAACGAGGCGTTCGCGCCCGTCGTGCTCGCATGGATCAAGGAGATCGGCGCCGACCCGGCCAAGGTCAACGTCAACGGCGGCGCTATCGCGCTCGGCCACCCGCTCGGCGCGACCGGCACCAAGCTCATGGCAACCCTGCTCAACGAGCTCGAGCGCACCGGCGGACGCTACGGCCTGCTCACCATCTGCGAGGGTGGCGGCACCGCCAACGTCACCATCATCGAGCGCCTCTGAGTTCGGCTGCTCGGTACTACTCGCGCGCCCGTCAGTTTCCCGCGGCTGCAATCGCAGCCGCAGGAAGCGGACGGGCGCGCGTTTTCTCTGGGCCGGTTCGACGACGAGGTCTACCCTCGAATGTATGTGCCGGAACATCACGGAGCTGCGCGGGCTCGAGCCGGTAGCGACCGCCGAAGAGATCGAGGCGGCCGCTCGGCAGTACGTCCGTAAGGTCAGCGGAATTCATAAACTGTCCGATGCCACCCGCGAGCCGTTCGAGCAGGCCGTCGCGGAGGTCACCGCGACGACCACCAGGCTGCTCGACCTCCTACCCGAGCGACGACAGCCCCCACCGACCGTGCCTCCCTTGCGCCGTCCCGAAGTCCAGGCGAGGATCGCGGCGCGCGGCTGAGGTTTGCCGATCGCCGAATCCGTGATTTCGGTTCCTTCTCACCCGTCCGCGGGTAGCGTCACGCAAGCCAGAACTGTGCACGTTGTCGAGAGCCGTCGGGGCGCATCGGTTGCCGCTCCGGGTCGCTCTGGTGAGGAGCCGAGATGGCCGTCGACCCGGCGCCGCAAACCGACCCGAACATCGAATACCTGCGTACGGACCGGACTTGCCGCCCGTCGGTGTCGTCGAGCGGACCCCGATGTCCGCCACGGCGCGCATCGTCTTCGTGGTCCTGGCGGTCATCGGCGGATTCGCATGGTCGATCATCGCGGTGGTCCGCGGTGAGAACATCAACGCGGTCTGGTTCGTGATCGCAGCGGTGTGCACATACCTTGTCGCATACCGGTTCTACGCCAAGTTCATCGAGCGCAAGATCGTGCAGCCGCGCGACGATCGCGCGACACCCGCCGAGGTCCTGGAGAACGGCAAGGATTACATGCCGACCGACCGGCGGGTCCTGTTCGGGCATCACTTCGCCGCGATCGCCGGCGCGGACCGCTCGTCGGCCCGGTCCTCGCCGCTCAGATGGGCTATCTGCCGGGAACGATCTGGATCATCGTCGGCGTCGTCTTCGCCGGTGGCGTCCAGGATTTCCTGGTGCTGTGGATTTCGTCGCGCCGTCGCGGACGCAGCCTCGGGCAGATGGGACGAGATGAACTCGGTCCGATCGGAGGCATCGCCGCCTTGATCGCCGTCTTCGTCATCATGATCATCATCATCGCGGTGCTTGCCCTCGTGGTCGTCAATGCACTCGCCGAAAGCCCGTGGGGGCTGTTCTCGATCGCGATGACCATTCCGATCGCACTGTTCATGGGGGTGTACCTGCGGTTCCTGCGTCCCGGCAAGGTCTCGGAAGTCTCGGCGATCGGTGTCGTGCTACTGATCCTGGCGATCGTCGCCGGGGGATGGGTCGCCGAAACCGACTGGGGCGTCGAATGGTTCACCCTGTCGAAGGTGACGATCGCGTGGTTGATGATCGCCTACGGGTTCGCCGCGTCGGTCCTGCCGGTCTGGTTGCTGCTGGCTCCGCGCGACTACCTGTCGACATTCATGAAGGTCGGCACCATTGCGTTGCTCGCGATCGGTATTCTCATCGCCCGCCCCGAGATCCAGATGCCCGACGTCACGTCGTTCGCGATAGACGGTGACGGGCCCGCCTTCGCGGGGTCGCTCTTCCCGTTCCTGTTCATCACCATCGCGTGCGGTGCGCTGTCGGGGTTCCATGCACTGATCTCGTCGGGCACGACCCCGAAGATGCTGGAGAAGGAGAAGCAGACCCGTCTCATCGGGTACGGCGGGATGCTCACCGAATCGTTCGTGGCGATCATGGCTCTGGTCACCGCGTGCATCATCGACCAGCATCTGTACTTTGCGCTCAATGCGCCGGAGGCGTTGACCGGTGGCACTCCCGAAACCGCCGCGGCCTATGTGAACAGTCTCGGTCTCTCGTCGCCGGATGTCACTCCCGAACAACTCGCCGGTGCGGCGGCCGCGGTCGGGGAGGAGTCGATCATCTCCCGAACCGGCGGTGCACCCACCCTTGCGTTCGGTATGTCGAATGTGCTGTCAGATCTGTTCGGCGGCGACAGTCTCAAATCGTTCTGGTATCACTTCGCGATCATGTTCGAGGCGTTGTTCATCCTCACGACCGTCGATGCGGGTACTCGTGTCGCGCGCTTCATGCTCTCGGATTCCCTCGGCAACTTCGGCGGGCCCGCCCAGCGTTTCAAGGACCCGTCGTGGCGACCCGGCGCGTGGTTCTGCTCGTTCGTTGTCTGCGCACTGTGGGGTGCGATCCTGCTCATGGGCGTCACCGATCCACTCGGCGGTATCAACACCCTGTTCCCGCTGTTCGGTATCGCCAACCAGCTGCTCGCCGCGATCGCACTCACGATCGTCCTCACCATCGTGGTCAAGAAGGGTCTGCTGAAGTGGGCGTGGATCCCGGGAGTTCCGTTGGTGTGGGATCTCATCGTGACGATGACTGCGTCGTGGCAGAAGATCTTCTCCAGCGACCGCGCGGTCGGCTACTGGGCGCAGCACAATGCCTTCGTCGACGCGAAGGACGCGGGCGAAACCAGCTTCGGCTCGGCGGCGTCGCCGGCGGCGATCGACGCGGTCATCCGGAATACGTTCATCCAGGGCACCCTGTCGATCGTGTTCGCGGTTCTCGTCCTCATCGTGGCCGTTGCCGGTGTGGTGGTGTGTATTCGGTCGATACGGTTGGGCGGCATGCCCACCACGGAGTCGCCGGATGTGCCGTCGAAGATCTTCGCTCCGGCCGGGTTCGTGCCCACACAGGCAGAGCGTGAACTGCAGAAGCAGTGGGACGAACTCATCGCATCCGGCAAGGTACGTGCACCCGGTGCTGCCCATGCGCACGTCGATCGAGGGCAGGAGGGGAGCGCGCCGTGATCACTACGATCCGTCGAGTGTGGTGGTGGGTCGGTGCGTTGATGGGCGACCACGACTACGCGCGCTATGCGGCACTGCAGCGGCGGCTGCACCCGGAGTCCCCGGTCCTGAGCGAACGGGAGTACTGGCGTGAGAGGCATGCCGCCAGTGCCTCGAACCCGGGGGCACGGTGCTGTTGATGCGGGTCAGCGGACCCAGCCGAGCTCTTTCACCTTGATTCGTCGCGCGGTGCTGTCGAGCCAGTCGACGTCATGCTTCAGGCGTGAGCGCAGGAAGTAGGCTTCGATCATGTGGATTTCGGGCTCTCCCGAATTGTGGACGGCCTGATCGAGCCGCTGGATTTCTTCGTGGATGAGCGCGACCCGCTCTTCGAGTACGGCAACGGCCTCCGAGGGCGGCAGGATTCCGATGTATGCGAGCGCGGTGACGAATGCCGGTCCTCCGGTGAGGTCGGAGCTGCGAAGCTGCTGTGCGACACGTTCGGCGAGTGCGGCAACGCCTGATTCCGTCGCGATGCGCTCGTCGCCGCTCGCACTGACCCATCCTTCATCGGTCAGACGCTGCAGGAGTGTGTAGACGGTCCCGTTACGCACCTGGAGATAGTCGTACCGGCGCCTGAGCTCGCTGAATACTGCGTACGGGTGGCGGGATCGTTCGACGAGGAGGCCGAGTATGGGCAGTACCAGAGGATTGTCGAGCGCATTCGTGGGCACGCCCGAATTGTAGTCGACTAGCTGTATACGTACTTGTACGGTTACGTATACAGCTAAAGGAGGAATCATGATCTTCGGGATCTGGCCCGGCGTCGTCGCGGCCGACCTTGTCGACTTCCACCCGCTCGAATGCCCACCGGAAGACCCCGTTGCATCCCTGGCTGCCATTCGCGAACTGCAGGGTGATGCGTCGGTCTTCTATGTGCGCTGCTATCGGCATTTCGGAGCGGGGGTGCAGCGGTCGCCTGGGGCGACCCGCACGCCCGAACAGCCCGCGGTGTACACGGGAGACGGGCGGTTGATCGACCTGGTGGCCTGCTACCAGAGCGTGGTACCGGACCCGGACGGCTTCGGCGAATTTATTCGCGAA
>BBEG01000286.1 GCA_001312645.1 Rhodococcus sp. JCM 9791
TCGAGGTCCGCCAGAGCACGGTGTGCCTGGCCCAGCGCCGTGCCCCCGCCCGCGACGATGCCCTCCTCGAGGGCGGCACGGGTGGCGGCGAGAGCATCCTCGACGCGCAGCATGCGTTCCTTGAGTTCGACGCTCGTGGCACCGCCCACCTTGATCACCGCGACACGGCCCGTGAGCCGAGCCAGACGCAGCTGCAGGGCGTCCTGGTCGGCATCGAGGCGTGCCCGTCCGAGTTGGGTCTCGAGCTGTCCGATCCGCGAGTCCAGCAGCACGGTGTCGCCGTGGCCGCCGACGATCGTGGTGTCGTTCTCGGTGACGGTGATGCGGTCGCACGAGCCCAGGTGTTCGAGCCCCACCTCGGAGAGTTCGACGCCGGTATCCTTGGCGATGACATGTCCACCGAGCGCGACCGCGAGGTCCTGGAGCTCAGCGACACGGCGGTGCCCGAACCCCGGCGCACGCACGACGACGGACTGCATCGTCTTGTGCATGTTGCCCCCGACGAGCAGCTGCAATGCGGGGCCGTCGACGTCCTCAGCGAACACGACGAGGGGCCGGTCGGCACGCTTGGCGGCTTCGATGGTCGGCATGATGTCCTGCACCTGGGAGATCTTCTTGTTGGTGAGCAGAACCACCGGGTTCTCGTGCACGGACTCCATGCGCTCGAAGTCGGTGACCATGTATCCGGATATGTAGCCGTGGTCGAACTCGATTCCGTCGACGACCTCCACGGACATGCCGAGCGTGTCGGATTCCTCGGTGGTCACGATCCCGGTGCGCCCGACATGGGCGACGGCCTCGGCGATCACTTCGCCGATCGCGTCGTCGTCGCTCGCGGCCAGTGTTGCGATGCGCTGAAGGTCTCGCTGCTCCGACACGGTGACCGAATTCGAGCGCAGAGTGTCGACGACAACCGGAACCGTGCGTTCGATCCCGCGCCGCACCCGCATCGGATTGGCACCCGCATCCACCGCGCGCAGGCCCTCGCGCACCATCGCCTGCGCAAGGACGGTGGCGGTGGTGGTGCCGTCCCCGACGCTGCCGTTGGTCTTCATGGCGACTTCCTTGACCAGCTGCGCACCCATGTTCGCGAACGGGTCGCGCAACTGGATCTCGCGGGCGATGGTCACGCCGTCGTTGGTGATCGTCGGTGGTCCCGTGAGCTTTTCGAGCACGGCGTTACGTCCTTTGGGGCCGAGCGTCACCTTGACGCGTCGGCGAGGGCATTGACACCGTACTCGAGCAGCAACCGGGCTTCCTGGTTGAACCGCAGGTCTTTTGCCATGATTCGTGTCCTCCGTGGGTGAGCGAGCGGTTCAGGGAACGAGAATTGCGCGGCCCCGGACGAGACCGGCGTCGAGGTCGTCGATGGCCTGTTGGAACTGGTCGAGCGGGTACTTGGTGGTGTGCAGCGTGACCTTGCCCTGCGCAGCCAGTGCCATGAGTTCCTGCAGGTCGTTGTACGAGCCGACGAGGTTGCCGATGAAGTTGATCTCGGTGGAGATGACGTCGATCGTGGGGATGTCGATGTTCTCGCCGTACCCGACCACGTAGTAGTTTCCGGCCCGTCGCAGCATTGCGACACCCTCCTTCGTCGATCCGCCTTCACCGACGAAGTCGACGACGGCCTCCGCACCCTTGCCGCCCGTGAGGTCGAGGACCTGCTGCACGTGCGTGCCGTCGGTGACGATTGCATGATCGGCGCCGATGTCACCGGCGAGTGCGACTGCGTCGGGATTGCGGTCCACCACGATCAGTGTCGCCGCCGACATCGCAGCGAACACCTGGATTCCGATGTGGCCGAGACCGCCGGCACCGATCATCACGCACACATCGCCGGGGCGAAGAGCCTTGGCGGTCTTCGCCACCGCGTGGTACGCGGTCAGTCCCGCGTCGGCGAGCGCAGCCACGTCGGCGGGCTCGAGTGAGTCGTCGATGCGGACGACGCTCCGAGCGTGGTGCGCAGATACTCTGCGTAGCCGCCATTGGTGTCGATGCCCGGGAACTGATTGTTCTCGCAATGCACGTCGTCGCCGAAACGGCACGCTCGACACTGCCCGCACGTGATGAGCGGGTGCAGGATCACCTTGTCCCCCACAGCGACATTGGTGACGGCACTGCCCACGGCATGCACCCAGCCCGCATTCTCATGACCGATCGTGTACGGCAGTTCGACGCCGCTCTTCTCCTCCCACTGACCTTCGAGGATGTGGATGTCGGTGCGGCACACCCCGGCGCCGCCGACGCGGACGATGACATCGAGTGGGCTCTCGATCTCGGGCTCCGGAACGTCGGTCAACTGCAGTTCGGTGTGGTAACCCACGACCTGCACGGCCTTCATGAAACCCTCCTGGCGGTGATGGAAGTTGTTCGGGCATCGATAATTCGAGTGACCGACGCATCGTTGTCGCCGTACCGGGTGGCGAGCAGTCCGCGGCAGAAATGCGAATTGCCCTCCATCGAGATCCGGACCGACTTGGCGAAGCGCAACCGCATGGGCACAGCGTCGCGGGGGACGGGTTTTCCGTCGTCGTCGACGAAGACACGTCCGGCGGGGCAGACGCTCAACCCGATGCCGATGCGCCGGCGCAGCAGCGCCGACTTCTCGGGCCCCTTGGGAAGGTCGCTCAACGTCAGCGCGAAGATGTCGTCGACCTCGAGACCCGTCTGCTTCAACAGTTTCTCGATGCAGCGTTCCATCGCAGCGGTGTGCGCCTTGCGGCGGAAGATCCGACGGAGGTCGTCGAGGCTGTCGCCGGCCTCCACACCGAACGTACCGCGGTATCCGGCATCCGCGGCGAGACCCGCATTGATCTTGTCACTGTCGTGATGGTCGTCGAGCAGGATCCGGACCTCACCTGCTTCGGGCATCAGACGCAGGGCATCCTGTGCGTCGGAAGCCATGAGATATGCGAAGTTCGGTGAACAGAACGAGGTGGGAAGGCGCAGATGTATCGTCACTCCGCGATCGTCGAGGATCACCGACCGGACGAAGCCAGGTCGGTGATCGGCTCGTCGAGCTCGGGGTCGACGACAGTTGCGAGTGCCTCCATGACCTCGTCCACCGTGACGCCGACCCGAATCATGACGCCACAGCTTCCTTCGCTCCCGCGGCGACCTCGACTCCGCTCTGCCCCGCCGGCTCGTCGAGCCGGAGGTGTTTCGGTACGTCGATGTCGTACAGCGCCGCTGCATTGAGACCGAGGATCTTCTTCTTCTGCTCGAGGGTGATCGGTGCGTATTCGGTCATGTCCTCGGGGATCTGGAAGTCCACGAACTTCTCGATCAGCCATCTCGGTGTCCACAGCGCGTAGTCACTCGAGAACAGGATCTTGTCCTCGCCGATCCAGTATAGGAGTTCACCCATGATCTGCGCGAAGTAGCGAGGCCGGGTATGGATGAACGGAATAGCCACGGCCAGACCGCCGTACACGTTCGACTCCTGCGTGGCGATCCAGCAGAAATCTTCCAGGCGCGGCAGGCCCACGTGCTCGACGATGAACTTCAGATCCGTGTAGTCGGTCGCGACCTTGTCGACGTCGCCGACGTCGAACGAATCCTTGTCCAGTGGCCGGATCGTGGGGCCCTTGTGGACATGGACGTTCTCGATGCCCAACTCGATGCACTCTTCGAGGTAGCGCCGGGACCACTTGTCGTCGAGCTTGTATCCGCGTGAATCACCGAACCATTCGGCCGTATACAGCTTCACGCCCTGCAGGTTCATCCGCTCCGCGTCACGCCGAAGCTGTTCGAGTCCGGCCTTCTCGTTCCGCGGATCGTACGCGTGGTTGTAGGTGAGCTTGTCGGGATGCTTCTGCGCCAACGCGAACGACTCTTCGGTACGTCCGAAGCCGTTGTGGTAGAAGTCGTTCAGCAGAGTGGCCTGGAAGATCGCATGATCTGCGTAGCCATCCTCGAAGACGTCCTTCATGAGCCTGTCGGCACTGTATTTGGTGTAGAGATCGTAATCCCACACCTCTTCTTCGGGGCTGAGGTTTCGGTGGTAGTCGTAGAAACAATCGATGAACTGCTTGCCGTGGATGTTCTTCAGGTTGGGTTCGCTTGCGTCCCAGAGGTGAATGTGGGCATCGACGATGAAGTACTCTTGACCGTCCTTCTTGTACATCTTGTGCCTCGCTCGATTGTCGGGAACTGCAGGGGGCTGTTGGTCATGCAGTCGGTACCGTCAGTGCACGGTGAGGTCGAAACCGATGTACTCGGCGGCGTCTTCGGGGCTGGCGAAGAGCATCGTCTTGTCGTCGAGATGTACCATGCGTCCGTAGTGGGTCGAGCTGATCTCCTCGAACACCGATCCGTCGAACTCGGAGCCGAGAGCGTCGGTGAGTTCGTCGTAGTCGAATTCGAGCAACTTCGTGCCGTCGACGCGGATCATCGACGGATACTCCGTCAGCTCCACACCGTCCTTGGTGCCCATGACATCGGCGACGACACGACCGATCGGCGTGTTCATCAACGTGACACCGCACTTGTTGGAGAACTCGGTGGCGGATCCGAAATTCATGCTCATCGGTCCAGCTCCTTCGGTGTGTCGAGCCCGATGTCGTCGAGCAGGGAACGGAATTTGTCTTCAGCGGCCTCGAGGCTCGTGGTGAACGTGACTGCCCGGTCTGCGGGTTGCGACCAGATGGGCTGCAGCGCTCGTGCTGCGTCGAGGCACCGGGGTACCCATGTTTCGAGCCAGGTGGCGAACAGTGCCTTGTTTGCCTCGCCGTGCTCCTCGTCGCGGGTCAGCAGCTGGAACAGGTTGCGCGAGTACGACAGATCGCGGTCGTAGTCGTGTTCGCCCGTGCCCACGATCGTCGGGGTGATGTAGTCGCCGTTGCGGGCCGCGATCTGCATGATCAGTTCGCTGCGGAACAACGATCCGACGAGCTGCTCGAACACGATGTTGGTTGCGAACAGTAGCTCGCACCAGTCCGGAACGGCGGTGAGCCGTTCGACGACCTCACGCGTGGGTTGCCACTCGGGCGCCGACTGCCACACCTGCTTGTGTGCGGAACCGTCGAACTCTGCCCCCGATTCGGAAAGATCGAGGTTGAACAGTGCGAGGTCCTGCGCGAACCGCATCTTGTGCGCAGCGTTGACGGCAACCGCCGTATTGATCATGTTGCTCGGCCCGGACCGCTGGATCGACGTGAACACGTGCAGCGCAAGGCCGTTCTCGGCGTGCATCCAGGCGCCCAGATTCCGCTCGATGAAGTTGAGCCACGGCGCGTTCCAGCCGTCGTAGGCCCGGGCACGTTTCGCGTTCTTCAGGCACAGATCCACCTGTCGCACGATCGCCGCGTTGTTGCGGAAGATCGTCTGGTCCCATTCTTCGTTCGGATCCCGGAATGTGTGCCAGTCGGATGATTTCGCGGCGGTCCATTCCTTCGGATATCCGCCGGGACCGTCGCCGAAGCCGTAGATCCAGCCTGCGACAGATGCCGGTCGGGGTCGGGTTGCACATCGACGGTGACGTCCTCGTACGTCGTCGCGCGCAGTTTGGCGGGCTTGTAGTAGTTGTACGTACGGCTCTTCGAACTCGGGAACTCGAGGGCGCCGGCCTCGGCATCAGTGAATTCGATCCGTGGAAAGCTGCGCCGCTGCGGCTCTGCCGTTGCAGTCATCTCGCTGTGCTCCTGTCGTTGAAGGGAATCAATCGAAGGCGGGACTGGTGAACTTGTCGTAGAAGATCTGGTCTTTCGGGACAGTGCGGCTGTCGAGGAGTTCGAGCGCGGCGTCGACCATCGGCGGCGGGCCGCACAGATACACCTCGCACCGGTGCAGTTCGTCCTCGCGCCGGTCGACGACGTCGGTGACCATCCCGGTCTCGATCTCGGACAGTGTCGGTGGCAACGAATCGGATGATTCCGACAGACATGGCACGAATACGAAGTCGCGCAGTCCTTTACCGAGCTCGAGAATCTCGTCGATATAGAACAGATCCGCACCGGTGCGGGCACCGTAGTAGAACCGGACGGGCCGGGTGTTCCCGGTTTCGGTCATGTGCCGGAGCAGCGACAGGATCGGGGCCATTCCCGCGCCACCACCGATGCACACGACGGGCAACACGTGCCCGTCCTTGAGCGTGAACGACCCGTACGGGCCGGTGAGCGCGAGGTCGTCACCCACCGCGATGCCCTGCTGTGGGTCTTCTCCGCCGAGCATTCCGGAGAACTTGCCGCCCGGATACTTCTTGATGAGGAACTCGATCTGTCCGGGGGTCGACTGTGTGGTCGCCATCGAGAACGACCGGTGCTCCTCGGTGCCGGGAATTGTCAGGTCGGAGTATTGACCGGGTTTGAACTCGAACGTATTCGGCTCGACCGCCTCGAGTCGCAGCGACACGATGTCGCGGGTGACGGGTTCGATTGCGCGCACCGTGGTGCGGACGTTCTGGATGGGTATGCCGCCGAGAAGTTCATCCTCGTCGTAATTGAGCAGTTCGATGGTGCAATCACTGAAGGAATGCGCCCGGCACAGCAGCACATACCCTTCCTCGACCTCCGAATCGTTGCATGCGAACGTCGAGTAGCGCTCCATCTGGATGTCGCCGTCGAGAACGTACGATTTGCAGGCCGAACACTGTCCCTCGCGGCAGCCGTGCATCAGATGGATGCCCTGGCGGAAAGCCGCATCGAGGATCTTCTCGTCCTCGGTGACTTCCATCTCGATGTCGACGGGTTCGAAGTGGATGCGGTGGGTGTCGGCCACGACGGACCTCCTGTTCTCCGGAAAGAGTGCGTGGGGTGGCGGTGTCGCGCCGCCGATGGGTGCGGTGGGCGGCGCCGGGAG
>BBEG01000287.1 GCA_001312645.1 Rhodococcus sp. JCM 9791
GATGGACGGCGCGGTCGGCGCCTCGGCGTAGTGCGTCGACGAGGGTGGCCTGGGCGGCGGGCGGCCCCATGGTGACGACGACCACCTCCAGCCGAGCGCGTCGCGAAGCGACAGCGCGTGCGCGAGAGCACACAGATCGGCGGGGTTGGTGATCGCGCGTCGGAATCGCGGCGAATGCGCTTGGTGCGTTCGTCGAAGGCGACCGCCCCCGGGGCGGGTACCTGCTTGAGGCAGACGAGGACGCGGCCGCTGCCGGAAGCGTTCATCCCAGCTCTCCCGTCACGAGGTCTTCGCTCACGTCCTGGTATTCCTCGCCCGGCCTGAGCTTCCGGAATTCCTTCTTGCGCGCCCCGCAGACCGGACAGACCCAGTCGTCGGGGATGTCCTGGAAGGCAGTTCCCGGGGGATGCCACCGTCCGGGTCACCCAGCTGGGGGTCGTACACGTCTTCACAGACCTCGCAGACCCACAGCTCGGTTGCCGGGTCCGCCTGTGTCTCTTCCGTCGCGATCAGAATCTTCATGAACCCTCCTCAGGTGTGTTTGATACTAGTATGCTAGCGCGCTATTGAACATAGTGGAAGGTGGTTTGCCACAGACCTCCCCGTCGGTGGACACGGCTGGTCCACGGATCAGGGTGGGACTCGGCAGGCATCGTGCGCCGGTGCCGGCGGCGCACGATGCCTGCGCGGACGTCGATCACCCGGGAGGCCCTCGACCGCCTGGCCTCGGCGAGATCCCACTCCGTCATTTACCGTCGGCTCGGTTGTCCCGGCGTGGACTATCGAAGAAGCGTTGCAGAGCTTGATGTTCCGGCGCGTGTTACGTTCATGGTGTCGGCCAAGCCGTCGGCGTGGGTTCGGGTGATCCACCACACCGCAGTGGCATCAACCGTACCCGGCTAGCGTAGTAACATTCTAGTCGGATCGGGTACGCGTCCACGGGTGCAATACACTGGAGTGAATCGATCACTTCGCACACCTAGGATCCCATGGTCAGTCAGCGCCTCAATCGAAGCGGTCAAGCGTATGAGCAGCTCACCGCGGAGATCCTCCGCGGTCGCTGGCAGCCGGGCGACACGCTCTCGACTTATGCGCTGTCCGAGGAGCTGCAGATCAGTCGCACGCCGGTGTCCGAGGCCCTCAAGCGACTGGAGTCAGAGGGACTCGTGGAGATCATCCCCCAGGTCGGGTGTCGCGTTGTTCGGCCGAGTTCCACGACCGTCACCGAGCTGTTCGCGATACGTGGCGTGCTCGAGGGCCTCGCCGCCGAGGTGGCCGCCAAAGCGATGAGCGCCCAGCAGCTCGCTGAGCTCGGTGGCGTGCTCGAGCGGATGGAAGCGGCCATTGATCATGGGGACGAAGTGGCCTACGGTGACCTCAACTACGAGTTCCACCTGAAGATCATCGAGGGTAGCGGCATGCCGCGGCTCATCCAGAACGTCGAGGGCGTGTGGTCGCTGCTGCGCTATCAGCTTGCGCGGCTTCCGTTCACGGGCGACCAGATGGGGGAGTCGATGACGGAATCCAGAACCGAGCATCGGGCCATCTTCGAGGCGCTCGAGCGACGTGCCACCAAGCGCGCCCGGACCCTCGCAGAGCAGCACACCCGTCGGTGCGGCGACCGCTTCGTCGCCTACCTGGAGGGTGTCGCCGCCCCGCGGCGAGGAGGAGAGAAGCCATGACACAGCTGTCGGCATTGATCGCTCGTGCCCTCGACGACATGTGTGAGTACCAGGAGCGCTTCACGCGCGACCCCGGCCATGCCCAGGTGTCGCTCGCCGGCGTTCCACACGCCCTGGTTCCGACCCACGTCGTGGCCAGCGACCTGCCGCGCGAGTTGGTCGAGATCCTCGGTGCCGAGCTGGCACCCGCGGTGATGTACCGGTTCGGTCGGCTCATCGGGCTCAGCCACGCGGCGGCGTTCTTCGCGGACCGCAAGATCGGCATGACCGAACCGCAGTATCGCGTGCTTACCGGCCCGTTCCACTTCGCATGGGCGGGCT
Organism: Rhodococcus sp. JCM 9791; assembly: GCA_001312645.1. Lineage (GTDB taxonomy): Bacteria > Actinomycetota > Actinomycetes > Mycobacteriales > Mycobacteriaceae > Rhodococcus. The sequence continues at coordinate 2,004 of BBEG01000287.1, forward strand.
ACGGAGACGTGCAACTGCTGCTATGGGAGCCCAAGCTCGACGAGGACATCCTCGTGCTGTGGGAGTCGGACAACTCGTTCAGTGCGCGAGAGGCGCTGAACGACGGGCACCGCAGCCGGGCCTGCCATCTCCAGGCGGGATACGCGGCGGGCTGGGCCTCGGAGGCGACAGGCCTCCCAATCGATGTGCAAGAGATCGCCTGTCGGGCAGAGGGCGTGTCGTACTGCCGCTTCGCGATGGCCCACCGCGATCGTGTGTCGCTGTGGATGCGCGATCCGCGCCTGCACCGCCCGACCAAGCAGTACAAAGTGATGCCGGCCAGTATGCCCCGCGCCGCGTCCGCCTGACGACGCGTCGGCAAGGTTGCCGGCTGACGAGCGGCGACCCCTTGCGTGCGCCACAGTTCATGCGAGCCCTGGGTACTGGCGCTGACCACACCCCTTTCGCCCTGACGCAGCAGCGTCCAACCGCGGCGCGCGCAAGGGAAAGACGAACGATGTGGGCAGCCGACGAGCACGGGCACGCGCTACGCCAACGAGAGGTCCGCACAGCCCGCCCGTCGCTTCAGGTTGGAATGATCAAGGGCCGCAGCGGGTCCCAACCTCGCTGCGGCAGGGCAAGGTAACGCGCCCTCGGCATCATCGGTGGAGTGCCGTGTGTACTCGACCCGCGCATGTCCAATGCTGATGATGTGACCTGGCCCAGGGCGGCGTCCCGGTCGCGCGTCGACCGGGACGGTCCTCATCTGTCGTTCCGCGTCGGATGCTCGATGCAGGGCGGACACCACCCTCGTGCGCGAGGCTTTCCGGTCACACCGACCAGTCGGTGCCGTCGATCTGGCCCATCATCTTCATCGCTGCTTCCAGGGATGGAAGGTTCGCCAAAGCGACCGACATGGGGCCGCGGAACTTGACCTTGCGGGTGACCATCGCCTTGGATGCCGGAAGTTCGCCCCGGCCGAGGCGCTGCCAGGTGTCCGTATTGGCTGTCAGCACGAACTCGGGCTTGACGCCGTCAGCCGGGGCGCCCGCCCGGACGACCTCGCCGAGGACCACCTGGATCTGACCTGCGCGGCTCTCGTCTCGGCGAGTCGGTACTCGATGACCATGCTCAGTTTCTTGAGTCCCTGGCGTGTCGCCTCGGTGTTGTTCCACGCTCGCCGTATGTCTGCATCCACTCGGGTGAAAGGACGGGTGTTGTCATATTGCGCTCTCCTTGTTGGTGGCCCACGACACACAATCCGGTCGTCGGTGACCTGCGACACAAAATTAAGTTGACCGATGTGAGCAAAGATACTAACATGGTAGAACGTCAGTCAAGTAGCTGGCTTTGCGCGGGGTCGAATTCGCTTCGTAGGCCCGCACTTTCAGGGTTCGTAGGCCCGCACTTCCAGAAGGAGAAAGAGAATGTCTGACTCGAGAAAGCCGAAAGCATGCTGAGCAACGAACTCCGGCAGACCCTCCAGAAGGGTTTGCACGACGTGAAGTCCAACTGGACCGTCCCCGCCTCGATCATCAACGATCCCGAGGTGCACGACGTCGAGCGCGAGCGGGTCTTCGGTCACGCGTGGGTCTTTCTCGCGCATGAGAGTGAGATCCCCGAGCGCGGTGATTACGTCGTGCGGTACATCTCCGAGGATCAGTTCATCGTCTGCCGCGACGAGGACGGCGAAATCCGCGGGCACCTCAACGCTTGCCGCCACCGCGGTATGCAGGTGTGCCGCGCGGAGATGGGGAACGCCTCACACTTCCGGTGCCCGTACCACGGCTGGACCTACAGCAACACGGGAAGTTTGGTCGGCGTGCCGGCCGGCAAGGACGCGTACGGCAATCAGCTGAAGAAGTCCGACTGGAACCTGCGGCCGATGCCGAACCTGGCCACCTACAAGGGCCTGATCTTCGGCTCGCTGGACCCGAACGCCGATTCGCTGGAGGACTACCTCGGCGATATGAAGTTCTACCTCGATATTGTTCTGGACCGCAGTGACGCCGGGCTGCAGGTCGTCGGCGCCCCGCAGCGGTACGTGATCGACGCGAACTGGAAGCTCGGCGCAGACAACTTCGTCGGCGACGCTACCACACCCTGATGACCCACCGCTCGATGGTCGAGCTGGGGCTCGCCCCGCCCGACCCGCAGTTCGCGCTCTACGGAGAGCACGTCCACACCGAGCACGGTCACGGCCTGGGCATCATCGGTCCGCCGCCGGGTATGCCGCTGCCGGAGTTCATGGGCATGCCGGAGAACATCGTCGAGGAGTTGGGGCGTCGGCTCACGCCGGAGCAGGTCGAGATCTTCCGGCCCAATGCCTTCATCCATGGCACCGTGTTCCCGAATCTGTCGATCGGCAACTTCCTGATGGCCAGGGATCACCTCTCCCCGCCGTCGCCGTTCCTGACGCTGCGCCTCTGGCACCCGCTCGGACCGGACAAGATGGAGGTGATGTCGTTCTTCCTCGTCGAAAAGGAGGCGCCCGACTGGTTCAAGGACGAGAGCTACAAGGCCTACCTGCACACCTTCGGGATCTCCGGTGCCTTCGAACAGGACGACGCCGAGAACTGGCGCAGTATCACCCGTGTTCTGGGTGGTCAGTTCGCCAAGACAGGGGAGCTCAACTACCAGATGGGGCGCGGCGTTCACGAGCCCGACCCGAACTGGCCCGGACCCGGGGAGGCCTACCCGATGGACTACGCCGAGGCCAACCAGCGCAACTTCCTCGAATACTGGATGCAGCTCATGCTCGCGGACACACCGCTGCACGCCGGCAACAGCAACGGCAACGGCAAGGTGGAGACGTCGGCGCCGGCCGCCCCCAAGACCCCAGCGAAAGCGGAGGCGTAGGCCATGAGTACGCAGACACAGATCTCGGCCACCACCGTCCGTGAGATCACCGACTGGCTCTACATGGAGGCCGGGCTGCTCGACGCCGGTAGGTACCGGGAATGGATGGACCTCGTCGCCGAGGACCTGAGCTACATTGTGCCCCTGAGGGTCACCCGGGAGCGTGAGGCCGTGACCGACGTCGTCGAGGGAATGACCCACATGGACGACGACGCGGACTCGATGGAGATGCGCGTGCTGCGCCTCGAGACCGAGTACGCGTGGGCAGAGGACCCGCCGTCGCGCTCACGGCACTTCGTCACCAACGTTCAAGTCGCGCCGGGCGATAGCGAGGACGAGTTCGAGGTTACCTCGAACCTGCTGCTCTACCGCACCCGCGGTGACGTTGCTACCTACGACATCCTCTCGGGCGAACGTAAGGACGTGCTCCGGCGCGCGGGCGACGGCTTCCGTCTCGCCAAACGTGTTGTGCTGCTTGATCAGACCACGATAATGACACACAACCTCGCCCTGATCATGTGACGGAGGAGCCTACATGAGCATCATCCACAACGACCGCGGAGAACCGATAATCCAGATCGCCAACGAGTTCACGGTGATCCAGGTCGGCTACACCCGCACCGGCAGTGGTGAGCGCCTCGTCATCACCTCGCCGCGCCTCAGATTCCAGACCCATCTGGATCCGCTGCAACTCGAGAGCCTCACCTGGCAGACGCCGGACATGTACGCGGCGCTGCTCGACACGCCCTACGGACCGGGCTCGGAACTCAAAGCGAGCCCCCTGTCGGCTCTATTCAGAAAGGACTGATTCCCTTGGGATTCCTGGACGGCAAGGTGGCGCTCGTCACCGGCGGCGGATCGGGTATCGGCCGCGCTGTGGTCGAGCTCTACGTGCAACAGGGCGCAAAAGTGGGGATCCTCGAGATCTCCCCGGAGAAGGTGAAGGACCTGCGTAACGCACTGCCCGCCGACTCCGTCGTGGTGACGGAAGGCGACGCCACGTCGATGGCCGACAACGAACGCGCCGTCGCCGACGTCGTGGACGCGTTCGGGCCGCTCACCACGCTCGTCTGCGTGGTCGGCGTATTCGACTACTTCACCGAGATTCCGCAACTGCCCAAGGACAAGATCAGCGAGGCATTCGATCAACTCTTCGGCGTCAACGTCAAGAGCAACCTGCTCAGCGTGAAGGCGGCGCTCGACGAGCTGATCGAGAACGAGGGCGACATCATTCTCACCCTCTCCAACGCTGCGTTCTACGCCGGTGGCGGCGGCCCGCTGTACGTGTCGTCGAAGTTCGCCGTACGCGGCCTCGTGACCGAGCTCGCGTACGAGCTGGCGCCGAAGGTGCGCGTCAACGGCGTGGCACCAGGCGGCACCATCACCGAGCTGCGCGGCATCCCTGCTCTGGCCAACGAGGGCCAACATCTCAAGGACGTGCCGGACATCGAGGGTTTGATCGAGGGCATCAATCCGTTGGGCATCGTCGCCCAGCCTGAGGATCACTCATGGGCATACGCGCTTCTCGCCTCGCGGGAGCGGACCTCGGCGGTGACCGGCACCATCATCAACAGCGACGGCGGTCTCGGGGTCCGCGGTATGACGCGGATGGCGGGTCTCGCGCAGTGAGGGTCGGCGCGTGGGTGGGCCACTCCTCCCACGCGCCGTGACGGGTTCGGAGGTCCACCAGCACGGCGAAGGTCCCCGCCGTCGGGCTGGTGTCCGCTGCGATCATTCCTGCCCAGCCCGACCGTTCCTGACCTTCAGCGGCCACCGCGCGGGGGGCGCTTCCCGAACCGTTAGGACGTCAAACGACGACATTGGAAACGACACCTTCACATCGGAGATGGCATGGCACAAAAGTTCGGAGTCAATGACCTGCGCGGCGTCGTCGCGGTCACGCCGACCCCGGCGCTCCCCGGCGG
>BBEG01000288.1 GCA_001312645.1 Rhodococcus sp. JCM 9791
CTGCGCCTTCCGCCACACCCGCAACCGAGGAGAAGAAGGTTCTCCGCGGTGCTGCCGGCGCGGTCGCGAAGAACATGAACGCCTCGCTGTCGATCCCGACCGCCACCAGCGTCCGCGCCGTCCCGGCGAAGCTGATGTTCGACAACCGGATCGTCATCAACAACCACCTCGCGCGCACGCGCGGCGGCAAGGTGTCGTTCACCCACCTGCTCGGCTACGCGATCGTCCAGGCGATCCAGGCGTACCCGAACATGAACAACCACTTTGCCGAGATCGACGGCAAGCCGAACCTCGTCACCCCGGCGCACACCAACCTCGGTCTCGCCATCGACCTTCCCGGCAAGAACGGGCAGCGTTCACTCGTCGTTGCTGCTATCCGCAACTGCGAGACGATGAACTTCGCGCAGTTCTACTCGGCGTACGAGGACATCGTCCGTCGTGCCCGCGACGGCAAGCTCACCGGTGAGGACTTCTCCGGCGTCACGATCTCGCTGACCAACCCGGGCGGCATCGGTACCGTGCATTCGGTTCCGCGTCTGATGAACGGTCAGGGCGCGATCATCGGAGCAGGCGCGATGGAGTACCCCGCCGAGTTCCAGGGCGCCTCCGACGAACGCATCGCCGAAATCGGCATCGGCAAGCTGCTGACCCTGACCTCGACGTACGACCACCGCGTCATCCAGGGCGCCGAGTCGGGCGAATTCCTCCGTCAGATCCATCGGCTGCTGATCTCCGACGAGTTCTACGACGAGATCTTCCACACGCTGCACATCCCTTACGAGCCGGTCCGCTGGCGCAAGGACGTGCCGGAAGGCCTCGTCGACAAGCACACCCGTGTGCTCGAGATGATCGCGGCGTACCGCAACCGTGGTCACCTGATGGCGGACACCGATCCGCTGCAGTTCGTACGCGACAAGTTCCGTTCTCACCCCGACCTCGACGTCACCACCCACGACCTGACCCTGTGGGACCTCGACCGCGAGTTCAACGTGGGTGGTTTCCACGGCCAGCAGCGCATGAAGCTGCGCGACGTGCTGTCGGTTCTGCGCGACGCGTACTGCCGCCACGTCGGCATCGAGTACACACACATCCTCGAGCCCGAGCAGCAGCAGTGGTTGCAGGAACGGGTCGAGGCGCACCACGTCAAGCCGACCGTTGCGCAGCAGAAGTACATTCTGAGCCGCCTCAATGCCGCCGAGGCATTCGAGACGTTCCTGCAGACCAAGTACGTCGGCAGAAGCGGTTCTCCCTCGAGGTGCCGAGTCCGTCATTCCGATGATGGACTCGATCATCGATCAGGCCGCCGAGCACCAGCTCGACGAGGTCGCGATCGCGATGCCGCACCGTGGTCGCCTGAATGTGCTCGCCAACATCGTGGGCAAGCCGTACTCGAAGATCTTCACGGAGTTCGAGGGCAACCTGAACCCGTCGGCCGCACACGGCTCCGGCGACGTGAAGTACCACCTCGGCGCCGAGGCACTTACATCCAGATGTTCGGCGAGAACGACATCAAGGTCTCGTTGACCGCGAACCCGTCGCACCTCGAAGCGGTCGACCCGGTCCTCGAGGGCCTCGTCCGCGCGAAGCAGGACATCCTCGACAAGGGTGAGAGCGGCTTCACCGTCCTGCCGCTGCTGCTGCACGGCGATGCCGCGTTCGCAGGTCAGGGTGTGGTCGCCGAGACGCTGAACCTGGCGCTGCTGCGCGGGTATCGCACCGGCGGCACCGTGCACATCGTCGTCAACAACCAGGTCGGCTTCACCACCGCGCCGGAGCACTCGCGTTCGTCCGAGTACTGCACCGACGTCGCGAAGATGATCGGCGCGCCGATCTTCCACGTCAACGGTGACGATCCCGAAGCATGCGTGTGGGTTGCGCAGCTCGCCGTGGACTTCCGCGAGAAGTTCCACAAGGACGTCGTGATCGACATGATCTGCTACCGCCGTCGCGGCCACAACGAGGGCGACGACCCGTCGATGACACAGCCGGCGATGTACGACGTGATCGACACCAAGCGCAGCGTCCGTAAGAGCTACACCGAGGCCCTGATCGGCCGCGGCGACATTTCGCTCAAGGAAGCCGAAGACGCACTGCGTGACTACCAGGCCAGTTGGAGCGGGTGTTCAACGAGGTCCGCGAACTCGAGAAGTTCCAGCCGGAACCGTCCGAGTCCGTCGAACTCGACCAGACGCCTGCGCCTCGCCTGACCACGGCGGTGGACCAGAGCGTGCTCGACCGCATCGGCGACGCATTCGTGAACGTCCCCGAGGCTTCAGCGTGCACCCACGCGTCAAGCCGGTCATCGAGAAGCGCCGCGAGATGTCCCGCAGCGGCCACATCGACTGGGCGTACGCCGAACTGCTCGCGTTCGGCTCGCTCGCCGAGCAGGGCGCACTGGTGCGTCTTGCCGGACAGGACTCGCGGCGTGGCACGTTCACACAGCGCCACTCGGTCCTCATCGACCGCAAGACCGGCGACGAGTACAACCCGCTCGCCGAGGTCGCCGCGAACTCCGGTGAGGGTGGCCGCTTCATGGTCTACGACTCGGCGCTGACCGAGTTCGCGGGCCTGGGCTTCGAGTACGGCTACTCGGTGGGTAATCCCGAGGCGCTGGTGCTGTGGGAGGCGCAGTTCGGCGATTTCGTCAACGGCGCCCAGCCGATCATCGACGAGTTCATCTCGTCCGGTGAGGCCAAGTGGGGTCAGCTCTCCGACGTCGTGATGCTTCTGCCGCACGGCCATGAGGGTCAGGGCCCCGACCACACCTCCGGCCGTATCGAGCGCTGGCTGCAGCTGTGCGCAGAAGGCTCGATGACTGTGGCGGTGCCGTCCACGCCGGCGAGCTACTTCCACCTGCTGCGTCGCCATCACCTCGACGGCATCCGCCGCCCGCTGGTGGTCTTCACTCCGAAGTCGATGCTGCGCAACAAGGCTGCGGTCAGCAACGTCGAGGACTTCACGCAGGGCAAGTTCCGCTCGCTTCTCGAAGAGATCCCGTTCGAGGACGGAAGCGCCGACCGGTCCAAGGTCACTCGTGTGCTGCTGACCTCAGGAAAGATCTACTGGGAGCTCCTCGCGAAGAAGCAGAAGGAAGGCCGCGACGATATCGCGATCGTCCGTGTCGAGCAGTTGTACCCCGTGCCGCGTCGACGGATCGCCGAGACGCTCGACAAGTACCCGAATGCCAACGAGTTCTTCTGGGTGCAGGAGGAGCCGGCCAACCAGGGTGCATGGCCGTTCCTGGGGCTGGCTCTGCCGGAGCTTCTTCCCGATCACCTCTCCGGTGTGAAGCGGGTGTCGCGTCGCGCGATGTCTGCTCCGTCGTCGGGCTCGAGCAAGGTGCACGCGGTCGAGCAGCAGGAGATCCTCGACAAGGCCTTCGAACGCTAGCAAGCCCCGTTCGTGCTCGATCAGGGCATGACGGTTCTCATGCGAGCCGGGTCGGTTCGTCCTTCGGGACGACCGACCCGGCTCGCGCCGTTCCACCGAGTGCGACCGCTGCGTAGGTCACGGCGGGAAGTGCGCCGACCGCGAGTTCGATGAACTGGTCGCGGTCGATGGTCGGCTCGCGGAGCCACGCGATGGTGATGTCTTCGACGAACGCCACCCAGCCGCGTACGGCGAGGCGGACCGCGGGGCCGGCCTCGATCCCGATGTCCGGCAGGTATCGAAGGGTTCGCTCGACCATGGCGGTGCGCGTCTGCTCGAAGACCTCGCGCATGTCCGGGTCTCCGCTCGCGGTTCCGCGCAGCATCGACACGTAGGTGTCGCGGCGCTCGGTCACGTAGTCGGCATAGGCGACGATGGTGCCGCGCAGCATGTCGAAGGGTTCGAGGGTGTCGTCCGGTGCGGTGCATTCGAGCATGTCGCGGCTGATGTGCCGGACGAGTTCGACGTGGAATTCGTGCTTGGACGAGAAGTAGTGGAAGAGCAGTCCGCGCGACACTCCTGCTTCGTCGGCGATGTCCTCGACGGAGATCTGATCGAGTGGACGTTCGGCGAGCATCCGCATCCCGAGGTCGATCAACTGGGCGCGGCGTTCCGCCGGTCCGAGCCTTCTTCGTTTGGTGTCGGTGCCTTTCACACCTTCCATGCAACAGCGTTACTGAATTAGAGTCAACAAGACTATTGACCGGCGCTCAACAAGTACCTACGCTGAGTTACATGAGTCTTCCGGTTACAGACACCACCGCGGCCGACACAAGCCCCCGCCTCGTCGACACGCTGATCATCGGCAGCGGATTCGCCGGACTCGGCGCCGCCATCAAGCTCACCCGCGCGGGCAAGGATTTCCTCGTCCTCGAGCGCGGCAACGACGTGGGCGGCACCTGGCGCGACAACACCTACCCCGGCGCCGCGTGCGACGTGCCGTCGAACCTGTATTCGTACTCCTTCGCCCTCAACCCCGGCTGGACCCGCTCGTTCTCCCCTCAGCCCGAGATCCAGGCATACATCTCCTCCGTCGCCGACAAGTACGACGTGCGCCGCCGCACCGTCTTCGGATGCGACGTGCACTCCGCGACCTGGAACACGACGACGTTCCGATGGGACGTCCAGACCACCAAGGGCGCATTCAGCGCGAAGATCCTCGTCTCTGCAGTCGGTGCGCTGTGCGAGCCGTCGCTGCCCGACATCAAGGGCATCGACGGCTTCGAGGGCGAGATCTTCCACTCGTCGCGCTGGAACCACGACGCCGACCTCACGGGCAAGCGCGTGGCCGTGATCGGCACCGGAGCGTCTGCCATCCAGATCGTTCCCGCGATCGCCGGGAAGGTCTCGCATCTCGACGTCTACCAGCGCACCGCGCCGTGGATCCTCCCCCGCGCCGACCGCGAATACACCAAGGCCGAGCGATTCGCGTTCCGCTATGTACCGGGCTTCCAGCGCCTCTCCCGTGCAGTCCAGTACTTGACTCGCGAGACGCAGGTCATCGGTCTCGCCAAGGCCCCGATCTTCATGAAACCACTCGAACTCGCGGCCCGAGCCCAGATTCGTCGGCAGATCGCTGATCCGGTGCTGCGACGCAAGGTCACCCCGACCTTCAAGATCGGCTGCAAACGCATGCTCATCTCCAACGCCTACTACCCGGCGCTCACTCGGCCGAACGTCGACCTGGTCACCTCCGGTATCAGCGAGGTGACTTCCGACGGCGTCGTCACGAAGGACGGCACCACCCGCAAGGTGGATGCGATCGTCGTCGCCACCGGCTTCCACGTCACCGACTCCCCCACATTCGCCGGGATCTTCGGCAAGGACGGCCGCTCGCTCGCCGAGGTCTTCGACCACAGCGGCATGCAAGGATACAAGGCACCGCCGTTGCCGGATTCCCGAACATGTTCTTCCTCGTCGGGCCCAACACCGGACTCGGCCACACCTCGATGGTCTACATGATCGAATCACAGCTCAACTACCTCGTCGACGCGATCCGCACCGTCGACCAGCACCGCATCGGCACCGTCGAAGTGCGCGAGGACGCCCAGAACGACTACAACCGCACACTTCAGCACGCCCTCGGATCGAGCGTGTGGAACACCGGTGGCTGCGCGAGCTGGTACCTCGACAAGCACGGCAACAACACCACGGTATGGCCGGGATTCACCTTCGAATTCCGCAACATCACGAAGGAATTCGACCTCGAGGCGTACCGTAGCGTCGCCGCCGTCGACCTTCCCGCCCCCGTTCCCGGGCAGACAGCGGAAACCGAACTCACCCGAGAGGTCGCAGCACAATGAGTGAATTCACCGGCAGGGTCGTCGTCATCACCGGCGCAGGCTCGGGCATCGGGCGCGCCTCGCACTGAATCTTGCAGCGAAGGGCGCCCGGCTGGCGTTGTCCGATGTCGACACCGTCGGGCTCGAAGAAACCGCCCGCCGCGCCCGCGATCTCGGCGCGAAGTACAGGCCGACGCCCTCGATGTCTCGCAGCGCGAGAAGGTCATGGAGTACGCGGACAAGGTCGTCGAGCGCTTCGGCGTGGTCAACCAGGTCTACAACAATGCGGGTATCGCCTATCACGGCGAGTTCGAGCGCACCGAGTTCAAGGACTTCGAGCGCGTCGTGGATGTGGACTTCTGGGGAGTAGTCAACGGCACCAAAGCATTTCTCCCACATCTGATCGCATCTGGTGACGGCCACTTGATCAATGTGTCGTCCTTGTTCGGGTTGCTGTCCATTCCCGGTCAGAGTGCGTACAACGCAGCAAAATTCGCGGTACGTGGATTCACCGAGTCGCTGCGGCAGGAGATGCTCGTCGCGAAGCATCCCGTCCAGGTCACGTGCGTGCATCCGGGCGGAATCAAGACGGCGATCGCGCGCAACGCGGCCGTGCCCGACGGCGACGATCAGGTGTCCTTCGCACAGTTCTTCGACAGCAAGCTGGCCCGCACCAGCCCCGAGGATGCAGCCGCGACGATCGTGAACGGCGTCCGGAAGAACAAGGGCCGCGTGCTGATCGGCGCCGACGCGAAACTGCTCGACGGATGGGTGCGCCTCGTCGGTCCGTCGTACCAGCGTGTCGTCGCGTTCGTGACGGCGCGCGTCCTGCCGAAGGGTTAGCGTTCGTCATGCCCCACCTGCCGCTGCCGCTCGTCCGCGCCGCACTCCGACCCCTGTACGGCCTCACGCTCAACGCACGACTCCCCTATCCCGTGCAACGTCGCCTGCTCGAGGCCGCCGCGCCGATCCAGACCCTGCC
>BBEG01000289.1 GCA_001312645.1 Rhodococcus sp. JCM 9791
CCGCCGGGTGCGGCGACGCCCGCACCGGGAGTGCTGGATCTGATGGAGGCGCTCAACAGGGGGCGCTGGGAGATCAGCGAAGCGGCGCCGGACTCGGTGCGTAGCCAGACGAGTGGTCTGATCGCTGCGCATCTGCAATGGCATCTCGAGCGTCAGCTGAGGACGCTGCCGCTCATCGAACGCGGCAGTCCGCACGGGGCCGGAAACCCGGGATCCGGCGTCAGGCAGGATGGAGACCGTGATTCGACGACGCGAACCGCACCGACCGGCTGACCGCCCCATCCGCCCACCCGACCCCCATCCGTCGGGTGCTCGTGCCCCGATCATCCAGCCCGAGCTGATTCCGCAGCACGTTGCGCTGGTCATGGACGGAAACGGTCGCTGGGCGCAGGAGCGCGGGCTGCCCCGCACTGCCGGTCACGAACGCGGCGAAGCCGTTCTCATGGACGCCGTGTGCGGCAGCATCGAGGTGGGCGTCAAGTGGCTGTCTGCTTACGCGTTCTCCACCGAGAACTGGAAGCGCAGCCCCGACGAGGTCCGGTTCCTCATGGGCTTCAACCGCGACGTGATCCGCCGCCGCCGCGACGAGATGCACGAGATGGGTGTGCGCGTCAGGTGGGCCGGGCGCCGCCCGCGTCTGTGGCGCAGTGTCATCAAGGAGCTCGAGATCGCCGAGGAGCTCACCAAGGACAACGACGTGATGACACTCGTGATGTGCGTCAACTACGGAGGTCGGGCCGAGATCGCCGACGCGGTACGAGAGATTGCGCGTCGCGTCGCTGCCGGCGAGATCGACCCCGAGAAGGTCACCGAAGCCACGGTGGCTCGTCATCTCGACGAACCCGACATGCCCGACGTCGATCTGTTTCTTCGCCCGTCGGGGGAACAGAGGATCTCGAACTTCCTGCTGTGGCAGTCGCTTACGCCGAAATGGTGTTCCAGGACAAGAACTTTCCCGACTTCGACCGACGTGACCTCTGGGCAGCCTGCGTCGAATACGCTCCCGCGATCGTCGGTTCGGGGGTGTGAAATGACAGCGTTCCGGGAGCGGATAGCGGGCCTGCTCGCCCCGTTCGTCGACCTCCGGACGTCCCAGGCGAACGGCGACGACGCCCTTGGATTCGATTACGGTGCCGTCCCGTTCGCGGCACAGGTGGTCACCCTCACCGAGGGGCTCGACGTCGTGTCGCTCACCGGGATCCTTGGCTGGGACCTCCCGCTCGGCGACGACGTGCGCAACCGGGTGGCGTCGGCCTCCGACGCCATCCAGTTCGGGTCGGTGCATCTGATCGAACGCGACGCGGAGGCAGACGTCGTCCTGCGCTACTCCTTCCCCATCACGGGACTCGAAGACACAGCGCTCACGACGATGCTCCTGCTGGTTCTCGACGGCGCCGCGAGCGCTCGCGAGGTGGTCGGCACCTCGACAGATTCTGCCGGCGAGACGAAATGACCGGTCAGTCCTCGGCGAGCGCGCAGTCCTTGCACGTGCCGAAGATCTCGATGGTGTGACTGACGTCGACGAATCCGTTGGCATCTGCCATTTCGTGCGCCCAGCGCTCGACCTCGGGTCCGTCCACCTCGACGGTGAATCCGCAGCGGCGACACACGAGATGGTGGTGATGCCCGGAGGAGCATCGCCGGAACATCGATTCCCCGGAATCCGTGCGGAGCACATCGACGCTGCCCACCTCTGCGAGCGACTGCAGGGTGCGGTACACGGTGGTCAGGCCGATTCCGTCGCCGCGCTTGCGTAGTTCGTCGTGGAGGTCCTGAGCCGTTCGAAACTCTTCGGTGTCGTCGAGCAGGGCGATGATCGCGCTGCGCTGCTTGGTCGAGCGAACCCCGACGAGGGGTTTGCGGGCGGAGGTCAAGGTGGACGTCAACCTTCCTGTTCAGGTGTTCCCAGGGTGGTGGATTCCTGGGCGGTAGGTTCCTGGGCGTGGGCGACAGCGTCGACGACGATGTGGGCGAGATGATCATCCGCGAGTCGGTACAGGACCTCACGTCCGGACCGGTCGCCGCGGACGACGCCTGCGGTCTTCAGGACACGCAGGTGCTGGCTGATCAGTGTTGAGTGACGCCGAGCGCTCCCACGAGCTCGTGCACGCAGCGCGCGGACTCTCGTAGTTGGAGGACGATCGCGATCCTGATCGGTGCGGACAGCGCGCGCAGGAGTTCGCCTGCGGTGACCAGTGTGTCGTGGGGGATCGGTTGCCGAATCCCGGCGGGGTCGTGCGATTCGGAAGTGCGCGTGTCCACCGTGCAGTCGTGATGACCGGTGTCGAGACTCAAGGGTGCTCCTTCGGAGGGCGAACCGCGCGTTATTGCAAACCGATTCCATTTTGATATGCATGGATGTGCATGTCAACCTCCGCGTGTTCGGTGTCCGGCCGCGGAGCGATAGTCTTGGAGATCGACGCATGCTGCGAACCCGCATCCGAGATGGAGAGAATCCGAGTGGCACCCAAATCCAAGATCGATACCGTCGCCAACCTCGCCAAGCGCCGCGGGCTGGTCTACCCCTGCGGTGAGATCTACGGCGGCACCAAGTCGGCCTGGGACTACGGGCCGCTCGGCGTGGAACTCAAGGACAACATCAAGAAGCAGTGGTGGCGCAACATGGTCACCAGCCGTGACGACGTCGTGGGCCTCGACTCGTCGGTGATCCTGCCCCGCCAGGTGTGGGTCGCCTCCGGTCACGTCGGCGTGTTCAACGACCCGCTCGTCGAGTGCCTGAACTGTCACAAGCGCCACAGGCAGGACCACCTGCAGGAGGCGTACGCGGAGAAGAACAAGCTCGACGACCCGGACTCGGTCGCAATGACCGAAATCGTGTGCCCCGATTGCGGCACCAAGGGTCAGTGGACCGAACCCCGCGACTTCAACATGATGCTCAAGACCTATCTCGGTCCGATCGAGAGCGAAGAGGGCATGCACTACCTGCGCCCCGAGACCGCTCAGGCATCTTCGTGAACTTCGCCAACGTGCTGACCACGTCGCGTAAGAAGCCGCCGTTCGGCATCGGCCAGATCGGCAAGAGCTTCCGTAACGAGATCACGCCGGGCAACTTCATCTTCCGCACCCGAGAGTTCGAGCAGATGGAGATGGAGTTCTTCGTCAAGCCGGGGGAAGACGAGGAGTGGCACCAGTACTGGATCGACTACCGCATGGACTGGTACACCGGTCTCGGTATCAACAAGGACAATCTGCGTCTGTTCGAGCATCCGCAGGACAAGCTTTCGCACTACTCGAAGCGCACCGTCGACATCGAGTACCGCTTCCACTTCCAGGGCAGCGAATGGGGTGAACTCGAGGGCGTCGCCAACCGCACCGACTTCGACCTGTCGACCCACGCGCAGCATTCGGGTGCCGACCTGAGCTTCTTCGACCAGACCACCAATGAGCGCTACACGCCGTACGTGATCGAACCTGCGGCCGGCCTCACCCGTTCGCTGATGGCGTTCCTCGTCGACGCGTACACCGAGGACGAGGCACCCAATGCCAAGGGCGGGGTCGACAAGCGCACCGTGCTGCGCCTCGACCGCCGCTTGCGCCGGTCAAGGCCGCGGTGCTGCCGCTCTCGCGCAACGCGGATCTCAGCCCGAAGGCCAAGGACCTCGCGGCTCAGCTTCGCCAGACTGGAACATCGAGTTCGACGACGCGGGTGCGATCGGCCGTCGCTACCGTCGCCAGGACGAGATCGGAACGCCGTTCTGCATCACCGTCGACTTCGACACTCTCGAGGATCAGGCAGTCACCGTGCGTGAGCGCGACACGATGGCGCAGGAGCGCGTGAGCCTGGATCAGGTCGAGGGTTACCTCGCGCAGCGCCTGATCGGGTGCTGATCGCCGGGACTCGCGTCTGCTGATCATAGGCACAACGACAAAGGCAGGCACACCGCGTCGACACGGTGTGCCTGCCTTTTCGTGCGGCTACTGTGATCTGTCGGTCTGCGCCGTGATCGGCTCGGCGAGCCCTGTGCGTCGCACTCCTTCTGAAGACGGGCGAGCGTCTCGTCGAGACCGGCGCCAGGCGGGGGCCGGGGGTGAAGGTCGCGGAAGATTCCGCATTCCCTGGATGATGCCGATGGTCTCGTAGTGCACGGCCTCGCTGGGGTCGCAGTGGAAGTCGGGCATCCGGTCCAGCACCGCGACGAGCATCCGTTTGAACACTGTTCGCGCGACGTTGGATCCGATGCAGCGGTGGATCCCGAGTCCGAAACTGAAGTGACGGTTACCCTTTCTCTCGAGATCGATGCTGTGAGGATCGTCGAACAGTGATGGATCGCGATTGGCCATGGCCCACGAGAGCCACAATCGTTCGCCCTCCTGGAACTGGTTTCCGGCGTATTCGCAATCGGCCGAGAAGGTGCGTCCGTCTCCCGGCGCAGGTGTGAAGAACCGCAGGAACTCCTCTGTTGCGGAGTCGAGTAGCGTGTCGCGGTCGCGGCTGAGCAGTTCTCGCTGGTCCGGGTTGTGGGACAGCCATTCGAGTGAGTGCGCGGTGAGCGCAGTCGTCGTGTCGAATCCGCCACCGATCAACAGCGACAGCATGCCGAGAACTTCCACGTCGGGTGGGTTCTCGCCGTCGATGTCGGCATGCACCACCGCGTTCACCAGACCGGGGCGTGGATCGACGCGGGCTTGCGCGACGGCGGCGTAGAGGTCGGCGCCCATCGCGCGTTGAAGGTCGGCGACGCGGCCCCGGTCGGGAGAGTCGGGCGGCGTATACACCGACGCGTGTACCGGTTCGTTGTAGATCGCCCACTTGGCGAGCGGAATGCCGAGCATCCCGAGGGTGAGCACCGCTGGCACGATGTTGGCGAGATCGTCGACGAAGTCGATCCGCCCGGTGGTGATCTTCTCGTCGAGGCAGGCGCGGACCACCTCGTCGATGACGGGAATCCATCGTTTGACGGCTGCCGGTGAGAGGTACGGGTTCAGGGTCTGGCGATAGTAGCGATGCTCCGGCGAGTCCATCTCGAGCATGCCGCCGCGTGCACCGTTCGGCAGTTCCCCGGTGGGAATCGTGATGCCCCTGTATCCGCGGCGGACGCCTGGACGTCGTTGTCGTTGGAGATGTCTTCGGACCGGGCGAGATGGAAGACCTCGTCGGCCCCGGCCGCGACCCAATGTCCGCCGTGGGTGTCGGTCCACGCCATGGGGCAGCCTGCGTGCATGTCCTTGGTGATGGTTTCGAACTGTTCTCGGTACTCGGGTGCGTGTCGATCGAAGTGGATGCGGTTCCTGCCGGAATCGGTCTGAGTCACGACCAGAAGCTCCTCGTCTGAGAGTATGGCGCACATCACCGATACAGCGGCGATTGACGGCAAGATACCAGTGTTCTCCATCACAAGAAAGGGATTCGAAGAAAAGGAGAGTGTTGTTCTCCATGGGTGTGCCGGACCGCTCTGATCGGGTCGGTGGTTACCCCTTGCTGCCGAACACGGGGCGCGGGCGAGGTGAAGCGACCGGGGACCGGCACCGACCGGGACGTCGCTGCCGGTCCCCTCGCACACCTACAGATACGGCCTCGGCGCCGTGGCGTATCGGGCCACGGCCGAGTCCTCACCACAGCGAAGCATCCCGGCTTTCTCCAGCACACGTACCGAGCCGGATTCGAGAGCTCCACCTCGGCCGAGACCGTGTGGACCAGCGGTGTGGCCAGAGCCAGCTCCACCATGGCGCGGGTTGCCTCGGAGGCGTAGCCGAGCCCTCGACGGGAGGCGACGACGCCGTACCCGATTTCGACCACGCCTTCGCTCGGCGGCCACAGCAGACTGATGGAACCCACGACCAGCCCGCCCTCCCGTTCGACGATCAGTCGATGGCTGTGGTCCGGCCCGGATCGCTGCCCGTCGATGACCCCGGCGATCACGGAATCTCCTTCTGAGGGAAAGTCCTCCGCCCAGAATGCCCTGCGATGGTTGTTCGATACGGCGGCGATCTCGGCAGTGCTCCACACACGCATGACGAGACGCTCGGTGATCAGCCCTGCGTTGGTGATCAGACCTGTGTTGCTCAGGGGCAACGAAGAAATAGACATGCGACACTCCTGGTCAGTTCAGATGACCGGGCCGCTCAGTGACCTCGCGCGACCTGGAAGAAGGCATACGGACGGCACATCTGGCGGGCCATATTCATCAACCTCCCTGATCGCAGTGGTCTTCACGCGGTGAGCGTGTCGCACCCAGAGTAGTGGAACGGGGAGCTAGAAGCGGCCACCGCTCGACCCGCCGAAGCCACCACCCCCGCCGCCGCCGAAGCCACCACCCCCGAAACCTCCGCCGAAACCACCGCCACCGCGGCCACTGTTCAGGACGCTGTTGATGAGGATGCCGCCGAGGATCGCGCCGGTCATGTTGCCGCCCGACGAGCCGCCACCCGGCGGGCGCTGCTGACGGTCCCACTTCTGGACGTCGTTCTGGGCCGAGCGCAACGCCTTTGCCGCCAGGCTCGCGGCGGCCTGGGCGTGCTGCATAGCGGCAGCGGGATCCGATTGCGCCAATTGCTGCGCCGCCTGCAGATGGCGTTCGGCTTCCGACAATCGGGTACGGGCCTGCGCTCCGACCACGCCGCGCCTCGTACCGATGAAATCCGATGCGGCGGTGACCTGTGCCTGTGCCGCGGCAAGATCCTGCTCGAGGCGTCGGCGGGCCTGATCCGCGGCTTCC
>BBEG01000290.1 GCA_001312645.1 Rhodococcus sp. JCM 9791
CGGAGTGGGCGGGTGTAGCGACTGCGGTGTCGTAGCTACCGGCATAGGGGTCGCTGAACATACCGCCCTGCCGAGCATCGGGAGTGTCGTCGCCGTACCGTCCGTCCCGGCTCACCGGCCGCTCCCCTGGTCCCCGTCTGCCACGTTCACTGCTGCACTCCGCTCGTCCAACCAACCTTGCAAGATGGCGACGGCCGCGGCCTGGTCTATCACGGGCCGCGCACCGCGCGCGCTGACTCCGCTGTCGCGAAGCGCACGCGCCGCAGTGACCGTCGTGAAGCGTTCGTCGGCCATCCGAACGGGAACCTCGGGAATCTGCCGGCGAAGTCGGCGCGCGAATTCGCTCGCCAGCTTCGCGGCCTTCCCCGGCTCGCCGCGCAGGGTCTGCGGCAGCCCGACGATAACCTCAACCGCCTCGTATTCCATAACAATCTGACAATGCGCCGGATATCGGGCGCGTCGGGGCCACGTTCCTTGGACCGCGGCACAGTCTCGACCGGGGTAGCGAGGATGCAGTCGGGGTCGCAGGACGCCACCCCGATCCGCACACTGCCGACGTCGATGCCGATACGACGACCCCGGCCCGGATCATCCGAACCGGGACGATCAGGGCCGGGAAGCTCCGCCACGATCAGCCGGCCAGCTCGCGCAGCCGACCGCGGAACGCGTCGAGCGCCGCATCGATACCCGAGGCGTCCGAGCCTTGTCCCTGCGCCATGTCGGGCTTGCCACCGCCGCGACCACCGATCGCCGGGCCGAAGCTCGACACCAGGTCTCCTGCTTTGATGCCCTTGGCCCGTGCGGCGTCGCTGGTCGCCACGACGAACGGCACCTTGCCGTCGGCGGTGCCGAGCAGCAGCACGACGGCAGGTTCGCTGCCGAGACGTCCTCGGACGTCGGACGCCAGAGTGCGCAGTGCATTACCGGATAGTCCTTCGGGTGCCCGGCCCGCGACCACCAGGACATCGCCGATGCGCTCGGCCTTGTCGGCGAAGGAACCGGCAGCGGCAGCGACATTCGCGGCGCGGGTCTTCTCGAGTTCCTTCTCGGCGACCTTGAGCCGCTCGAGGAGTGACTCGACACGTCCGGGCACCTCGTCCGACGGCACCTTCAGCGTCGACGACAGACCTGCGAGCAGAGCACGCTCCTTGGCCAGGTGCCGGTAGGAATCGAGGCCCACGTAGGCCTCCACGCGGCGCACTCCCGAGCCGACGGACTGTTCACCGAGCAGTGTGACGGTCCCGACGTGCGACGAGTGCTGCACATGCGTGCCACCGCACAGTTCCATCGAGAACGGCCCGCCCATCTCCACGACACGCACTTCGTCGCCGTAGTTCTCACCGAACAGCGCCATCGCGCCCATCTTCTTGGCGTTGTCCAGGTCCGTGACGAAGGTGTTCACCGGGTAGTTCGCGGCGACGGCTTCGTTGGTGACGGATTCGATGTCCCGCTTCTGCTGCTCCGAGAGCGCACCGGGCCACGAGAAGTCGAAGCGCAGGTAGCCGGGCTTGTTGAGCGAGCCTGCCTGCACGGCGTTCGGCCCGAGGACCTCCCTCAGTGCGGCGTGCACCAGGTGGGTGCCCGAGTGTCCCTGCGTCGCGCCCTTACGCCATTCCGGATCGACCTGCACGAGCACAGCGTCGCCTTCGGTGACCTGCCCCTCGATGACAGTGACCTTGTGGGTCCACAGCTGCTTTGCAATCTTCTGTACGTCGTCGACCTTGATCTTCAGACCCGGACCGGTGATCACACCGATGTCGGCGATCTGGCCGCCGGCCTCCGCGTACAGCGGGCTGCGGTCGAGGATCAGCTCGACCTCCTGTCCGGCTGTCGCGGTGTGCAGGCGTTCACCGCCGGTGATCACCGCGAGGACATGGGCCTCTGTCACAAGTTCGGTGAATCCGGTGAACTCGGTGGGGCCGCGGTCCAGCAGTTCTTTGTAGACCGTGAGGTCGGCGTGCGCGTGCTTGCGGGCCCGAGCGTCGTCCTTCGCGCGCTGACGCTGTTCGGCCATGAGGGAACGGAAGCCCTCTTCGTCGACGGACAGCCCCGCCTCGGACGCCATCTCGAGGGTCAGATCGATCGGGAATCCGTAGGTGTCGTGCAGTGCGAACGCCTCGGTACCGCCGAGCACTGACTTGCCCTGTGCCTTCGCCGACTCGACAGCACCTTCGAACAGTTTGCTGCCGGTGCCGAGGGTCTTGAGGAACGCAGTCTCCTCACCCACTGCCACGGTCTCGATGCGCGAGAAGTCCGTCGCGAGCTCGGGGTACGACGGAGCCATCGTGTCGCGGACAACGATCATGAATTCGGCCATGACGGGCTGGTCGGCGCCGAGCAGTCGAGCCGACCGCACGATGCGGCGCAGTAGGCGGCGCAGGACGTAGCCGCGGCCGTCGTTGCCGGGGTTGACGCCGTCGACGATGAGCATCGCCGCGGTACGCGCATGGTCGGCAATCACGCGGAAGCGCACGTCGGAGCTGTGGTCGCGCCGTAGCGGCTGCCGGTCAGTTCCTCGGCTTTGTCGATGACCGGGCGCAGCAGATCCGTCTCGTAGACGTTCTCGACGCCCTGCAGCAGGAACGCGACCCGCTCGACACCCATGCCGGTGTCGATGTTCTTCTTCGGCAGCGGGCCGAGGACGGGATAGTTCTCTTTGGCGCCCCCCTCGCCGCGTTCGTTCTGCATGAACACGAGATTCCAGATCTCGATGTAGCGGTCCTCGTCGGCCTCCGGGCCGCCTTCGACCCCGTAGTCGGGGCCGCGGTCGTAGAAGATCTCCGAGCACGGACCGCACGGGCCGGGGATGCCCATCGACCAGTAGTTGTCCTTCATGCCGCGGCGTTGGATCCGCTCGGCAGGGAGACCGACCTTGTCGCGCCAGATCGAGTACGCCTCGTCGTCATCGAGGTAGACCGTTGCCCACAGCTTTTCGGGATCGATCCCGTATCCGCCGTCGTCGACGGAGCCGGTGAGCAGCGACCACGCGTGCGTGATCGCTTCTTCCTTGAAGTAGTCGCCGAACGAGAAGTTACCCGCCATCTGGAAGAACGTGTTGTGGCGGGTCGTGATGCCCACTTCTTCGATGTCGAGGGTGCGCACACACTTCTGCACCGAGGTCGCCCGAGAGTAGGGCGGAGTCTGCTGACCGAGGAAGAACGGTACGAACGGGACCATGCCTGCATTGACGAACAGCAGGTTCGGATCGGCCAGGATCAGCGAGGCGCTCGGCACTTCGGTATGGCCTGCCTTCACGAAGTGGTCGAGAAAGCGCCTGCGGATCTCGTGGGTCTGCACGTCGATGGTCCTTTGTGGTCTGACGGTGGCGGAGCTGCCCGGCTAGGGGCGGTCGATCAGGTCAATCGGCCGTATTTCAGCTTATCGCGCCGTTGCGAGTGGATTATCACGACCACGGCAGCTACCTCGCCCCCCGCACGATGCGGCGCAGCTTCGGCACCCGCGACGACAACTCACGCTCGACGCCGCGACCTGTCGGCTCGTAGTAATCGACACCCGCCAGTTCGTCCGGCGGGTACTGCTGCGCAAGCACACCGTCCGGGTGGTCGTGCGGGTATCGGTAGCCGATGGCATTGCCCAGTTTCTGCGCACCCTGGTAATGGCCGTCGCGCAAGTGACTCGGGACCGGCCCCGCTCTACCGGCCTTCACATCCCCGATCGCGGCGAAGAGCGCGGCGGTCACCGACCCGGATTTCGGCGCGGTCGCGATGTGGATGGTGGCCTGCGCGAGGGCGAGCTGCGCTTCGGGCATGCCGACCTGTTGCACCACTTGCGCCGCGGCGACCGCGGTCTGGAGCGCGGTGGGATCTGCCATGCCGACTTCCTCGCTGGCCTGGATCATCAGCGCCGGGCGATGAACCTCGGGTCCTCCCCTGCCACGATCATCCGTGCGAGGTAGTGCAATGCAGCATCGACGTCGGAGCCTCGCAACGACTTGATGAAGGCACTGGCGACGTCGTAGTGCTGGTCACCGTCGCGGTCGTACCGGACCGCGGCCTTGTCGATGCTGGACTCGACGGTCCGCAGATCGATGACAGCCTCGGTGTCGCCGGCGCGATCCAGAGCGGTTTCCGACGAGGCTCCAGTGCGGTCAGTGCGCGGCGGGCATCGCCGCCGGCGAGTCTCACGAGGTGATCGAGCGCCTCCTCGGTGATCGCGACCGTCCCGCCGAGCCCGCGCGGATCCGTGCGAGCTCGATCGAGCAATACACGTATGTCGTCCGGGCCGAGGGGCTGTAGTTGCAGCACCAGCGACCTCGACAGCAGCGGTGCGACGACGGAGAACGACGGATTCTCGGTCGTCGCCGCGACCAACAGCACGATCCGGTTCTCGACCGCCGCGAGCAGCGCGTCCTGCTGGGTCTTGGAGAAGCGGTGGACCTCGTCGATGAACAACACGGTCTGCTCGCCCTGGGTGAGCCGACGACGCGCGAGGTCGATGACGGCACGCACGTCCTTCACGCCTGCGGACAACGCGGACAACGCTTCGAAGCGTCGGCCGGTGGCACCAGAGATGAGCGACGCGAGGGTTGTCTTGCCGGTGCCCGGAGGTCCGTACAGGACGACGGAGGCTGCACCGGAGCCTTCGACGAGTCGCCGCAGGGCGCGCCCGGTTCGAGCAAGTGCTGCTGACCGAGGACCTCGTGAGGTACGCCGGGCGCATCCGGGCCGCAAGCGGTGCGTTCGGCCCGGGCGACCCGGTCGGGGCACGACGGATCGCCGGTTCCGGGTCGGGTTCGGGCGACGCTTCGAACAGGGCGTCCGGTTCGGCCGACGGGTCGTTCGCACCGAAAAGATCACTCACCCCGTCGACGCTACAAGCGCCCCTACCTTTCCGGCGAATATGCCGTCGATCTTGTCGGATCGAATACGAGTGCCGTTCGCTCGAAAACGGGACCGGGAAGGCGAACGCTCGGTGAAATCTCGGTGGGTATCCTGCTCGTTCGTCGAACACCCGTCCAGAATTGTGTTCGGATCGGTGCGTGATCTCGACACAGATGTCCCGCCGCACATTGCTGCGCTCCGGCGTCGGTGTCGCCGGCGCCGCCGCACTCATCACTACAAGGAGTACGGCATCGGCGTCATCGGCGATGTTCCGCCACGGCGTCGCTTCCGGAGATCCGCTTCCGGACGCGGTCATCCTGTGGACGCGGGTGTCCCCGTCCCCCGAGGCGGCACCTGGTTCGGGACTCGGTTCCGACACGAGGGTGCGCTGGGAACTCGCCCACGACGCATCATTCGGGACGATCTTCGCGTCCGGGGAGGTCACCGCCTCCGCCGCATCGGATCACACCGTCAAATTCGACGCGACCGGACTCACACCCGCGACCGAGTATCACTATCGCTTCGTCGTCGGAGATGTCGTGTCACCGACGGGGCGTACCCGCACCGCGCCTGCCCCGGGCGCACCGACGGATCACCTACGCTTCGGCGTGGTGTCGTGCTCGAACTGGGAGGGCGGCTACTTCGGTGCCTATCGGCATCTCGCGGCCCGCGACGACCTCGTCGGGATTCTGCATCTCGGCGATTACCTGTACGAATACGCGGCGGGCACGTTTCCTGTCTCCGGAACCGCACCCGGACCCATGCGCCGGCACACGAGATCGTAACCCTGTCCGACTACCGGATCCGGCACGGGCAGTACAAGACCGACACCGACCTGCAGGCCCTCCACGCGACGGCGCCGTGGATCGTGGTGTGGGACGACCACGAATCGGCCAACGACGCGTACGCCGGCGGTGCGGAAAATCACGACCCGGCGACCGAGGGTGACTGGGTCGCGCGCAAGGCCGCCTCGGTCCGGGCCTACTCGGAGTGGATGCCGGTCCGTATGGACGGCACCCGCCTCTACCGGCGACTCCAGTTCGGGGACCTCGCCGAACTGTCCATGCTCGATCTGCGCAGCTACCGGAGCCGGCAGGTCGCGCCGGAGCGGGGTGGCGCACCGTCGACGACGACGCTCGCACGATCACCGGGCCGGAACAGATGGCATGGTTGACCGCGGGGCTGGCGAGCTCGCAGACACAGTGGCAGCTGGTGGGCAACTCGGTGATGATCGCACCGGTGCTGCTCCCGCCCCTGGACCCGCACACGACAGGCGCACTGACCGAGCTTCTCGGTGTGCCGTCGGGCGGTGTGCCCTACAACACCGACCAGTGGGACGGCTACCCCACCGACCGTCGACGACTGCTCGACTCGATCTCCTCGGCGGGTCGCCGCAATGTCGTGTTTCTCACCGGCGACATCCACACGTCGTGGGCTGCGGACGTCCCTGCGGATGCTGCCGCATACCCGGCGGCAGGCACGGTCGCGACCGAGTTCGTGGTGCCCTCCGTGACCTCGTCGAACATCGACGAACTGCTCGGAGTCCCTCCACGAACGGTCAGCCCTGCCCTCGAATCTACGATTCGGGCCACCAATCACCACATCAAGTACGTCGAACTCGACTCACACGGCTACGGCGTTCTCGATGTCGCACCCGAAGCGGTCCAGATGGACTGGTTCCATCTGCATGACCGCACCGACCCGCGCACCGGGGTGACACGAGCCGCCGGTCTACGGGTCGCGGCAGACAGCGCGCGGGTCGATCCCGCTCCGCCGATCTAGCACCGGGGCGAAG
>BBEG01000291.1 GCA_001312645.1 Rhodococcus sp. JCM 9791
CAGTGGTGCCGCGGTGAGCAGGCTGCCGGCGGTGACGACCGCGAGTGTGGCGAGGACAGTGCTCCGTCGGTGGGCGCCCGCTCCGAGACGCCCGAGGATCGGGGTGGCAACAGCGCCCGCCAGCAGGGTGATCGTCAGGGTCCACTGCGCGCTGGCAAGGGAGACATCCAGTGTGGTGGCGACGCTGGTGATCAAGGGCGCACCGAGACTGCCGATCGCGGCGACGACGAGCGCGATGAACACCAAAGACGGGACCAGCAGTCGCGACTCGTGCGTCTCGGCCGCGCTCGCCGGTGTGTTCATTTGTTGTTCTCGTCGGTGATGTGGTCGAAGAGTCCGGCGTGGATATGGGTCGTGATCCCGGCGGCCCAGGGCGCGTCGACCTCGTGGGCTTGTAGAGCCGCTCCCGTGTTGAGGAGCATGCCGAAGGCGACGAACGACTTGACCGTGACCGGGTCGAGGCCGGTGGTGTCGGTCACGACCGACCACATCCGGGCGACGCTGGCACGGACAGCGTCGCGGACGTCTGGGTCGCCGCAGGCGGCGAAGCCCTGAAGTTGGAGCAGGAGGGATGTTCGGTCGGTGAGCATGTCGTTGTAACGGCTGCCCATGCGGGCGAGTGCCTCGCGTCCGGTCTCTTCTCCAGCGGCTTCCCTCATTCCGTCTGTCAGTCGGTCGAATGCTGTGACCATCACTTCTTCGAACAAGGCCTTCTTTGTCCCGAAGATTCGGAAGACGTAGGCCTGGGTGATCTCGGCTCGGCGAGCGATGTTCTCCACCGAGGCCCCGTGCAGGCCTCCGCCTGCGAACTCGTCTGCGGCGATCCGAAGGATCTGCTGCCTGCGGTCTGGTCCGCTCATTCGTTGACGTCGAGTCATGGACATCAAGTTACTAGTAACTAACTACATACTTAAGGGGTCGGGCGGGCGCTGTGCGTCATGCAACGCGCAGGCTTGAGTGCGGTGCACATACTGAGCGCCGTCGACCGGTCGTTCCGGCGCCGGAGGCGACCTCCTTCCGTCAGGGTGTAGAGACGAGGGCTGTCGCGATCTCCGCAGCAACCTCGACATTCCCCAGATACACCGCAACGTTCGTGTCGAGCGTGGCGCCCCCTGTCCCGCGGTGCATGTGTCGAGCAGGAACGGCGTCAGGCCTTTCCCTCTGACACCCGCGTCCGATGCTTCCCGCTCCGCGTCGGCCAGCACACGATCATGCAGGGCAGGATCCACCTGCTTGTCGACCGCGACCGGATTCGCGATGAGCACCGCCGACCGCAACGCCAGAGCGTCGCGGGCACGAGCCACCGCAGCTGCTTCCTGTGGCGAGTCCACTGTGTCGACGACGCAGCCGCTGTCGCGCACATAGAAGCCCGGGAATCGGGTGGTGCGATATCCCAGCACGATCACGCCGAGCGTCTCGAGGCGTTCGAGGGTCGCGGGCACATCGAGGATGGATTTCACTCCTGCGCTCACGACGAGAACCGGAATAGACGACAGCGCAACAAGATCTGCACTCTCGTCGAAGGTCGACGATGCACCGCGATGGACTCCGCCGAGACCACCGGTCGCGAACACCCCGATCCCCGCACGATGCGCGAGCAAGGCAGTCGACGCCACCGTCGTTCCGCCGTGCAGCCTCTTCACCGCAGCTACGGGCAGGTCGCGGATCCCGGTCTTGACCGTCCCCGCATCCGCAGCCTCGATGATCTCGATCTGATCGTGCGACAAGCCCACGGTGGGGACGCCCGCAACCACGCCGATCGTCGCAGGGGTGACGCCCGCATCTCGCAGCAACCGTTCGGCGTCGAACGCCACCTCGAGATTGCGCGGACGAGTCAGCCGTGTGTGAAGATCGTCGATTCGAGCGCCACCACGGGCCGCCCCGAAGCGACGGCAGCGCGCACCTCGTCGGCGATGGCGATCCGCTCGGTCATAGGCCGACGATAGGCGTCATCCGTCTACTCGACGTCCCAATCGAGCCAGGATCCGCGACTGCCGGTCGTCGGACGCGGCTTCCACCCCGGACTTGCAGACACCGTCCATGTAGAGGGAGTCGCCGAAGCTGTCCGCTCCGCCTTCCATCCGGTCCAGTTCGGCATCGGTGAAGGTCACCGGGATCCCTGCGCTCTGCCCGATGTCCCACCGATGTACGAGCAGATCGAAGATGTAGAACTGTTCGAACGTGGCCCCGAGTGTCGTGGGTCCGAAGTACCCCTCGTAGGGTGCACGGACTAGCTCGTCATCGGCCAGCACGGCTGCGACGCGAGTGGTGTGTTCGTGCCATGCGACGGCAGGATCGTCGAGATCAGGACGGTCGCCGACGTCGACTCCGCGACCGGCGAGGAAGCCGCGCTGGGTGTCGACGATGTGGGCGACGACGTCGCGCGTCGTCCATCCCTCGCACGGCGACTTCGCCTCCCAGTCGGTCGATTCGACCGCGTCGATCACGGCGGCGAGCGGATCGGTCGCTTCTTCGTGTCGGAGTGCTGTTGTATTGGTAGGGGCTGTAGTCATGACTTGACGGTATTTCTACGGAAGGGGCGGGGTATTGATGAAACCCGACACCGATCCGGTCGACGGCTCGGACCGTCAGCCGATCGAACGCGCCCATCTGAACGACCCGACGGACACCTCGAGCCGAGTCTTCCGATATCCCGCCTCATCTGACCTTGCAGCATTGATGCGCCGATACTGGATTCCTGTGTGGTCGGTGCCCGAAGGCCAAGACTCCGTACAACGCGTTCTGCAGTACGGTGTGTCTGGCTGTCGTCGCGGAAGACTACGCACGCTTCTACGGCATCACCTCGGGACTGTCCCGCACCACTCTCGCAGGCGACGGATGGGCCGTCGGGGTGATGTTCACCCCGGCTGCAGGCCACCTGCTCACACGTACACCGGTCGCGGCGTTCACCGATCGGTTCGTCGACCTCAGCGAAGTCTTCGGCGATAGCAGCACACGCCTCGCCGGCAGCGTCCGCGCCGCGATGGCCGACGCCCCCCGATCCCCCGAGTCGCATCGTGTCTCCATGGATTTGTTCGACGACATGCTCCGTCCGTTCGCCACGGTCGACGACGAAGGTCATCTGATCAACGAGGTGGTGGCCTTCGTCGAGGACAATCCCGACGTCCTGCGCGTCGAGCAGGTCCGCGACGAATTCGGATTGTCGGAGCGGGCGCTGCAGCGCCTCGTGCATCGACGGATCGGTTTGACGCCGAAGTGGTTGATCCAGCGTCGCCGGCTCCAGGAGGCGGCCGGCCGATTGCGCGAGCGCGCGACACCGCTCGCCGAGATGGCCGCGCTCCTCGGGTATGCCGATCAGCCGCATTTCGTGCGCGACTTCGCGAAGGTCGTCGGCATGACACCCGCGGTCTTCGCGCAGCGATACGGACTCTGACGGTGCTGGTGGTCAGGCGGGTTCGCCGGTCGGGTCGTGCCCGGGCGCGCCCTGTTCGGTTCTTTCGTGTTCGGCGATCGCTTCGCGCGGACATGGTCCGGATACCAATCGGTGAACTTGATCGCGCACACCATCGCTCCGGTCTGCAACACCCACCCGGTCCAGATGTTGTTGTTGTCGTCGAGAATCGCATCGCCGTACCAACCTGCGGCCGCCGCAACAGCGAACGCCACCGCCCACGCCCCGGTGATGATGTAGTTGGTCTTCACGAACAGTGGGGTATTCCAGTATTCCGGTTCGACCATGTCGCGCGCGTACTGAAGCGTGAAGGGCACCCGAAACAGGATCGATCCGATTGCAATGAGAACCAGAGTGATGTTCGCGATCTCACCGACCCACTTCTCCAACCACACTTGCCCGTCGACGGTCAAGAAGAAATGCAGAATGAACAGGCCCGCGAAGAAGAGGACGTCGACGGCCCCCAGTATCTTCAGCTGCTTGCCTCGGATCCTGTCGTACACGACGAAGAACAACGAGATGGCCAGCGCCACGGCGGAGACCCAGCCGGTACTTCCGGGCCCTTCGAATATTGCGAGAAAGATCCAGGGTGCAAGGCCTGTCAACGGTCCGTCGAATATCTTGTCGAGGGTCGACGCCGCCCGCCCCTGTCCCGGAGATCGAGCGGCCTTGTTCACAGAATTGTCAGCCATGGCTGCCTCATGTGTAGCGACATTGGGAACCCGACCCACACTCAGGGTAAACCTGGCATGATGGCCGAATGTCTCATTCGGTCACTTCGACTGCATGACGGTCATATTCGGTCCAAGTATCCTGACGCCATGGCAGCTGATGAGTCCACGCTCGAAGCCCTGTTCGGAGACACCGGAGTCGCCGCGCTTGTCACCCTCAAACGCGCGGGGAGACCACAGCTCTCGAACATCCTCTACCACTACGATCACCGAACCCACACGTTCTCCATCTCGATCACCGACACCCGCGCGAAGACGAGAAACATGCGCCGCGACTCCCGAGTGAGTCTGTTCAAGGACTCCGACGACGGCTGGTCTTACGCCGTCGCGGAAGGCAACGCCGAACTGTCCGACGTGGCGCGCACTCCGAACGATGACGCGACCGAACAACTCGTCGTGCTGTACCGGCAGGTCCAGGGTGAGCATCCTGATTGGGACGAGTTCCGCGCGGCGATGGTCGACGAACAACGATTGGTTCTGCGAGTGCGTGTCGATCGGTTCTACGGCGTCGCCAGGTAGCTACCCGGTTTCCACCATCTCCACCCGCACCCCCACCAGCCGCACCTGCCGCTCGTGATCGAAGCGTTCGAGCAGCGACACCGCTGCCGTCGAGATCACCGAAGGATCCAGTGTCGGATCCGGCAGCGCGCGGCTGGTGGTGCGCGTGAAGAACGGTGCATACCGGAGTTTGACTTCGACCCGCACGCCGGGCCGCTTCTCGGCCCGGATGTCTTCGGTTACCCGCTCGGCCAACCGCCGTACGTGCTCGGCGACCTCGCCCCAGTCGGTGACGTTGTGCTGGAACGTCGTTTCCCTGCTGTGCGACCGCGCCACCCACGGTTCGTCCGACACCTCCGCGCTCCCCGCGCCCATACCGAGGCCTACGAGCCACGGCCCGATCTTCGGTCCGAACCTGGCCGCCATGTCCTCGACCGACGACGCAGCCAACTCTCGAACCGTACGAATTTCCAAGGCCTCCAATTTCTTCGCGGTCTTCGACCCGATCCCCCACAGCGCGATCGGGCGCAGATCTCCCATCACCGCAAACCAGTTGTCCTGGGTCAAGGTGAATTGGCCCTGAGGTTTACCGAATCCGGTCGCGATCTTCGCGCGCAGCCTGTTGTCGCCGATCCCCACCGAACAATGCAGGCCCGTCGAGTCCAGCACCGCTTGCCGTACGACCGTCGCGAATGTCTCGGGATCGTCGGAATCCACCCCGAGAAACGCTTCGTCCCACCCCAGCACTTCCACCGTGACATCCAACCCTCGCAGGGTATCCATCACCCGTTGCGACATTTCGTTGTAGACGTCCGCGTCGACAGGCAGGAACACTGCGTCGGGGATCTTGCGGGCCGCGATACGCAGCGGCATTCCCGACCGCACTCCGAACTTGCGGGCCGCGTACGAGGCTGTCGACACCACGCCTCGTTCTGTGGGGT
Organism: Rhodococcus sp. JCM 9791; assembly: GCA_001312645.1. Lineage (GTDB taxonomy): Bacteria > Actinomycetota > Actinomycetes > Mycobacteriales > Mycobacteriaceae > Rhodococcus. The sequence continues at coordinate 5,583 of BBEG01000291.1, forward strand.
CGCCACGCCCACCGACCACCACCGGCTTTCCGGCAAGGTCGGGGTGACGAAGTACTTCGACGGCAGCAAGGAACTCGTCGAGGTCGACGTGCAGGACCCAACGCACATCGTTCACGCTACCGTCGGAATCGGACCTCCGAACCCGATATTGTCACCAGCGTGACCGACCACGATCAACTCTGGAGGCTGGTGCACGCCGAACGGTCGGCGCTGGCGGACGACCTCGCAGAACTCGATTCCGCCCAGTGGGCGTGTCGGTCACTGTGCGGTGAGTGGACGGTCGAGCAGGTCGTTGCACATCTCACCGCGGTCGCAAGTGTGGGACCTCTGCGGTGGGTCGCAAGTGTCCTCGGCGCCCGCTTCGATACCGACCTCCACAACGCACGACGACTTGCAGAGCACCTCGGCACCACACCCGACGACACCTTCGCGAACTTTCGACGGGTGCTCACCAGCACCACAGCTCCGCTCGGGCCGACCGCGGCATGGCTGGGTGAGGTGGTCGTGCACGCACAGGACATTCGTCGCCCCCTCGGCATCCCCCGCGCACCGGCCATCGAGGGAACCACAGAAGTCGCACGCTTCTATGCGCGAAAAGACTTCGCGGTGAACAGCGGAACCGCGGCCGACGGGCTGCGACTGACCGCAACGGACAGTGACTTCACCGCGGGTTCAGGGCTCGAAGTCAGCGGTCCGACACTGTCGTTGACCATGGCAATCGCAGGTCGCGGCGCCTACTGCGACGACCTCACCGGGCCCGTGCCGAAATGCTCCGCGCGCGCTGTTCGTAACAGCTCACCCCAGAAGCCCCACCGCGATACACGCGGCGACCAAGACGATCACCACAACCAGATCACCCATCCCGAGTCGGGGCCATGTCCGCGCAACGGTCGAGGGCCCCGCACCGACAGAGCGTCCCCGAGATCACGCACCTGCCGCATCGACACCGACGCCACCGCGCCCACCGCGTCGATGACCTCGTTCCACGAACCACGCGGCG
>BBEG01000292.1 GCA_001312645.1 Rhodococcus sp. JCM 9791
GTTCGTCGATCGCATCGTGCATACCGGCATCCAGGACAAGCAGATCGAGAAGCGCACTGTCAGCGCTGCGAAGGGAGCGTGAGCATGAGCACCAGTGTGGACACCGCCGAGACCGTCGGGTGGTCGCGGATCGAGATGGCTGCGCGTGCGGCGCAGGAACTCTCGCCGGGCGAGTACGTCAATCTCGGTATCGGTCTGCCGACTCTGATTCCGAACTACCTCCCAGAAGGTGTGCAGGTGACCTTGCACAGCGAGAACGGGATCCTCGGTACCGGACGGTACCCGACCGACGATGAGGTCGATCCGGATCTGATCAACGCGGGTAAGGAGACCGTGACGGTCGATCCCGGTGCGGCGTTCTTCGATTCGGCGTTGAGCTTCGGCATGATCCGCGGTGGTCATATCGACACCGCCGTGCTCGGTGGCATGGAGGTCTCGCAGACCGGGGATCTGGCGAATTGGATGGTGCCGGGCAAGATGGTCAAGGGCATGGGCGGTGCGATGGATCTGGTGCACGGTGCCCGCAAGGTGATCGTGTTGATGGAGCACACCGACAAGTCGGGCAACCCGAAGATCGTGGAGAAGTGCTCGCTTCCGCTCACGGGTGAGGGCGTGGTGCAGCGCATCGTCACCAACCTCGCCGTCGTGGACGTCACCGACAACGGTCTGAAGCTGGTCGAGTGCGCACCTGGCGTGTCCGAAGAGCAGGTGCGGGGTGCCACCGGAGCCTCCCTGGCGTAGCAGCTTCCCTGACGTAGCGCAGCCGACGCTGCCCGCGTGGTTCTGGTAGCTACCGCCACCGGAACCACGCGCGGCCAGCTTTGCTGCGCTTACGGATGGGTTGCTGCGACGGTGGCGTGGCCAGAGCGTCCTTCGCCTGCGTGCGTCGACTCTGTCGCTCGGCACGCCATGTTTCGAGCACGTCGTCGACGTCGACCTTGTGCAGCGGCACGGGTAGGCGGTCCGGCGAGAGCAGACAGGCGGCCACCCGGCGGTTCAGATCGGCGACGAACTGCCGCACGTCCTTCTCCGTCGGAATCGTCCGAACCGACTCGGGCAGGCGTTCGATCTCCTTGCGCACCTGAAGTTCCGGCGGCAACAACGCCTCCCCGGACAAGCCCTCACGCTCGAGATAGGTCTTGATCCACCACATCTCGTCGTTCCCGTGATCCGGGATGGGTTTGCCTGAGCCCGGAAGATTGTCGAAGTCGCCGCGTTCCTGCGCGACGCGGATCTGTCGTTCGATCCACGTCTCGAAACTCACGTCCGGACGCTTCCGCTCGGTCACCTTCACCAGGGTGCCATCACAGACAGCCCGGCGCGAGCGACCTCAGGTCATCGCCGCTTTGGCTTCGTCGCTCAGCTCGACGAGTTGTACGTAGTTGCCGTCGGGGTCGATCGCTGTGGCGAACAGGCTGCCGTCGCGATCTTCGAGCGGGGAATGCCACTTCGTGCCGAGTTCGTCGAGTCTGGCAACGATGTCTCGCGCACCGGTGACCTCGAGGTTGATGATCAGACGCCCGGGTTCGGGATTGAGTGCGCCGATATCGGCGCGACGGTCGAGCATGATGTAGAAGCCGTTGAAATCGAGGACGTCGTATGCGGGTTCGCCGGGGGTGCGTTCGGACTTCACCGAGAATGCGTTCACATACCAGTCGCGTAGGCGCTCGGGGTTCGTGCTCGACAGAAGCATGCTGCCGAGGGAGGGGGCGGCCATGAGGTCTCCTTCCGGACGGGGCCCGACGGGTGCCGTGCCATCCGTCAGGTACCGACCGTCGGATCGGCCGGAACTCATCGCAGACACAGGTGAGGGCGACCCCGATGGGGTCGCCCTCACCTGTTGTTCGTGCTGCTACGTCGTCATTCCTCCGGCGTCACGTGCTTGGCCAGATAGAGCGGCTCACCAAGCTGCTCCAGCAGGTCGAGCTGGGTTTCCAGGTAGTCGATGTGCTCTTCTTCGTCGGCGAGGATCGACTCGAAGATGTTCGCCGAGGTGATGTCGCTGACCGAACGCATGTACTCGGACCCCTTGCGGAGCCGATCACGTGCCTCGACCTCGACGACCAGATCCGATTCGAGCATCTCCTTGACGGTCTGACCCAGCCGCAGCGACCCGAGCCGCTGATAGTTGGGGAGTCCGTCGAGATACAGGATCCTGTCGGTGAGCTTCTCGGCGTGCCGCATCTCATCGAACGACTCGGCGCGCGTGTGCGAGGCGAGTTTCGTCCATCCGCGATCTTCCTGCATCTTCGAGTGAAGGAAATACTGGTTGATCGCCGTGAGCTCGGCTGTGAGCTGCTCGTTGAGTAGTTCTATTACCTTCTTGTCGCCCTTCATGGCACCTCCCGGGGTGAACCATTGGGTTTCACCGCCGGGCAGGGGCTGGCTACACGGCGGTCTCGAGTTCGATGATCTCACTCTGAGAGCGTGCCTGCCGGATGATCGCGGAGATGTTGCGGACGCAGTTGCCACAATCGGTGCCTGCTCGGCACGCCGCACTCACTTCGCGGGTGCAGCGCGCGCCGGCTGCGACCTCGGCTTCGATGTGATGATGCGTGAGTGCGTGGCAACTGCAGACGATCATGAGCCACCATTCCTGTAACCGGATGCTTACTTAGGTTGCCCAAACCTTACATCCAGTTAGGCTACCCTAGTGTGTGATCGTAGTCACAAATACGGAATGGCTGATCCGTGATAAGTCCAGGATCGACCCAGGGTGTGTTACTGCTGTTGCTGCTGCATCTGCTGAGACACCACCTGGTTGATTCGCTGCAACCCGCCGGACGACAAGCCCGGGATCTGTCCCTCGATGGTGCGCACGATCGACGAATCGTGGATGACCTTCTCACTCGACTGGATCAGCACCGTGCCCGCACCGGTGAAATCGAACTGGCGCTCTTCGCCGGACTGCACCCCGAACAAGCGTGCACCCGCAGACATGAACCCGGTGATCCACGCTTCGTCGAAGTGGTGGCTGGGCGACGGGCAGTCCGCCCATCCGACCAAGGCCTCCGGATCGACGCGCAATGGCGGCTCGGCGAACATCACCGGCCCATTCGACGACGCCAAGAACTTGCCCGTCCCGATCAAGGTGAGAAACCCGGGCACGATGGACTGCTTCAGTGCCAGGCCGGGTTCCCACGCAAGTAGGTTGGCCTGCCGAACGGTGAGGTTCCCGTCGTCGAGGTCGAACGAATTGATGTCGTATCCCCGATCCCCGAGAATCAGCTTTCCGAAACCTTCTGCCACGACGTAGTCGCCGATATACATCGCGCCGAGAACGACCGAGCCACCATGTGCAGCATCTGGCCGTGCAACTGAGTGAGCGCATTGAACTGCAACTGACCGTAGTAGGCGATCATCGCGCCCTTCGACAGGAACCACGGCGACTGCAGATCGATGCTGAACGCATAGTTGTTACCGGGGACATTGTCGCTGCCCACCAGGTGCGACGGATTCAGGACGCACTCACAGCTTCTCCTCCGATGCCTGCACGTAGACGATTCCCTGACCGGTGCATTCGAGTTGCATCGACTCGCCGCCGGTGCGGCCCGCATTCCGCCAGCTCATCGACGACTTCAGCTCGGTCTGCACCGGACCGTACGAGGCGACGAAGGCCTGCGGGTCGACGACCACCGGGGACGGCCCACCCACCTGCAGTTCGAGGACCCCACCGTGCGCGAGCAGTACGGCTGCGCCGTAGCCGGACAGCTGGGTGGTGAACAGACCCTGGCCTGTCACCATGCCGGTCGCGGCGCCACGCAGGGCGCCGAACAGTCCGCCGCCACCACCGCCGGACGGCGTCGCATTCGCCGACACCACCGAACTCTGCAGACCGACCGTGTGGGCGAGCAGCCGCGACGCTTCCACTCGGAGCTCACCGCCGGCCGACATGTCGACGACGTGTGTCTCGAGCCCCTTGAAGCCGTAGTGCACGCTGCCCTTGCCCTGGGCGAGCATCGTGGCCTCGTGCTCGCCCTGCAACATCCGGCCGGCCATTCCCGCCATCCCTCCTAGGCCGGGAGCGCCACCCGCCCCACCCGGGCCGCCGTGAGGAGCGAACTGCACCTCGCCCGTGTAGAAGAGCATTGCGCCGCGGCGCGCGACAATGGGCCCCGATTGGATGAGGTCGACCCGCACGACCTTGCTGTTGATCTTCGTGAACGCCATGTCCTGCCCCTTACCGTTCTGCCGGCTGAATGGACACGATGCCGGAGCCCTCCCAGCGGAGCGAGAACGCTTCGCCGCTGCCTTGGCCGATCGCCGACCGCCACGACACATCTGTCACGAACGATTGCGTCAGCATCCCTTTCGCGCAGACGAACGCATCAGGGTCGACGACGAGCGGATACTGCGGAGACACTTCGAGGTGGATCAGCGGGCCGCCGGCCGAGAGCAGGGCCACCTGGCCGGATCCCGATACCGTCGTCGTGAACAGACCCTGCCCGCTCATCCCGCCGCGTACACCGGCGAACGTGACATTGGTGCTGAGGTTTCCGTTGAGCGCGAGCAGCTGCTCGGACTCGACCTGCAGGGTCTCGTTGTTCAGCTCGAGCACCGTGGTGTCCTGTGCCTCGTGGGCGAGATACACCACGCCGGTGCCCGTGCATTCCATGAGGGACAGGCCTTCGCCGGTCGCGCGTTGGCGCAGGCCCGCGAGCACGCCGTCACCTCCGCCGAACCCCGCGGATTTGAACGTGATCTGCCCTTCGTACGCCACCATCGAACCCGACAATGCGCGGATGGTGGAGTTGTTCAGTTGGGCTTCGATCACGCGTTTCGATTTCTCGAGCAGTCGCATGGCGCGAAGAGTAGCGGGCCAGCGTGAACTTGTCGGCGCAGGTCCTCGCAAACGGCGGTGTCGTCTACAGGCGTGGTGTCGTCTACAGAGGCAGCGGCCGATTCTCCACGACACGTTTCATGACCAGCGTCGAACTGAGGCGCTGGACGCCGGGCAGAGCAGACAGACGCTCGTCGTAGAGCGACTGGAATGCGGACAGGTCGCGGGTGAGGACGCGCAAGAGATAGTCCGGATCACCGAACAACCGTTGCGCCTGAATCACATTCGGGATCGTGGCAACGGCAGTCTCGAATGCGTCGAGGGTGACGCGCTCCGCGGTGTGCATCGTGACGAAGACAAGGGCTTCGAAGGTGAGGCCGAGAACATTCGCATCCAGCTGTGCGTGGTATCCGCTGATCGCTCCGTCGCGTTCCAGCGTGCGTAAACGGCGGTGGCAGGGCGAGATGCTCAGACGCACGCGGTCGGCGAGCTCCGTGATGGTGAGACGACCGTCCTTCTGGAGCTCGGCAAGAATTTCCCTGTCAATTGCGTCCATGTGGAAAATCTTCCCTCAAGAGGGGCTGTCAGGGGAAGTACTTGCAAACAGATTCCAGGCCGAACTCCCTAATCTTTGCTGTGGGACTTCTCGTCCCCTTCGACCTTCCGACAATGTGTGAGGAGTGACCATGGCTGCCGGTGTCGTCGCTGCATTCTGGATGGTGTCCATTCTGTTCGTGTTGACGCCGGGAGCGGACTGGGCCTACGCGATCACCGCGGGACTGCGGTATCGGAGTGTCGTGCCGGCGATCAGCGGAATGCTGCTCGGGCACCTCGCGATGACCGCGGTCGTCGCGGCCGGCGTCGCAGCTGTGCTTGCGCAGTCGCCGGTGTTGCTCACGGTGCTGTCGACCGCCGGTGCCGCGTACCTGATGTGGCTCGGAGTCGGGATGCTCATGAGCCCGCCGGCCCCGCAGGAAGGCGAACTGGACGGCGCCGGCTCGTGGGCGCGGCAGACGGTCAAGGGCGTGGGGGTCTCCGGCCTCAACCCGAAGGTGTTCCTGCTGCTGCTGGCGCTACTACCCCAGTTCACCGACCCGTCCGGCCCGTGGCCGCTCGCCGCGCAGATCGCGATGCTCGGTGTGGTGCACGTGATCACGTGCGCTGTGGTGTATCTGGGTGTCGGCGCGGGCGCGAAGCGCGTGCTCCGCGCCCGACCGAAAGCAGCCGAGATCGTGAGCCGGGTGTCGGGTGCGGTGATGATCGCGCTCGGAGCGGTGCTGGTGATCGACCAGGTGCTCCTCTAGGACGCACGCGAAACCGCGGATCGCGTTGCTGTGTCCTCGGCCGTGCTGAGCGTCCTCGGCCGTGCTGAGCCACAGCCCCGCTCGACACGAACTCGAGGACGGGCCGCATTCGGTCAGCCAACGATCCGGTCGACCCCGCGCAGTTCAATCCGTCGCGGGTCGGCGAGCACATCCAATCCCACGATCCGGTCGTCCGAGATCTCGAACGCCATGATCGAAACGACCTTGCCGGCCAGCACGGCTGCAACACCGGGCCGACCATCGATCAGGATCAGGTCGAGTGCGCCGCGAGTCGGCCCGCGAGCACGGCTTGCTCGGCGATCGTCTTCGCTCCTTCGACGCGTTGCATCGACGTGCCGTAGTCGGCACGCAGCACCGCACCGTCGTCGAGTAGCTCGATGAGCGCTCCGATGTCGCCGTCTTGCGCAGCCGCGAGCACGCGTTCACGATGCGCCGCCCGCGTTCCCGATCCGGCCGTGCGG
>BBEG01000293.1 GCA_001312645.1 Rhodococcus sp. JCM 9791
CGAAGGGCGTGCGCCACGTGCTCGTCCGTCACGAGCAGGGCGCCGGCCACGCCGCGACCGGATACGCGCAGGCCACCGGCAAGGTCGGTGTGTGCATGGCCACGTCCGGCCCGGGCGCGACCAACTTGGTCACCCCGCTCGCCGATGCCCAGATGGATTCGGTCCCGGTCGTTGCGATCACCGGTCAGGTCGGGCGCCCGCTGATCGGTACGGATGCCTTCCAGGAAGCCGACATCTCGGGCATCACCATGCCCATCACCAAGCACAACTTCCTCGTCACCGAAGGCGCCGACATCCCGCGCATCCTGGCGGAGGCGTTCTACCTGGCATCCTCGGGACGGCCGGGTGCTGTGCTCGTCGACATCCCCAAGGACATCCTGCAGGCGCAGACCACCTTCAGCTGGCCGCCGGAGATGCACCTGCCCGGGTATCGTCCGGTCACCAAGCCGCACGGCAAGCAGGTCCGCGAGGCCGCGCGCCTGATCGCCGACTCCAAGAATCCCGTCCTGTACGTCGGCGGCGGTGTGATCAAGGCCGACGCGTCCGCTGAGCTGCTCGAGCTCGCGGAACTGACCCGTATTCCCGTGGTCACCACCCTCATGGCGCGCGGTGCATTCCCCGACAGTCATGAGCTGCACTGCGGCATGCCCGGCATGCACGGCAACGTCGCAGCCGTCGCGGCGTTGCAGAGAAGCGACCTGCTCATCACCCTCGGCGCCAGGTTCGACGATCGCGTCACCGGTCAGCTCGACACGTTCGCGCCTGATGCGAAGGTCATCCACGCCGACATCGATCCGGCGGAGATCGGCAAGAACCGGCACGCAGACGTGCCGATCGTCGGTGACTGCAAGGAGGTCATCGTCGAGCTGCTCGAAGCGGTGCGCGCCGACCTCGCCACGGGCACCGCACTCGAGTACTCGAAGTGGTGGTCCTACCTCGACGATCTCCGCAGCACCTACCCACTGTCCTACGATCGACACACCGACGGCACTCTCTCGCCGCAGTACGTGATTCAGGCCGTCGGTAAGCTCGCCGGGCCCGATGCATCTACTGTGCCGGCGTCGGTCAGCACCAGATGTGGGCTGCGCAGTTCGTCGACTACGAGAAGCCGCGCACGTGGCTCAACTCCGGTGGCTCGGCACGATGGGCTACGCCGTGCCGGCCGCGATGGGCGCCAAGATGGGCAAGCCCGAGGCCGAGGTCTGGGCGATCGACGGCGACGGCTGCTTCCAGATGACCAACCAGGAACTCGCGACCTGCGCGGTCGAGGGTGTGCCGATCAAGGTTGCGTTGATCAACAACGGCAACCTCGGCATGGTCCGTCAGTGGCAGACGCTGTTCTACGAGAAGCGGTACTCGAACACCGACCTGTCCACCCACTCACTGCGTATCCCCGATTTCGTGAAGCTGGCAGAGGCTCTCGGCTGCGTCGGAATCCGCGTCGAACGCGAGGAGGACGTCGAGGACGCGATCCGTCAGGCTCAGGCCATCAACGACCGTCCCGTCGTCATCGACTTCATCGTCGGCAAGGATGCCCAGGTGTGGCCCATGGTCGCAGCAGGCACCAGCAACGACGAGATCATGGCCGCCCGCGACATCCGTCCGTTGTTCGACGACGACTCCGCCGACGACCCCACCGTGATCCACGAGACCATCGAGCGCGACCGTGCGCGCAGCGAGCAGCTGCCGCCGAGGAGGAAACCAAGTGAGCACGAGCCACACCCTCAGTGTTCTCGTCGAGGACAAGCCGGGCGTGCTGGCCCGGGTCGCCTCGCTGTTCTCGCGGCGCGGGTTCAACATCGCATCGCTCGCAGTCGGTGGCACCGAAATTCCGGAGATCTCCCGGATGACGATCGTCGTGACGGTCGACGAGTTCCCGCTCGAGCAGGTCACCAAGCAACTCAACAAGCTCGTCAACGTCATCAAGATCGTCGAGCAGGAGGACGAGGCGTCCGTCGCCCGCGAGCTCCTGCTGATCAAGGTGCGCGCCGACGCCAGCGTGCGTACGCAGGTCATCGAGACGGTGAACCTGTTCCGCGCCAAGGTGATCGACGTCTCACCCGAATCGTTGACCATCGAGGCCACCGGTACCCGCTCGAAGCTCGATGCGCTGCTGCGGATGCTCGAACCGCACGGCATCCGCGAGATCGTGCAGTCCGGAGTCGTGGCGGTCGGACGCGGTCCGAAGTCCATCACGGCGACCCGTTAGCCTGAACACACCCATATTTTCTGAAAGAGGTAACCACTGTGGCAGTCGAGATGTTCTACGACGACGACGCCGACCTGTCGATCATCCAGGGCCGTAAGGTCGCGGTCATCGGATACGGCAGCCAGGGACACGCGCACTCGCTGAGCCTGCGCGACTCCGGCGTCGAGGTTCGCATCGGCCTCAAGGAAGGCTCCAAGTCGCGGGCCAAGGCCGAAGAAGCGGGCTTGACCGTCGGCACCCCGGCCGAGGTTTCGGAGTGGGCCGACGTCATCATGGTGCTCGCTCCTGACACCGCTCAGGCGTCGATCTTCAAGAACGACATCGAGCCCAACCTGAAGGACGGCGACGCGCTGTTCTTCGGTCACGGCCTCAACATCCACTTCAAGCTGATCGAGGCTCCGGCCAACGTCACCGTCGGCATGGTTGCGCCGAAGGGCCCCGGTCACCTCGTGCGTCGTCAGTTCGTCGACGGCAAGGGTGTCCCGGCGCTCATCGCCATCGATCAGGATCCGAAGGGCGAGGGCCAGGCCCTCGCGCTGTCCTACGCCAAGGGCATCGGTGGCACCCGCGCGGGCGTCATCAAGACCACGTTCAAGGAAGAGACCGAGACCGACCTCTTCGGCGAGCAGGCAGTGCTCTGCGGTGGCACCGAGGAACTGGTCAAGACGGGCTTCGAGGTCATGGTCGAGGCGGGCTACGCCCCCGAGATGGCCTACTTCGAGGTTCTCCACGAGCTCAAGCTCATCGTCGACCTCATGTACGAGGGTGGCATCGCCCGCATGAACTACTCGGTGTCCGACACCGCGGAGTTCGGTGGCTACCTCTCCGGCCCGCGCGTCATCGATGCCGGCACCAAGGAGCGCATGAAGGCGATCCTGGCCGACATCCAGTCGGGTGAGTTCACCCGTCGTCTCGTCGCCAACGTCGAGAACGGTAACACCGAGCTCGAGGGCCTGCGCAAGGCCAACGCCGAGCACCCGATCGAGGTCACCGGCAAGAAGCTGCGCGACCTCATGAGCTGGGTCGATCGCCCGATCACCGAAACCGCCTGATCGTTTCGGACTTCTCCCGGAGGCCCGGTACACCTCGAGGTGTACCGGGCCTCCGGTGTCTGCGGACCACCCGCGCCCCGGCCGCTCGGGAGCGATACTGGACGAATGTCGCTCTGGACCGGGCTCTGTCGGTTACCGGGTATCGCCACCGCACGTGCGTACCAGCGCGGCTGGTTGAGGAGCGATATCGGCGCCGGGCTCGCACTGAGCGCGCTCCTCGTTCCCGCGGGGATGGGATATGCGCAGGCTGCGGGCCTGCCCCCGTACACCGGCCTGTACGCGACGATCGTGCCGATGCTGGTGTACGCGTTGGTCGGACCCTCTCGAATCCTCGTGCTCGGACCGGATTCCGCGCTTGCCCCCTCATCGCGGCGGCGGTGATCCCACTTGCAGCGGACGGTGACCCACAGCGGGCGATCGCGCTCGCCGGTGTGCTGTCCGTGCTGGTCGGCCTGATTCTCCTGATCGGGGGAATCCTCCGTCTCGGGTTCATCACCGAACTGCTGTCCAACCCGATCCGCCTCGGATTCCTCAACGCGATTGCGGTCATCGTCATCGTGGGACAGCTGCCTTTGCTGGTGGGTACCGAGGACGACGAGACCGGTGTGCTCGCCGAGCTCGCGGACGTCGTCGACGACGTCTTCGAAGACGGTGTGCACCTACCGGTGTTTCTGATGGGGGCCGCGTGCATCGCTGTGATCGTCGCTGCTCGGAAACTCGTTCCCGTCGTCCCGGGTGTGCTGATCGCCGTCGTCGGCGCGGTCGTGGCGACGGCAGTGTTCTCCCTGACGGACCGGATGGCGATGGTCGGCGCACTGCCTTCGGGTTTCCCGGCGCCCGCGCTCGGTGGTGTCGGATGGGAGGACGCCGCCGAGCTGCTCGGGCCCGCCGTCGCGATTGCTGTGATCGCGTTCGCGGATACGGCGGTCCTGTCCCGTACGTTCGCGATGCGGCACGGTGAGCAGGTCGACGGTAGCTCCGAGATGCGCGCACTCGGTGCGGTGAACGTCGCGGCGGGGGTCACGGGTGGATTTCCGGTGTGCGGTAGCGGCAGTCGCACTCCGGTCGTCGAGGAAGCCGGGGGTCGTACACAGCTCGTGGGTGTGGTCGGCGCGCTGACCGTCCTGGTGTTCCTGTTGGTCACGCCGGGGCTCACCGCTTATCTCCCGCAGGCAGCGCTCGGAGCGGTTGTGATCGTGGCGGCGAGTTCCCTGATCGACCTCAGTGCGCTCCGGCGTCTGTGGACGGTGAGCAAGGTCGAATTCGGGCTTTCTGTCGCGGCATTCGCCGGTGTCGCGCTTGCAGGGGTCTTGCGCGGCGTACTCGTCGCCATCGGCCTGTCGCTGATCGTCGTGCTGGTGCGTGCATGGCAGCCGCACCGCACCGAGCTTGTCGAATTGCCCGATGTCGCCGGATATCACGACGCGGAGCGGCACCCCGAGGGGCATCGAATCGATGGGCTCGTCCTGGTGCGGTTCGACGCACCGTTGTTCTTCGCGAACGGATCGATCCTCACCCGGTACGTACGAGAACTCGTGCGCGATGCCGAAGTCCGGTGCACTGGGTGGTGCTCGCGGCGGAGCCGATCACCGATCTCGATACCACCGCGGTGGAGGCGATCGAGGAACTCGACGAGTATCTCGACCGTAGGGGAATCCGTCTCGGCTTCGCGGCCATGAAGGGACCTGTCAAGGATCGGTTGAATCGAATGGTCACCCAGGGCCGTTTCGATGAGGAGCGGTTCCATCCGACCGTCCGCACCGCGGTCATCGCATTCCGTCATCGCAAGGACGACGTCGATCGTCGAGATGTGGATGCCCCTCCGCGAGATGTCGTCGACGGAACCCAGTTGCGAGGAGACCCGGTGTCGGACGAGGAAGGATGACCTCGACGGTTCGAGGTGTCCGAATTGTGACCAGTGTGCCTGGTGTGGCACCTGGGTTCGGCCGGCTGATTCTCGTACGGTTTCGACATGGGACGGAGTCTGAGAACAGTGGCAGGAGCGGTGATCCTGACGGCACTGTGTGTCGGCGGCGCCACGGCTTCTGCGGGCGCCCAACCGGCATTGCCGGGCATCGTGATCCCCGGCGTCGAGGTCCCCACGATGGGGGATGTTCTTCCCCCGGCTCGCTCGGAGCTGTTCGGTGGTGGGCGAAACCTGTTTCCCGACAGGAGGTTCGTGGCGCTGTACGGACACCCCGGCGGACCCGCGCTCGGGGCCTTCGGAGAACAGGACACCGCCGGTGCGATCACGCGCGTGCGCGACCTCGCGGCCCAGTATCAGCAGTTCTCGGCGGAGCCGGTGCTGCCCGCATTCGAGATCATCGCGACCGTCGCATCCTCCGATCCCGGTACCGACGGGCGCTTTTCGCGCATCACACCACCTGATCAGTTGCGGCCTGTGATCGACGAAGCGGAGGCGGCCGGTGTCTACGTCGTCCTGGATCTTCAGCCGGTCACACGCACTTCCTCGAGCAGGCCCTGATATACGAGGAGTTCCTCGCGCGACCGAACGTCGGTCTCGCACTCGACCCGGAGTGGCGGCTGGCACCGGGGCAGCAGCACATGGTGCATATCGGCTCCGTCGATTCGGCCGAGATCAACGAAGTGGTGGCCTACCTCACCGACCTCGTGCAGCGGCATGATCTGCCACAGAAGATGCTCGTTCTCCATCAGTTCCGCAGTTCGATGATCACCGGACGTGAGTTCGTCGATGCCGGGAGGCCGGAAGTCGCGGTGGTCCTGCACGCGGACGGACACGGCTCACCGGCTCAGAAGTTCGACACGTGGGGTGCGTTGCAGAGCGGTCTCCCGCCGCAGATCCACATGGCATGGAAGAACTTCTACGACGAGGATCTGCCCACGTTCACGCCGGATCAGACCATGGCCATCGAGCCGAAACCGGTGTTCGTGTCGTTCCAGTGAGTACCAGCGAGTAGTGGCCGCATCCCCGTGGGCCCGCGGAGACCGTCGGGGCACTAAACTATGGGCGGTCACGGCTTCGATACGCCTACCGTCAGGTGCCCGCGCCGTCGACTACTCACCACATCCACGACACAGGGAGTTTGCACGTGAGCCAGAATGGCCGTCCAGTAGTCCTGATCGCCGACAAGCTTGCGCAATCGACCGTCGATGCCCTCGGTGACGGAGTCGAGGTGCGCTGGGTGGACGGCCCGGACCGCCCGGCGCTGTTGGCCGCTGTGCCCGACGCGGACGCATTGCTGGTGCGGTCG
>BBEG01000294.1 GCA_001312645.1 Rhodococcus sp. JCM 9791
CCGGTGGTGACCCGGCCCGCAGATCGTCGACGAGGGCCGCCGCGGAGTCGACGGTGCGGTTGTCGAACAGTTCCCAGTTGACCGTCATCACCGGCGCGTAGTCACACGCGGCATTGCACTCGATGTGTTCGATCGTGACTGCGCCGTCGGGTGTGGTGCCGCCGTTGTCCACTCCGAGTCGGTCGCAGAGCGTGGCGTAGATGTCGTCGCCGCCCATGGTCGCGCACAGCGCGTTGGTGCACACGCCGACGTGGTAGGTCCCCGTCGGGGAGCGGCGGTACATGGTATAGAACGTGGAGACGGCGGCGACCTCCGCGCCGGTCAACCCTAGGTGGCCGGCGCAGAATTCGATTCCGGCCGGGGTGATGTAGCTGTCCTCGGCCTGGACGAGATGCAGCAGCGGCAACAGCGCCGACCTGCTCTGCGGATACCGGGCGATGATCTGGGCGGCATCGGCGTCGAGGCGGGCGCGGACATCGTCGGGGTAGCTTCGGCGATCGCCGGGCCGCACGAGCCGGGTGTCTTCCTCCGGCCGCGGTCCGAGCGGAACGAACACCGGCTCGGCCGGCGCCGAACCGGGTACCACCGGCACGATGTGTTCAGTGCTGCTCATCTGTCCACTCCTCCCATCACCGGGTCGATGCTGGCGACCGCGGCGATCACGTCGGAGATCATGCCGCCCTCGCACATCGCAGCGACTGCCTGCAGATTCGTGAACGACGGGTCGCGGTAGTGCACGCGATAGGGGCGGGTACCTCCGTCGCTGACCATGTGCACTCCGAGTTCGCCACGGGGCGACTCGACCGCGACGTACACCTGGCCGGCGGGCACCCGGATGCCTTCGGTGACGAGTTTGAAATGATGGATGAGATCTTCCATCGAGGTGCCCATGATGGTGCGGATGTGCTCGAGCGAGTTACCGAGACCGTCGGAGCCGAGCGCCAGTTGCGCCGGCCACGCGATCTTCCGGTCCTGCACCATCACCGGGCCGGGTTGCAGGCGGTCGAGGCATTGTTCGACGATTTTCAGCGACTCCCACATCTCGTTCACCCGGATCAGGTAGCGGCCGTAGCAGTCGTTTCCGGTGTGGGTGACGACGTCGAATTCGTAGTTCTCGTATCCGCAGTACGGTTGTGCCCGGCGCAGATCGTGCGGCAGCCCGGTGGCGCGCAGAATCGGGCCGGTGACGCCGAGCGCCATGCACCCGGTGAGGTCGAGGTATCCGATCCCCTCGGTCCGCGCCTTCCAGATCGGGTTGTCGTTGAGCAGCAGCTCCATGTCGCGCAGGCGGCTGGGCATGAGCTTCAGCAGGTCGCGGATCTTGGGCACGGCTTCGGGTGGGAGATCCTGCACGAGGCCGCCTGGCCTGATGTAGGCGTGGTTCATGCGTAGACCCGTGATGATCTCGAACACCTCGAGCACGAGTTCGCGTTCGCGGAACCCGAAGAGCATCGGTGTGGTGGCACCGAGTTCCATGCCGCCGGTTGCGAGAGCCACCAGGTGAGACGAGATGCGGTTGAGTTCCATGAGCATCACGCGGATGATCGACGCGCGTTCGGGGATCAGGTCGGTGATGCCGAGGAGCTTCTCGACGCCCAGGCAGTACGCGGTCTCGTTGAAGAACGGCGCCAGGTAGTCCATTCGGGTCACGAACGTGACGCCCTGCGTCCAGTTGCGGTATTCGAGATTCTTCTCGATCCGGTGTGCAGGTAGCCGATTCCGCACCGGGCTTCGGTCACCATCTCGCCGTCGATCTCGAGTATCAGGCGCAGCACGCCGTGGGTGGAGGGGTGCTGCGGGCCCATGTTGACCACGATGTGGTCTTCGCCGGCGGCCCGTGTTGCAGCGCTGATCTCGTCCCAGTCCTGGCCCACCGCGTCGTAGACGGTCGGGCCTGTATCCGACTCCATCGCAGCGTCGTTCGTCAATTGTAGGCCCTCCGCTCGTCCGGTGGCGGGATCTGTGCGCCTTGTACTCGACGGGGATTCCGCCGAGCGGGTAGTCCTTGCGTTGCGGGTGGCCGTTCCAGTCGTCGGGCATCTGGATCCTGGTCAGGGCCGGATGCTCGTCGAAGACGAGGCCGAAGAAGTCGTAGGTCTCGCGTTCGTGCCAGTCCGTTGTGGGGTAGACCGCGTGGAGCGACGGAAGGTGAGGATCGGCGTCGGGTGCGGTGACCTCGATGAGAATGCGCCGGTTGTGGGTGATCGACATCAGCGGATACACCGCATGCAGTTCGCGGCCGGTGTCCTCCGGGTAGTGCACGCCACTGACGCCGAGGCACAGTTCGAATCGCAGTGCGGGATGGTCGCGCAGCGTGCAGGCGACCGAGCGAAGATGCTCGCGGCGTACGTGCACCGACATCTCTCCCCGAAACACGACGATCTTCTCCACGGCGGCCTCGAATCCGCCGGGCCCGGCGTCGTTCACGGCATCCTCGAGGGTATCCGCGAGGTCATCGAGGTAACCACCGAACGGTCGCGGACTGCTGTCGGGCAGGGCAATCCGGCGCACGAGCCGGCCATAGCCGCTGGTGTCCCCGGTGCCGCGGATGCCGAACATTCCGCGGCGCTGGGCGATGGCTTCCGCGGGGACCGAATCAGGTGTGGGGTCGTCGGTCATCGGCGCGGCACCTTCAGCTCGATGAGCGGGCGCTGCGCGAGGGCGGCCTGCTCGGCGGCGCGCACCGCTTCCTCACGGTTGACCCCGAGCGGCATGTGCTGGATCTTGTCGTGCAGCGCGAGGATCGCATTGATCAGCATCTCGGGGCGTGGTGGGCATCCCGGCAGGTAGATGTCGACGGGTACCACGTGGTCGACGCCCTGCACGATCGCGTAGTTGTTGAACATCCCCCGGACGATGCGCACACCCCCATCGACAGGACCCATTTCGGTTCGACCATCTGGTCGTACACCTGGCGGAGGGCCGGTGCCATCTTCTGGCTGACACGCCCGGCGACGATCATCACGTCGGCCTGACGCGGCGACGCTCGGAACGCTTCCATTCCGAATCGAGCAATGTCGAAGCGTCCACCCGCGGTCGACATCATCTCGATCGCGCAGCACGCGAGACCGAACGAGGCGGGCCAGAGCGACCCTTTACGTGCGAACCCGGCGAGCACTTCGACCGTGCTGAGCAGAAATCCGCTCGGGACCTTCTCTTCGAGACCCATATCCGACTCTTACCACCTTCGACAAGATTGTGGATCTTATTCGGGCGCAATCGATTTACGGAGCATTGAGTGTTGGGTTCATCCGGTCAATCCCATGTCAGGCCGCCCCGTCTCCACTCGTAGGCGTAGGCGACGAACACGTTGAACATGAACAGGCCCATGGCGACCAGACCGAACACCCCGAGTGCATCGAAATGGACCGCCCACGGGTACAGGAAGACGATTTCGATGTCGAAGATGATGAACAGCATGGCCGTCAGGTAGTACTTGACCGGAAATCTGCCGCCGCCGGTAGGCTGCGGCGTCGGGTCGATGCCGCATTCGTAGGCGTCGAGTTTCGCCCGGTTGTAGCGACTCGGACCGGCGATGCTCGCCACGACCACAGAGAAGAGGGCGAACGCGAGCGCGACTGCGCCGAGCACCAGAATCGGCACGTAGACGTTCATCGGCACCTCCGGTTCCGAACGGCGATCCCCGGTCGTGCGGCTGACGGACACCCGATGTCCTGTGAGCCACGGCACACACACTAGTGCTGATGACGCCGGACTTGTCCAGGATTCGACACGCATTCTTCGGAGCGGCGTGTCCGCCTGTTCGGCCTCCTCGCGAGGAGTAGGGTTCGCGCCTTCACCGGGCGGCTCGAATCAGTGTCCGGGTGCCTGATCGGTGTCGGGAAGTAGGAGCCTGAGACCTCGCGACCGAGTTTCATCGGGTCGATCGGGTGCGACACGACGGCCTCGGCCCGCGACCATGATGCGAGCCAGGTGTCGTCGGGGCGGCCGATGATGACGACGACCGGTGGGCACGGGTCGATTTCGTCCTTGAGCTGCTTCGCAATTCCCAGCCCTCCGGCCGGCGCGGTCTCTCCGTCCAGGATCACCAGATCGATCTCCCCGGCGTCGAGGTGCTCGAGGACGACTGGTGCGGTGGCCACCTCGACGTACTCGATCGTCGGAAGGTCGGGGTGCAGCGTCGTTCCCAGTGCGGCCTGCACTCGGTCGCGCACGGTGGCGTCGTCGCTGTACACGAGGACCTTCAGAGTTGCGGGACGGCTCGCGGCATCACTCACGCGCCCGATGCTAGATCCTCGCGGAGGCCACTGGACCGTTCGGTCGCGCTTGCACGGCGTGTCGCACGGAACCGGGCGCTCCGCTCAGTTGTACGCCGACCAGAATTCGAGCATGGGTTCTCGCGCGAGTTCGACACCACTCTCGGTGATGAGCAGGCCCTGTCATCGAACCGGTAGGTGACTCCGTCGTTGGTGACCTGGAACCCGTCCGCCGTCGCGATCGGATCGTCGATCTCGATCTCGGATCCGTCGTCGACGCGGATGCCCTTGTAGTAGAGGCGGTCGACACCGGTCCGGCACACCACGATGTGTGAGTCCTCGGTGCGCGCGATACCGACGGCCTCGTTGTCCGCGTTGCATCGCGGACCTGCGCCGCCGACGAATCCCCGCGTGTCCGCGTTCGCTACGGTGACGACGCTCCGAGGCGGTGTCGCGCTGGTTCGCGTGGTCGTGGGCTTGGTGGGCTTGGTGGTCGCCGGAGTCGTCGTGGGCGCGGGCGTGGTCGTGACCTCCTCGGTGACCGTCATGGTGGTCACCGTGGTGATACCGGTCGATGCACCGGCGAGTACCCGAGGGTCGACCGAATCGTCCCTCGTGCTGTTCCACGCGACGACGACACCGACGGCGACGAGTGCGGTCACCGCCCCCGCAATGACGCCCAGGCGGGTACCCCTCGATGTGCTGCGGGTCGGGGACGCCGGAACGTTCGGGCCCGTCGCAGGGTTCGGAGACCCAACATGATTCCGGGCCGCAACGCGATTCTGGTCGGGGCGCAACATCTGCCGCGCAGCGATCAACGCGCCCTGCGCCACGACGGTCTTGGGATCGTCGAGGGTCGCGACCCGCGCCACCCGCGACAATTGCTGGTGCACGAGTGGAATCCGCGACGATCCACCGGTCAGATAGAGGGAGTGCAGGGACCCGGGCGTCACACCCGCATCGGCGAGCGCGCCGCGGACCAGGTCTACCGCCGATTCGACCTGCGGGGTGATCAGCGAGTCGAATTCCGGTCGGGTCATCGACAAGGTCGTCCGGGATGCCGCTCCCGCGACTACGACCGTCGCCGACGGAGTCTCCGACAACACTTCCTTGGCGGCACGAGCAGTGTCGTCGAGCACCCCGACGGCTTCGATGCTTCCAGGTGCCCCGTCGGCAAATTCGGCGCGCAGGGCGGGGTCGCGGTCTGCCACGTGGTCGAGTGCCCAGCGCCGGACGAGTGCGTCGAAGTTCTTTCCTCCGAGCGCGTTGTCGCCACGTGCCGCTACGACGTCGAACGCTCCGGAGTCCGCGACCCGTAGTACCGCGACGTCGGCGGTCCCGCCGCCGAAGTCGAACACCGCAAGAGCAGTGCCGGACAGCAGCGGAGCCGTGCGGGAATAGTAGTACGCCGCCGCCCGAGGTTCCGACACGGTGGTGATCGCAGACGGGTCGATTCCCGCGCGCGAGGCCGCGTCCACCAGTACCGCGACGGTGGCGTGCGACCACGCCTCGGGGTGGGTGAGCACGACGCGTTCGGGTGGCACGTCGTTGTGCAGCGCCATCGACCGGCGGACGACACCGCGCAGCACCGCCGCGATCATCTGCGACGCGTCATATCTATGCCGCCGGTCCGGATGAACGGCTGGGAGATCAGACGTTTGGGCGCCGAAACGAATCTGTCCGGGTGATGGTCCGCCGCGTTCCGGGCGGCGTCGCCGGTGAGAATCTCCCCGTCTGCGCGTACGAACACCGCTGAAGGCATCAGGTTCGACCGATGGGTGAGCGACACCGGATGGATCGAACCATCGCCTGCCCGGGTGTGTGCGGCTGCTGTGTTCGACGTCCCGAAATCGATCGCGAGCCACCATCGGTCATCACTCATGAATCAGGAGACTAGTACTCCGACCGTAAGTTGATCTTGTCGGCGTGTGCACGCAGACGGTCCCGAATCCCGCACGACACTTTCCTCGCGTTGCCCGGGTTGCCGTGGGTCGTGAGGCAACGGAAACCCGTACGACGGGGGGAAACTTCCGCAGTGGCGGCGTGGTCAGACGGGGACCCGCACCGGTACCGCGCTCGCCGTCGTCGATTCGTTGCCCAGTTCGCCGTTTCCGTTCTCGCCCCAGCAGAACACCTGGTCGTCCACGGTGGTCGCGCAGGTATGAACGGCGCCGGTCGTGATGGTCGTCGCCGCCGACGGCAGTGTCACCCGCGCCGGCGCTGTCGAGATGGCGCCGGGGGCGCTCGTGTTCTGCCCCCAGTCC
>BBEG01000295.1 GCA_001312645.1 Rhodococcus sp. JCM 9791
CCTGCTCGGCCGGTGCCGAGCCCGCGGAGCGGACCTCGACCCGGTCGCCGGCCAGCGCAGTGAGGAACCCCGCGGCCATCTGGGAACGGCCCGCGTTGTGCACACACACGAACAACACCGACGGTGTGCGGTCGGTCGAGGAATCAGTGGTCATGAAAACAGACGTCCTTTCGAAGAGAATTCAGGCAGGAACGGTGTCGAGTTCCGCCAGCAAAGCCCGCACGCGAGTGTCGATATCGTCGCGGATGCTGCGCACCGTCTCGAGCGACTCGTCCTCCGGGTCGACCAGCGACCAATCGAGGTAACGCTTTCCGGGATACACCGCGCACGCATCGCCGCACCCCATGGTGACCACGACGTCGGCGGCTGCCACCACATCGTCGGTCAGTGGTTTGGGGTATTCGGCGCCGAGATCGAGACCTATCTCGGCCATCGCCTCGATCACGACGGGGTGAATCGTCGACGCAGGAGCCGATCCGGCGGAGCGAACGTGTACCCGTCCGCCACCGTGATGGGCCAACAGCGCCGCAGCCATCTGGGAGCGGCCACTGTTGTGCACGCACACGAACAGCACCTCCGGCACATCCTTCGGCACGGCCCCTTCGGTCTGGGCCAGGGCAGTGAGACGTTCACCGGCGAAGCGGGTGGCCAGCGAGGACAGATGCGTGTGGACCTTCGCGGTGCGGCGCAGCGCCGCGTACGACTCGAAGACCATCCGCTCGACCGTTTGAGGGGAGAACACTCCGGCGTACTTCTCGGCGAGATGTTCGGCGCTGCGGTGCAGCACAGCCTGAGGCATCAGTAATTCCGGCTGGGCAGCGTGCTGGGACATCGACATCTCCTGACGTGATCGATCCTTACGACACAGCGGGGGCGGGCGAACGGGTAAAACGTTTCCGCAGGGCGAGCGAGACGTAGATCAGGGCAACGAGGACGGGCACCTCGATGAGCGGACCGACTACCCCGGCCAAAGCCTGACCGGAGGTGACACCGAAGGTGCCGATCGCCACTGCGATGGCCAGCTCGAAATTGTTACCGGCGGCAGTGAACGCCAAGGTGGTGGTGCGCTCGTAACCGAGGCCGACCGCAGCACCGAACAGGAACCCACCACCCCACATGAGGATGAAGTACGCGAGCAGCGGCAACGCGATCCGTACGACGTCCCACGGCCGCGAGGTGATCTGTTCACCCTGCAGGGCGAACAGGATCACGATGGTGAACAACAGTCCGTAGAGCGCCCACGGTCCGATCTTCGGCAGGAACGTGTCCTCATACCACTGGCGGCCCTTGGCTTTCTCGCCGAAGTGGCGGGTCAAGAAGCCGGCGACCAGAGGGATGCCGAGGAAGATCAGCACCGATTTCGCGATCTGCCACGGGGAGACGTCGAGGGTGGTCTGTTCGAGTCCGAGCCAGCCGGGCAGGATCGACAGATAGAACCAGCCGAGGACGGCGAACATGATCACCTGGAAGACGGAGTTGATCGCGACCAGTACGGCGGCGGCTTCGCGGTCGCCGCACGCGAGGTCGTTCCAGATGATGACCATCGCGATGCAGCGGGCCAGGCCGACGATGATCAGGCCGGTGCGGTATTCGGGCAGGTCGGGCAGCAGTAGCCAGGCGAGGGCGAACATCAGCGCCGGGCCGAGCACCCAGTTGAGGATCAGCGACGAGATCAGCAGCGTGCGATCGCCCGTGACGGTGTCGAGGCGGTCGTAGCGCACCTTCGCGAGCACCGGGTACATCATGATCAACAGACCGAGCGCGATCGGCAGGGAGATGTTGTCGATCTCGATGACGCTCAACGCGTCGCCGAGCCCGGGAATGAGTCGGCCGAGCAGCAGGCCGGCGACCATGGCGATGCCGATCCACACGGCCAAGAACCGGTCGAGGACCGACATCTTGCCGGCGACAGACCGGTTGTCGGTCGTGGTGGTCACGAGAGAGTCTCCGCGAGTGCGGCGGTCGGGGTGCAAGCCGATGCGGGCAGGACCCCGGATTCGGTGGCGAGTACCGCGGACAGTTGTTCCAGGGCAGTAGGGAGCACCCGGTAGTACACCCAAGTGCCGCGGCGTTCGCAGTCGAGTAGACCGGCTTCGCGCAGCACCTTGAGGTGATGCGAGATGGTCGGCTGCGACAGGTCGAAGGCGGGGCTGATGTCGCACACACAGCTCTCGCCGCCCTGGTGGCTGGCGATCATGCTGAGCATGCGCAGGCGGACCGGATCTCCCAATGCCTTGAACATGCGGGCCAGGTCGGTGGCCCAATCCGAGGTGAGCGGCTCACGCGAGAGGGGCGGGCAGCACGGCTCGGCCCCGCTCGACATCTGATTCGACATGCGTCTATATTGACTCGTATCTATTCAAGCGTCAATCCGAGTTCGTCGGAAAGGATCACCCTCGTGCCCGCTGCTTCGGTGCTGTTCGTGTGTGTGAAGAACGGCGGCAAGTCCCAGATGGCTGCCGCCCTCACGCGCCAGGCCGCCGGCGACCGCGTCGCCGTTCATTCGGCCGGCACCGTACCCGGCTCGTCCCTCAATGCTCTGTCGATGCAGGTCCTCGAGGAGATCGGGGCACCCGTGGACGGTGAGTATCCCAAGCCGATCGATCCGCAGCTGCTCGGCGAGGTCGACCTGGTGATCACCCTCGGCGGCGAAGCCCGCGTCGACGCGCCCACCGGGGTGCGCGTCGAGAACTGGGACACCGATGAGCCGTCCGAGCGTGGCATCGACGGCATCGAGCGGATGCGCCTGGTCCGCGACGACATCGCCGCCCGGGTCGGCGAGCTGACCGCCCGACTGCTTGCCGCTACCGACGCCCGATAGCTTTCTTCGCCTCGATCACTCCAGGAGTACAGACACCTATGAGTACCATCGCAGTCTTCGAACCGGCCCTGTGCTGCAACACTGGCGTGTGCGGCGAGGACCTCGACCAGAACCTGGTCACCTTCACCGCCGACATGGCCGCGCTGACCGAGCAGGGCGCCACCATTACCCGCCATAACCTGGCCAATGATCCGCTCTCGTTCGCCCACAACGAGACGGTCAAGAGGTTCCTTGAACTCGCCGGATCCGAGGGCTTGCCGCTCGTGCTCGTCGACGATGTCACCGTGGCTACCGGCCGCTACCCGACTCGCACCGAACTCGCCACCTGGGCCGGCCTCGAGGTGCCCGCCGCAGCACCGTCCGGGGTGACGATGCTCGGGCTCGCCGACGACAGCGACTCCTGCTGCACCCCGGGCGAGTCCACCTGCTGCTGACCATGTAGATCCGTATCCTGCCCGCCGATACCTTCCGACGAGGAGTACTCGCTTTCATGGCTGCCGATCCGACGTTCCTGACCGCTCCGCCCCGGTTCGTGTTCTTCACCGGTAAAGGTGGGGTCGGCAAGACCTCCATCGCGTGCGCGTCGGCGCTGCGCCTGGCCCGGGCGGGCAAGAAGGTGCTGCTCGTCTCGACCGACCCCGCGTCGAATGTCGGGCAGGTCTTCGGTCTGAGCATCGGCAACACGATCACCGAGGTCCCCGCGGTGCCGGGGCTCTCCGCGCTCGAGATCGACCCCGAGCAGGCCGCTGCCGCCTACCGCGAACGCATCGTCGGCCCCGTCCGCGGACTGCTACCGGATGCGGAGATCGCCTCGATCACCGAACAGTTGTCCGGCTCGTGCACCACCGAAGTCGCGTCGTTCGACGAATTCACCTCTCTGCTCACCGATCCCGACGACCAGGTCGCCGGGTTCGATCACGTGCTGTTCGACACCGCCCCCACCGGCCACACCATCCGGCTGCTACAACTACCCGGCAACTGGACCGAATTCCTCGACCACGGCAAAGGCGACGCGTCCTGCCTCGGACCGCTCGCCGGACTCGACAAGCAGAAAGCCATGTATGCAGGCGCGGTCGAGGCCTTATCGGATCCTGAACGTACCCGCCTGGTGCTCGTGGCCCGCGCCAATCGTGCCGCTCTCGCCGAGATCGCCCGCACCCACAGCGAACTCGCCGCGATCGGCATGACCGGACAGCATGTGGTCGTCAACGGCGTACTGCCCGCCCCGGCTGAGGACACCGACCCGCTCGCGACCGCCGTGTACCAGCGTGAACAGGCCGCATTGGCGGGTCGCGGCGCCGCGATCGCTGCTCTGCCCACCGATCTGGTGGAGCTCAAGCCGGTCAACATGGTCGGTCTCGATGCTTTGAGCACCCTGTTCGACACCACCACCACCACGGCAATGACCACCGGGACCGATCCGGGGCTTGCCGCGGTCGCCGACGCCCCGTTAGCGGATCTGGTCGATGCGATCGAGCCGACGGGCCCGGACTGGTGATGTGCATGGGCAAAGGCGGGGTCGGCAAGACCACTGTTGCCGCCGCGATCGCGGTGGCCCTGGCCTGCCGTGGCCATGACGTGCACCTGACCACCACCGACCCCGCCGCACATCTGACCGACACTCTCGCCGGGGAACTCGGCCACCTCGAGGTCTCCCGCATCGACCCTCATGAGGCGAGCGAGACCTACCGCGACCGGGTACTGGCTACCAAGGGTGCCGGGCTCGATGAGGCCGGCCGCGCCACTCTCGCCGAGGACCTGCTCTCCCCGTGCACCGAGGAGGTCGCGGTGTTCCAGGCCTTCTCGAAGGTGATTCACGAATCACGCCGCAAGTTCGTTGTCGTCGATACCGCCCCGACCGGGCATACTCTGCTGTTGCTCGATGCGACCGGCTCGTATCACCGGGAGATCGCCCGGCAGATGGGCAACGGCGGGCACTTCACCACACCGCTGATGCGGCTGCAGGACCCGGCACAGACCAAGATTGTGCTGGTGACCCTGGCCGAGACCACCCCGGTGCTCGAGGCGGCCGGTTTGCAGGATGATTTGCGGCGCGCCGGTATCGAGCCGTGGGCGTGGGTGGTCAACAATTCTCTGGCAGCGGCAACACCAACCTCGCTGCTGCTGCGGCAGCGAGCGGTCGCCGAATTCGAGCAGATCGATACGGTCCGGGGTGAGCTTGCCGATCGGTTCGCGGTGATTCCGTTGCAGAGCACCGAACCGGTCGGCGTCGAGGCACTGCGCGATCTCACCGCGACACAGGTCGTTTCGTCGACGGTGTAGCAAACCCACCGTCGAACGCTTCTTCCGCGCCCTGCGAGACTGGTGGTCTTCGGCCATGGCCGAAGCGCGTTGAAAAGGTGACATGACTTCGCTGGCGATCAGTGGTGGAAAGTTCTGCCACACTGACTTCCGTCCCGGTTTCTGATGCGCCGAAAAGTCGCCGCTCCACGGACCGTCACCACTCTTGAATACCGGAGGTGCGACCACGTCGACAGTGTCCGGCGCATCGGGGAGCGAATCGTTCGAGTGCCACAGTTCTCCCTGCGGTTTGTCACCAACCGTAACGAACAGAGCGCTCGCGCGGGCCTTCACTTCGCCGTTCTGGACGATGTTGCTGTCGATGACTTCGATCCGTGGTCCGCTGCGAACGCTGACACTTCGCGTATCGAGCAGCTCGGTGCGGACCGGTGTGAACAGATCCACCGTCAGTCGAACCGACATGAACTCGAACGCTTGCTGGCTTCGCTCGATTGCGCGCGCGAGAGTTCCACAGGTCGCGTAGCCGCCGATCTGTGACCGTGACCAAGGACTGCTACCCCCGGCGAGTCGGCAGGCTCGGAAAACGACAGGAAAGGCCGACCTTATTCGGTCGTGCCTGGCGTGTCGGTGGTCTTGGTGCGCCGGCGTGGCTTACGTAGGTCGGTGCGCGCGCCGCGTCCTGGCCGGTTGCGGGCCCATTCGACGATCTCGCTGCGCTTCCACAACGGGGTGCTGCCGATCTTCTCGACCGGTTTGGGGGCGTGGCCGCGGTTGACGTACGCGTGGAAGGTCACCGGCTTGATTTCGTCGCCCGTTTCTTCTTTGAGCAGGTCGACGCACTGCTGGGCAGTGAGGCGGTTCGGGTTCGCCATCGCTACTGGCCTTTCGTGTCTCGGGCACGGCCGTGGTGGTGTGCCTGCGGTTCGGTCCCTGAAACTTTACATACCGGAATTGCTTTGTGAAAAAGCATGCGCGCATCCCGAGCGGCATCCGGGTTGCAACAATACAATTGGGTATTGTAAGGTTGAGAATGAAAGAGCGGTCACGGGAAGGGAAACCGAATGTCGATCATCACCGCAATCGCGGCACTCGCGCTGGCAGCACTGCTCATCTGGACGATCGGCGCCCCCATCACCCGCATCGGTGGCGCCCTGCTGACGATCGCCTCGCTGCTCTGCATCGTCCTCGGTGACTCGATCGCCACCCGCGCCCCGCTGCTCATCGCCGGTGTGGCGCTGTGGCTGGCAGGACACTTCCTGACCGCTACAAGACCCGGACCTGGTCCTCCCGCCTGGCCGAGAACATCGTCACCCGCACCCCGCTGCGCAACCTCGACCCGGTCAGCGGCCG
>BBEG01000296.1 GCA_001312645.1 Rhodococcus sp. JCM 9791
CCCGAGGTGACGGCGTCGCGCGTGCCTGCGGATCCGGGATCGCGCGCATCTCGATGGTTGCCATCGGCGGAACGGGCCCCACCACTCGTTGTTGCGTTCGAACACTTCGACCTGCCCGCCCGCGAAGGCCGGACGGAACGGTCCCGACCCCGGTACGAGTTCGGTGAAGTCGGCGCTGCCCTCCGGTACGACGAACGTCGACCCCTCCAGAGCCTGACCGACCTCCGCATACGGTTCCTTGGTGCGCAGGAGCAGCGTCGTATCCGACGTCGCTTCCGAGGCACCGAGATCGAAACGTTCGACGCGGCCCGAGTTCTCCGCCGACTTCTCACCCATCCGGCGGAGGGAGAACAGCGCATCAGCGGCGGTGACGGGGCTGCCGTCGGAGAACCTCGCGTCGTCGCGCAGCGTGATGGTCCATTCGGTCAACGTCTGGTCCGGCTCCCAGGACTCGGCCAATCGCGGTTGGGTCTGTCCGTCGGCGCGGGAACTGTCAATGGGTCGTAGGTGAGGGCCATCCGGACCACATCACTTTCCGCCGGAAGGAGTCCATGCGGATCGTTGGTGCTGACCGCCGACGAGCCCGGCGCGACGTATCGGAACACGTCCGATGAGCTGACGTCGTCGCTTCCGTTGTTCGGGTTGCCGGCTCTGTTCGGATCGTCGGACGTCGAGCAGCCGGCCAGCACGGCGACGGACGCGGCGAGCGCCGTTGCCGCGCGGAGCGGGACCGAGCGGGATAGATGGGGGCGATATCGCATGGGGTGCTGTCTCTTTCGGGTAGAGGGCATCAGTGGGGAAGGATTCTGCTGAGAGCACGATCGAGCTGGTCGACCACGGTGTCCAGGGCGGGAGGTCGAAGGATCGAGTAATGATGGGCGTCGGCGTCGACGACGGTCAGTGGTCCGGCCAGGTGACGTGACCAGCCGAGATCGGCCGCGTGCTCGGCGGGGGTGTCGTCGATGCCCATACC
This sequence comes from Rhodococcus sp. JCM 9791, assembly GCA_001312645.1. Taxonomy (GTDB): domain Bacteria; phylum Actinomycetota; class Actinomycetes; order Mycobacteriales; family Mycobacteriaceae; genus Rhodococcus. Next base: position 974 of record BBEG01000296.1, read on the forward strand.
GATCCCCGAATTGTTCGGGGCGAGTTGTGTGCACCGGACGAGCACGGTCTCGGTGGCCGAACCGGAGAGCAGGCGCGGCTGGTGACGTGCGAGAGCGTCGAGATGACGGCCGAATACCTCGAGGCGTGAACGTCCGTCGTCGCGGGGGCCGAGCAGCCGACGGCTGCGCAGTTTCTCGGCGATCACGGTGCTTCTCGTGTCGGCGTCCAGGTTCGCGATCTCGTTCCATGCGGTCTCGCCGATATCGAGATCGATATCGAGGAACGCCTCCAGCGCACCCAGTTGGCGCCGCGCGACCTCGGTCTCATGTTGTGTGGGCGTGCCGGGGATCGGGGTGATGTAGGTCGGGTCGTTGGAGTCGAGCATGACTATCAGCGCAGTGTGCTCGCCGTCCTCGTGCAGTTGCCGTGCAATCTCCTGCGCTACTGAGCCGCCCATGGACCAGCCGCCGAGCAGCCATCCCGCAGACGGAGTCGAATACCTACTCCGGATCGCCGACAGATACTGCGCGGCGATGGCCGGTATCGAGTCCGCGCCCGGGGTATCGGCGGTGAGCTGGGGGTCGGTGAGTGCCACGACCGCGACGTCGGTGACCAGCCGCCGCGACAACTCGGCGTAGCAGAGCACGTCTCCGCCCGAGGGATGGATAAGGAACAGCGTGGAGATTCTGCCCGATCCGATGCTGCACCTCGCAGTGGGACGAGGACGTCGGCGGGATCGATCGCCGGCAGGTCGCAGGTGTACCCACCTGCGTCCACGCGCCGCCGTCCTCGGCGAGGCACGTCACCACCTCGGTGTGCCGGGCCACCACTCGATCCAGCTCGTCGTCCGGGAACAGCCCGTCCAGCACGTCCCATTGCAATCGCAGTTCGCCGTCCTGCTCGAGCACCTGATGATCGAGCCACGTCTGCGGTGTCTGACCGACGGCATGGACCTGCGCGCCGACCCATTCGAGGGAGCCCGAATCGTCGACCATGTCGTGCACACCGAGTGCGCCGGTGAACACGACAGGTACCGAGCGCCGCTCACCGGAACGGGTGGATTGTTCGGCCAGAAGCTCGAGTGCCGAATATTCACGATGATCGAGATCGTCGAACATCGTGCGTTGGGTGGCCTGTGCGCGGTCGACGAACGACGAGCCGGTGAGGGCGTCCGACTCGTGCAGGATCAGCGACGTGAAGTCGCCGACCACCTTGTTGACGTCGGGGTGGACGGGCGGGCGGTCGAACAACGTCAGAACGACCGAGAAATGCGGCGTCGCCGACCATGCCCGCAGCGAATCGGTGTAGACCGTGAGCAGCGCTGCCGTCGGTGTGATGCGGTGGCGTCGCATTCGGTGACGAATCGACTCCACCGATCGGCGCTCAGCGCGGTGGCCCGCCGAACGAACCGAGGACTTCGATCGAGTGCCGCGCGGATCGGCAGCTCCGGTGGCCCGGGAACGGTGTCTGCGCGGGTCAGCCAGTAGCGCTCGGCCTCGGCCCCTCCCGGTCCTCGTCGCCGCAGTGCCATTGCCGACGAGCACTGTGCGGGATGAAGTTCGAGCGTGGGAAGCGGGGTATCGGGGTCGTTGTACAAGGTCTTCAGTTCGGATTCGATGATCCACCAGCTCGCGGCGTCACAGATCAGGACGTCGACGCCGATGAACAACCGGACCCGGTTCGGTTCGACGATCGCGGCGGAGATCTGCACGAGAGGCCAGCGATCGGGAGGGCCGGGCTTCTCGGCGACCCGTTGCCTGATCTCCGCGAGGATGCGCGACTTGGTCTCGTCGTCGGCGCGGGAGAGATCTCGGGTTCTGATGCGGTACGACGGGACGGAATCGAGCGTCCGTAGCCGTCCGTCGGGTGTCGCAACACTGCGCAGCAGGGGATGGCGGTCGACGACCGCATCGAGCGCCTTCCGATAGCGCTCCAGATCCAGATCGACACAGTCGTATTCGAGGTAGAAGTGGCACGGGATGTCGCCCCACTCGTATCCTCCGTCGCGTCCGATCCAGTACGCGTGCTGCACCCGCGTCATGTCGAACGTTCCGTCGGCTCGCAGGGCCTCCGACAGCGACGGAACCGTGCCTGTAAGGCCGTTCGGGGCATTGCGTGGCGCGGGTACTTGTGCAGCATCGATGTGCCCCGAGAATTCCGTCAGCGTCGCAGCTGTCAGGAGGTCGCGGAGACCGAGTTCGACGCCGAAACGCTGCCGCACGATGTCGAGCATCCTGGTGCCCAGCAGTGAATGTCCGCCGAGCGCGAAGAAGTCGGCATCGGGGTCGGTCACAGTGGTGCCGAACAGCGTCGACCAGATCTCGGCCACCGACTGTTGAGTGGCGGTGAGATCCGACGGTGCCGCGTCGGCCACCGCTCGTGGTCTGGGGATCGAGGCTGCACGGGAACGCACATCGAGGCTCGAAGTACCGACTGCGACGACGGTGGGGCAACGGCCGGAGCCTGCGAGATCGAGGATCCGGTCGAAGGCGCTCAGGCCGGTGGCGGCATCGAGCGCACCCGACATCACGGTGGCCGACCCAGAACCCGAATCCGACTCGTCGAGCATCGTCTGCCAGCCGTCCCACACGATGCTGACCCAGCGGGTGAGGTGACCCGACACCGACGCGGCGTACGCGTCCATTGCCGTGTTCGACGCGGCGTACGGGCCATTCCGACTCCGCCGAGCATCCCGGTGGCCGACGACATGCACAGAATCGAAGCGGGGCGCCGGTCTTCGGCCAATGCCGATACCGCGAGGTGGATGTTGCGCGCCACGGTCAATTTGGCATCGATGTGAGCGCGGGCTGCCTCGTGCACATAGGCAGTGAGCGTGACGGGAGCAACGGTGGCGGCCACCCCTGCAGCGTGGATGATCAGCCCGATCGGGTGACCCTCCGCGTCGAGGGAGGCCACCACTGCTGCGAAGTCGTCGGCGTCTGTGGCATTGCTGACGACGTGACGCACCGGCGTGGACTCGGTGTTCGTGGGTTCTCGCCGTGAGGTGACCACCACGTCGTAGCCGCGTTGCGACAGATGTCGGCTCAACAGCCGACCGACCGCCCCGGTTCCGCCGACGATCAAGGCCCGAGTTCGGGGCTGTACCCCAGCGGCCGGTTCGGCGGCAGACCACGACGTGGTGCCGCTCGTCCACCGGGTCCCTGCACGCACGGTGACCTGTGGGGCGGGCTGAGTGTCAGAGCGTCCGAGTGCGTCCCTGATTTCACTCAGGACAACGTCAGCGCCTTCCTCGTGCGCGATGTCGATGTCGAGATCGACTGCTGCCCAACGCAAACCGGGCGATTCCTGACCCAGTACCCGGGGTAGTGCCCGCACCGCCGCGGCTACCGGATCGACCGTGCCGCTGTGGGCGGGGTCCGACCCGTTGTAGGTCACCGATACCCAGAGCCCACCGTCCACCACGTGGGGAACGAGGTGTCCGGCTGCTTGCGAGAACGAGGTGACGGCATCGACCGGTCCGTCGTGGGCGTGCGCCAAGGTGACGACCCCGTGCAACTCGGTCGGGTTGTCCTCGGGTTCGGTGACGAGCACCCCCAGCTCTGCAAACTTGTTGCGAAGTGATTGTGCTGCAGGGGAACTGTCCAGGATCGCCCAGGTGCCGTGCGGCGTTTTCGAGATTGAGGCGGGCGGTAGCTGTCGCCACAGCGGTATCTGCAGTGGGTCGTCGAATGCGGCGGAAGATCCGGATGTGGCGTCCGACGGTTCGATCCACAGGTGTCTGCGATCGAACCGATAGCCGGGCGCGCGTATCGGCCGAGCTGGGCTGTGGTGGTCCCCGACGGGACCGGTGCCGCCGGATACTGCCGTGACGTCGACGGGCACTCCCACCGACCAGAGCCGGCCGACCGCTGAGCGGATCGTGACGGACTCGGATTCGTCCCTGCTCATCGTCGGCACCACAACAGCGGCATTGTCGAAACCATGAGACAGCGCCAGACCCGTCAGCGACGAGCCCGGCCCGACCTCGACCACCACCACATTGCCGTGCGCGGCAGTGACCGCAGCAGTGAGCGCGCGGGAGAACTGCACCGGACTGCGCAACTGGTCGATCCAGTGCGACGGTGCGCGCAGTGTGGCGGCGTCGACGGCGTCGCCGGTGACCGTGCTGAACACCGTGCTGGTACTCGGCTCTCGGGTCGTGGTGCCGAACGAGCGCACCGCGCGTTCGACTTCACCCAGCGCTGCCTCGACATGCCGCGAGTGCATCGCGGCATCGAGGCGCAACAGACCGACGTCGGCGCCCCGATCCGTCAGAAGCTCGTCGGCGGAGTGCAATGCGTCATGGCACCGGCGATGACACAGGAGTTCGGGCCGTTCACGGCCGCCAGGTCGATTCCCGGGAGGTCGGGCAGTATGCCGCGGAGTTCGTGCTCGGAGAGGGCGACGGACATCATCCCGCCGACGCCTGCGGATTGCGCGGCAGCAGTGCAACGCGCGGCGACGAGTGTGCAGGCGTCATCCAATGTCAGTGCACCGGTGAACGCTGCGGCGGTGCATTCACCGAGGCTGTGACCGAGTAGTGCGGTCGGGGTCAGCCCCCAGGACTGCAGTAGACGCGCAGTACCGAGAGAGATCGCGAACAGTGCTGGTACAGCGAAGGCGACATCGCGGATGCGGCCGGAGGTGTCATTACGATCGAAGATGTCGCGGATGTCGACGCCGATACGGAGGAAGAGCAGGTCGGCGATCTCGTCGACTGCGGCACGGAACACCGGTTCGTCACGGTAGAGGTCTGCCCCCATGCCTCGGTAGTGACCACCGCGCCCGGAAACGCGAAGATCACCGAGGGAGCCCGTGTGCGCGCCGAGACGGGCTCCGGGAATGCCGGACGCGCGTGCGGAGCAGCCGGGTCGAGCACCGCAGCGTCCGATGTGGCAGGGCCGCGCGACCCGTTGCGAGCGTGTGTGCCAGATCGACCGGCGACGCTCCTGTGCGAAATCGGCGATCGCATCGGCGGTGGCGCGTGCTCCATCGGTTGTGGCGCCCGAGGAGATCAACAGCACGGGACGCTCGAATACGTTCGGACGAGGTGGCTTTCCCGGTGCGGGGCCGAGCACGACATGGGCGTTGGTGCCGCCGATCCCGAAAGAGCTGACACCGGCCAGCGGGGCCGTATCCCAGTCCCGGGTCTTGCCGAGCAATTCGAACGGCGAATCCGAGAGCCGCAGTTCCTGCGCTACGGCATCGGACCCGAGTGACATCGGCAGTGTCCGATGATGGATCGCGAGGACCGTCTTGGCGAACGAGGCGATACCGGCAGCGGAATTGGTGTGGCCGATATTGCCTTTCACCGATCCGAGACCACACCATGGCGGACCGCCCCGTCCGAACACGGCGCGCAGGGCCGCGATCTCGATCGGGTCGCCGAGCCGCGTCGCCGTCCCGTGCGCTTCGATCAGGCCGATGTCCGACGGATCTGC
>BBEG01000297.1 GCA_001312645.1 Rhodococcus sp. JCM 9791
CCCCGGCGCGCGACCCGACCGGACTGGTCGTGCGGGCTCTCGCGGCGACCATCGACCGTTACGAGATCCCGGTGGCGTACTTCAACGCATTCCTCCGGTCGATGCGCATGGACATTCCAGCACCGCCGAGCACCGTGTCCGGTATCGCGACATGGACGAGCTGCGCGAGTACATGCACGGGTCGCCGCCGTGATCGGTCTGCAATTGCTCCCCGTGTTCGGCGTCGACGACGTCGACCGTGCCGGGCCGTATGCGAGTGCCCTGGGCGAGGCCTTCCAGCTCACCAATTTCATCCGCGATGTCGGTGAGGACCTCGACCGTGGCCGCGTGTACCTGCCCACCGATCTGTGGTCGCGTTCGGTGTCGACGACAATCTGCTGCGCGCCGGTCGGAGTCGGCGTCACCTCGACCCCCGGGTGCGGCGTGCCCTCGCCCACGCCGTGGCGTTGACGAGGGATCGGTATCGCAGGGCCGAACCCGGATTGGACCTGCTGCCTCGCCGAATCCGACCGGGAATCCGCACCGCGTTCGTGCTGTACGGGCGGATCCTCGACGAGGTCGAGCACAGCGGTTACCGGGTACTCGACCGACGTGTGACGGTCCCGCGCCGCACGCGGTGTCCGTCGCGCTGGCCCAGGCCGTCTCGGGCGTGTGCGTCAGAAGGCCGACGCCTGAGCTCGCCTGATCACTTCCCTCATCGAATCGGTGTGCAGCGCGCTGATGGAGTTTCCTCCGGGAAGTGTGTCGTCCGCTCGGAACATCCATTCCAGGATCTCCTCGTCGGTGAACCCTCCGTCGTGGAGCACCGCGATGAGTCCGGGAAGTCCCTTGACGATCGCTCCCGTGTCGTCGAAGAACACCTCGGGCACGACGGGAACGCGGTCGCGTTTGAGCGCCAGCAGCCGGCGGTCACGCAACAGCTGATGAACGCGGGTGATGGCAAGATCGAGTTGCTTGGCCACATCGACGAGTTGCAACACCGGCACGGTGCGGTCAAGGACGTCGTCGCAGTACGGAATAGTGCTCACGGTTCCACCGTATCGCCGATGCGCGGAGGGCACGTACGCGCCCGCCTGCCGGCGCCATGACTACGATCGACAAGGACGAAATCGGGACACAGAGACACGGGGGTACACCGGGTGACCGCTGGAGGCGACCACATGGTCGGCAAGCTCCTCGACCGGCGCTATCTGATCGAAGCACGGATTGCCCGCGGTGGCATGTCCACCGTGTACCGCGCCACTGATCAACGCCTCGATCGGCCGGTCGCGGTGAAGGTCATGGACCACCAGTTCGCTGCCGACCCCCAGTTCCTCGCACGGTTCGAGTTCGAGGCCCGGTCCGTGGCGAGACTCAACCACCCGGGTCTCGTGGCAGTGTACGACCAGGGACAGGACGGCGACGACGTGTTCCTCGTCATGGAACTCGTCGAAGGTGGCACGCTCCGCGAGCTGCTGCGCGAACGCGGGCCCATGCCCCCTCACGCCGCGGCCGCAGTGGCAGTGCCCGTACTCGGAGCCCTCGCGGTGGCCCATCGGGCCGGTCTCGTGCACCGCGACGTCAAGCCCGAGAACATCCTGGTCTCCAGGCACGGTGAGGTGAAGATCGCCGATTTCGGCCTCGTCCGTGCCGTCGCGGCCGCAAATACGACGTCGCGTAGTGTGATCTTGGGTACGGCCGCGTACCTCTCGCCTGAGCAGGTCACGACCGGCAATGCCGACGCGCGCAGCGACGTGTACTCGTCCGGCGTGCTGATGTTCGAGATGCTCACCGGACGCACCCCCTTCACCGGCGACACGTCACTATCCGTCGCTACCAGCGTGTCGAGAAGGACGTACCTGATCCGGGTACGTGGATCGACGGTGTCCCGGAGGAGTTCGACACTCTCGTCCGTCGCGCGACCGAACGTGAACCGAGCGAACGGTACGCCGACGCCGGTGCGATGGCCGACGCCCTCACCGACCTGAGCGACGCGCTCGATCTTCCCCGCTACCGTGTCCCGGCGCCCCGGAAATCCGCGACCACGGCGCAGGTCCCGGTCGCGGTACCCGCAACGCCGTCGCCGACCGAGGGGAGCTCTGTTCCCGAGACAACCGTGATCAGGCCGGCCGCCGCAACCACTGCGGATGCTGCACCTACCGCGGTCCATCGGGCTGCGGCTCCGCCGGCCGAGCAGGTCCACGAGCAATCACAGCACACCAAGATCGTCACGCGGGAACACGCCCGACCCGACCTCCAGGAGGGGCACGACGCAGGCCTCGCGGCCGGTGGCGGCACGAAGGTCGACTACCGCGCGAAACGACGCACCGCCCGGAGGGCCACCACCGGCTGGATTATCGGGATCGTCGTACTCGCGCTGATCATGGGCCTGGCCGGATGGTGGCTCGGGTCGGGGCGGATGATCGACATTCCTGCGGTGCAGGGCATGGATCGCGCCGCGGCCGCCGCAGCGTCGAGACTGCAGGCGCAACCGTGGAGACCCGCGGTGAATACTCGGATGCGATTCCGATCGACACGGTGCTCGGTACCGATCCGGCGGCGGGCTCGCAGGTCCCACGTGGCGACACCGTCGCACTGCTGGTGTCGTTGGGGCGTCCGACGGTGCCGGGGGTCCCCGGTGGAGGCGACCGGAACACGATCGAGGACGAATTGCGACGCCGCACGTTCGAACCCGTCGACGGCGGGACGGCGTTCAGCGCGTCGGTTCCGGAGGGGGCTGTCGCAGCGCTCGATCCCGCGCCGGGCACGGTCCTGCCGGTCGGCGCGAAGGTCGAGGTGATCATCAGCAAGGGTGCAGCCCCGGTCGAGCTTCCGGATCTGTTGGGCCTGACGGTCGACGCTGCGCGCGCAGCGCTCGAGAAGGTCGGACTGACCGTTCAGGACGAACGGGAAGTGTTCGATCCCGACGTCGATGCGGGCCGGGTGTCGGGAAGCGATCCGGCCGAGGGCGACCTGGTCGGTCCGGGCGGCACCGTGACTCTGCTCGTATCGAACGCGGTGAAGGTGCCGTCGATGATGGGGCGCTCGGTCGGGTCGTCCCGCGAGGAACTGGAGAGGTTGGGGCTGGGTGTGGAAGTGCGGCAGCTCGCCGACTCCGACCGGTCCATCGTGATCGGACAGAGTCCGGGCGCTCTAGTCGAACCGAACCGGGCAGCACGGTCGTGCTGACCGCCGTGCCCTGAACCGTTCCGCTCCCCGGCCCTGGCGGCCCGGCCGCATATGGGCGACCGGGCCGTTCCATCGGTTCAGCCCGCAGCATCTCGGCGACGAGGAATGCCAGCTCGATGGACTGCTGGGTGTTCAGTCGTGGATCGCACGCGGTTTCGTACCGGCCGTGCAGGTCCACGTCGGAGATGTCCTGGGCACCGCCGAGACATTCGGTGACGTCTTCCCCGGTCAGTTCGATGTGGATTCCGCCCGGGTGGGTGCCCAGTGCCCTGTGCACTTCGAAGAAGCCTTGGACCTCGTCGACGATCCGGTCGAAGTGACGGGTCTTGTACCCGGTCGACGACTCGTGGGTGTTTCCGTGCATCGGGTCGCACTGCCAGATGACCTTGTGCCCGGTGGCTTCGACGGCCTCGATGATGCCGGGCAGCAGGTCGCGGACCTTCGAGTGCCCCATCCGCGAGATCAGGGTCAGCCGGCCGGGCTTGTTGTGGGGGTCGAGGCGTTCGACGTACTCCACGGCCATCTCCGGGGTGGTGCTGGGGCGACCTTCAGGCCGATCGGGTTGGAGAGCAGCTCAGCGAAGGCGATATGTGCGCCGTCGAGCTGGCGAGTGCGATCGCCGATCCACAGGAAGTGTGCTGAGAGATCGTACAGGCGGGGTTCGTCTCCGGTCGTATCGAGACGCAGCATCGCGCGCTCGTAGTCGAGCACGAGCGCTTCGTGACTTGCGTAGATCGTCGCGGCGCGCAAGTTCGGGTCGATGACACCGCAGGCGTCCATGAACCGGAGGCCACGGTCGATCTCGGAGGCGAGTGCCTCGTAGCGGGCTCCGGCAGGCGACGACGAGACGAATTCGCGATTCCAGTCGTGGACGCGGTGCAGGTCGGCTTCACCACCGGAGGTGACCGCACGGACCAGGTTCATCGCGGCGCTGGCGTTGGCGTAGGCCCGGACCAATCGTGACGGATCGTGCACGCGGACAGCGGCGTCGGCGACGATGGAGTTCACCATGTCGCCGCGGTACGACTGCAGCCCGAGTGCATCGGTGTCGGACGAGCGCGGCTTGGCGTACTGCCCGGCAATGCGCGCGACCTTGACCACGGGGGTCGATGCACCGTAGGTCAGGACGACGGCCATCTGCAGCAAGGTGCGGATGTTGCCCTTGATGTGGGGTTCGGTGTTGTCCATGAACGTCTCGGCGCAGTCACCGCCCTGAAGCAGGAAGGCTTCGCCCCGCGCCACGGCCGCGAGTTGGTTCTGCAGTTCTTCGACCTCGCGGGGCACCGTGATCGGCGGCACGCTCTCGAGGACGGTCCGCATCGCCTCGGCCTGGTCTTCGGGCCAACTCGGCTGCTGCAACGCGGGCTTCGACAACGCGACGTCGAGCTTTTCGCGCAGTTCCGAGGGCAGCGGCGGAAGTTCGGGCAAGCGGTCGATCGGTACGTCGACAGTCCAGTTCACTCCACCAGGATATGGCCCCGGCCGTCGACCGTCACACAGACCCGGTCATCGGGCGCGGCGGGCAACCTCGATTGCATCGAACTTCGCGAGATTGTGGCGGGCGTCGGTGAGCGCGTCGTGGTTGTCGTCGGGTACCGACGGGAGTGGTGGGGATCCGTGCTGTTCCCAGTGCTGACGAAGTTCACGGGTGAATCGGGGCAACACATCGGGCAACTCCGGCATGGATCCCCACAGCTGGACCAGCGCTACGTGGTCGTATGCACTATCCACGCCCACAGCTCGGGCCGAATGCCCACCCGGGGGACGAGAAACTTCAGAAGGTCGTCGCGGATGCGGCTCCGCGGCTTCCAGGCCGGGTGGCTCGGGTTCGGTAGCTTGGGAAGGACATTGCGGCGAACCCACGGGCCGGCACGTTCGGGGTCGAATTCAGTGGACACCGCATAGAACTCACGGCCGTCCTCACACACGACACCGATCGACACGAGTTCGATGGTGCGTCCATCCTCGATGAACTCGCAGTCGTAGAAGTAGCGCACGTGGTCACATTATGCCCGGAGCACCATGCGTCACCCAGCCTGGGTGTCGGGCATGCGATCGGCATCGGATGTGACGGCCGGTTCGGCCGGGGCGGTCGTACCTGCGGCGACGTGTCCTTCAGGGAGGCAGCGTAGACGTCGACATATTCCTGACCGGCCAGTTGCATGAGTGAGTACATCACTTCGTCGGTGACGGTGCGCTCGACGAAGCGGTTCCCGCCCATACCCTCGAAACGGGAGAAATCGATCGGCTCGCCTACTCGGACCGTGATCTTGGCCGGCTTCCACATCTTGGAGCCGATCGGGTTCATCTTGTCGGTACCGATCATCGCGACAGGAATGACCGGCACTCCGGTCTCGAGCGCGAGACGCGCCAGGCCGGTCTTGCCCTTGTACAGACGGCCGTCCGGGGAGCGGGTGCCTCCGGGTAGATGCCGAGCAGTTTGCCCTGGGACAGCACCCGAACGCCGGCGTTGAGTGCGTCCTGCGCGGCGTCCGCACCCGTCCTGTCGATCGGGACCTGACCGACGGCGGAGAAGAACCAGCGCTGGAAACCTCCCTTGAGCCCGGTGCCGGTGAAGTACTCGCTCTTCGCAAGGAAAGTGATCCGCCGCTTCGCCAGCAGCGGCAAGTAGAACGAGTCGAGCACAGCGCGATGGTTGCTGGCGAGAATGGCGGGCCCACCGGTCGGGATGTTCTCCCCGCCTTCGAGCTTGGGCCTACCCATGAGCCAGAGCAGTGGGCCCAGCAGGACGTACTTGAACAGCCAGTACCACATGGCAGACCTTCCCGGGATAGTCGACGCGGGCTCACCAAGCCCGCCGGTCGACTCTACGTCGCTCCGAGGGTCACACGCACGCCGCAGACGTGCCCGGCTCCACGCGAACCCGCACGAAGTGACAAGAATCTCACGATGAAGTCGTTTCGTGATTCGCTGCCATCGACCGGCGGGCGAGGTCTGCGGCACCGATCAAGCCGGCGGCATCCCCCAGCTGCGCGGCACGTACCCGGGCAAGGGGTCGGTGGCCGGCACCGGTCGAAGCAGCGGCGTAATGCTCTCGTGCGTCATCGAGGAACAGCGACGCCGACCCCGACACTCCCCCACCGACCACGATGAGTTCGGGGTCGTACACATCGGCGACGATCGACAACCCCAGCCCCAGCCACCGGGCGAACTCGGCCATGGCCGCCAACGCGAGCGGGTCACGTCCTGCGCGG
>BBEG01000298.1 GCA_001312645.1 Rhodococcus sp. JCM 9791
CGGCGAGCCCACGCTGCCGTGTTGCGGGCGCCGCTGCGCCACCCCGCCTCTGCGACAACAGTTCCCGCTGACAACGCCGCAATGAGCCGATTACGCGCCAGGAATCGGTACCGCGCCGGGACCGTACCGGGCGGGTATTCGCTGATCACCAGGCCGGTTTCGGAGATGCCTCGCAGGAGTTTCGCGTGCGCGGCAGGATAGGCCCGGTCCACACCGCACGCGAGGATCGCAACGGTTGTTCCTCCGACCCCGAGGGCAGCGCGATGCGCCGCGGCATCGATCCCGAATGCTGCCCCGGACACCACCGTCCATCCGTCGACTGCGAGGTCCCCCGCGATCTCCGCCGTCACATGTTCGCCGTAGCCGCTGGCCGCGCGGGTACCGACAATTCCGATGGAGCGTTCGACGAGTTCGTCGAGCCGCCGCTGGCCCCACACCCACAACGCCAGCGGTGGCCCTTCCGCGTCGGTGGCCGTCTCCAGTTGGTCGAACCCGAGCATCTGCCACGCGGGCCACTCGTCGTCGTCCGGGGTGACGAGTCGCCCACCTGCCCGGTTCAGGCGTTCCAGATCGACGGCGGCCGTGTCGAGGTGGGCACGAACCTTGAGTTTGGCGGTGAGCTCGGCACCCGCCGAACCTTCCCGCACCGCATCTGCGACCTCGACGACCCCGTGCTCGGCGATGGCCGCGGACACCGTCCGCGAGGCGCCTTGGGTGACCGTCGAGAGATACGCCCAGGCACACCGTCTCTCGGCTGCGTCCTCCTTGTCGTCCACGGATGATCCGCTGGTCATGCGGCACCTCGATCCCGGAAGTCGAGCGCCGCGGCCACGTGAAGTTCGGTCGGTTGGGACAACCCCTCCAAGTCGCATAATGTCCACGCAACTCGTAGTGCTCTGTCCGCCCCACGAGCAGTGATCGCGCCCTTTCGCAGCGCCCACTCCACCGGTTTCACGACGGTGGCAGGCAACCGGAATTTCTGACGCAGAGCCGGCCCCGGAACCTCCGCGTTCGTCGCCCATCCGAAGTCCTGCCACCGCTCCGCTGCCGCGGCACGCGCAGTCGCGACGCGGGTCCGTACGTCGTCGGTGCTCTCCCCTGCCTCGCCCATCAGCGCGCTCGTCGCGACGGATTGCATCCGCACCCGCAGATCGACACGATCGAGCAGTGGTCCCGACAGTCGCCCGAGATATCGGCGCCGCGCGGTGGGCACGCACACGCAGTCGGCGTCGCGAGCCGGCGCGCACGGGCAGGGATTCGCTGCCAGGACCAATTGGAATCGGGCGGGATATCGAGCTACGCCGTCTCGGCGGGCGATGCGCACTTCCCCGTCTTCGAGGGGCGTTCGTAATGCCTCCAGAGTCTTCGTTCCCATCTCGGCGACCTCGTCGAGGAACAACACCCCTCGATGCGCACGGCTGACCGCCCCCGGTGTTGCCATACCTGTGCCCCCACCGATGAGCGAGGCCACCGTCGCGGTGTGATGCGGCGCGATGAACGGCGGTTCCATGACGAGGGGGCGGTCCGCCGTGAGGGTCCCGGCGACCGAATGAACCGCAGTCACTTCGAGGGCATGGGTTTCGCTCAGTTCGGGAAGGATTCCCGGTAGCCGTTGGGCCAGCATCGTCTTTCCGATTCCGGGCGGACCGGTGAGCATCAGGTGATGCGCGCCCGCCGCGGCGACTTCGATCGCGCGGCGCGCCTCGTGCTGTCCGACGACCTCGCTGAGGTCCGAACGGAGAGTCCGTGGTGGCACCGCCTGAAGATCGGGGCGATCGAGTGGACCGTCGCCCTGCAGCCACAGCACCACCTCGCGGAGGGTGTCGGCGCCGTACACGTCGATTCCCGCGACGAGCGAAGCCTCGGTCATCATCGCGGTGGGCACCACGACTCGCGACCACCCGTTCTTCTTCGCCGTGACGACTGCGGGAAGTACTCCACGGATCGGCCTCAGCCTGCCGTCGAGCGCGAGTTCGCCCAGCAGAATCGTTTTCGTCATCGCTTCGAGCGGTACGACATCCGCGGCATTGAGTACGGCACACGCGAGAGCCAGATCGTAGACACTGCCCACTTTGGGCAGTGTCGCGGGCGACAGCGCCAGCACCACCTTCGAATCCGGCCATTTCCCACCGGAGTTGGACACCGCCGCGCGGACGCGGTCACGCGATTCCTGCAGTGCTGTGTCGGGCAGGCCGACCATCTTCACGCCCGGCAAGCCCCCACCGATGTCGGCTTCGATCTCGACGACGTGACCGTCGATACCCGCCACGGCCACCGACCATGCCTTCCCCAGCGCCATCAGAGCACCTGCCTGCGGTGGGTGATCTCGGGGGTCTTCCCTCGAACCAGCACGACCGTCACGACGTCGATGCGGATCCTGTCCCATCGGCGGTCCTGATCGGCGAGCCACAGTCCGGCCAGGCGTCGTAGCCGCTCCGCTTTGGCACGGGTGACAGCTTCTGCGGGTGTGCCGTAACCGAGCCCGGTTCGGGTCTTGACCTCCACGAACACGAGGACCGCGCCGTCCTGCGCGATCAGGTCCAGCTCGCCGTACCGGCACCGCCAGTTGCGTTCGAGGACCACCAGTCCGGCGGACTCGAGGTGCTCGGCGGCGAGTTCCTCACCGCGGATCCCCACTTCTTGATTTCGTCCCATCCCTCTTGCTCCTCCCTGCGTGCACACACTGTGCCGCAGGAAACCGGGAGATCGGGGCGTCGATGCGCGATACGGGAGATCTGTGGATGAAACGACCGACTGTGGACAACCGCCGACTCATCGGCCGGCGCACGGCCTCCGTGTCCGGGGCCTCAGCTAAGGTGCGGCGCTCATCCGAGCTTGTCGGGCAGTCGCAGTTCGGGCTTGTCGAGCTCTTCGATGTTGACGTCCTTGAACGTGATCACCCGGACGTGCTTGACGAATCGCGCGGGACGGTACATGTCCCACACCCACGCATCCGACATCCGCACCTCGAAATACACCTCGCCGTTGGCGTTGTGCGGAAGCAGTTCGACGGCGTTGGCAAGATAGAAGCGCCGCTCGGTTTCGACGACGTAGGCGAACTGACCGACGATGTCCCGGTACTCCCGGTACAGCGAGAGTTCCATCTCGGTTTCGTACTTCTCGAGATCCTCGGCGCTCATCGGTCTCGGTGTCCTCCACTCTGGTGTGTTCTGTCATCATCCCGCATACGCTCCGGCACCGACGAGTCGGCGTCGGAACGGTGCGTCGCCGCACACTGCGGCAACGTTCGCCCATGATCTCCGATGTTCGGGTGACGGACCGAGCTCGCGTAGTGCCGCCATGTGAATCGCCGTGCTGTAGCCCTTGTGTATCGCGAAACCGTACCCCGGATGCTTTCGATCGAGGCCGACCATGATCCGGTCGCGGGTCACCTTTGCGAGCACACTCGCCGCGGCGATGCACGATGCGGCGCCGTCCCCTCCGATCACCGGTAGCGACGGCGCCGGCAGACCCGGAACCCGGAATCCGTCGGTGAGGACGTATCCGGGAGCGAGCGACAAACCCGCGATCGCACGCCTCATCCCCTCGATGTTGGCCACGTGAATGCCGATGGCGTCGACTTCGGCGGCCGGTACCTCGACCACGCTCCACGCCGGTGCGCGTCGCACGATGGCGTCGTAGAGCTCTTCGCGGGTCCTCTCGGTCAACTTCTTCGAGTCGTCCAGGCGATCCAACGACGGGTGCGGCTTGGGCTCGAGGATGCATGCGGCGATGACCAGCGGACCGGCACACGGCCCGCGACCGGCCTCGTCGACACCGGCGACCGGGCCCAGCCCGCATCGCAGCAGTGTCGATTCCATCGTCCGTAGACCCGATGATCGGCGGATCACCGGTCGCGGTGGCCAAGTACTCACGAAGGCATGATCTCCGGGGAATCGATGAGGCCCCATCGGCCGGGGGGCAGCACGATGAAGCGCGCCTTTCCGATCACATTCTCCAACGGAATGGCGCCTTGGTGCTCGTCGCCGACGTGATAGCGCGAATCCGCGGAGTTGCTGCGGTTGTCGCCCATCACCCACACATGCCCCTCGGGCACCGTGACGGGACCGAAGCAGCGTCCGGATGGCACTTCGGTCTCGCAGGTGACGACGCCGGGAGTGAAGGGGTAGTCCATCTTCACGTACGGCTCGTCGATCGGTTGTCCGTCGACGAGAATGCGGCCCTGATCGTCGCAGCATTCGACCGTCTGGCCGCCCACCGCGATGACGCGCTTGACGAGGTCGTTCTCGTCCGGTGGGACCAACCCTACGAGCGAGCCGACTTCCTGGATCCCGCGGAGGACGGGGTTCTCGGAGCGCGTCGAGGAATACCCCTCGGACCACGAATCGGGCCCCTTGAACACGATCACGTCTCCGGGCCGCGGATCGCCGAATCGGTAACCGATCTTCTCGACGACGATGCGGTCGCCGGTGCAGCCCGGGCACCCGTGCAGTGTCGGTTCCATCGATTCCGACGGGATCAGGTACACGCGGGCGATGAAGGTCTGGAGAAGGAAACTCAGCGCGAGCGCGACGACGATGAGGATCGGGAGTTCACGCCAGAACGACTTCTGCTTCTTCGTCTTCTTCGTGGTGCCGCTGTCGTCGTTCAGGTTGTCCGGTTCCTCTCTCCTGTGGTGAGCACCGTGCGTCCGGTCGTGTGCCGGGAGTCGGTCGTCGCCGTATCGGTTCGCGTCCGGCCCGGCCGGTTCGTGCGGTGAATCTGCCACTCGAACAGACTAGCCCGGCCCGGATGCGAATCCGGGCCGGGCCAGTGAGTATGTCGTCATGATTCGACGATCAGCGCTTTTCCTTGATCTTCGCAGCCTTGCCGCGCAGCTCGCGCAGGTAGTACAGCTTCGCGCGACGGACGTCACCGCGGGTGAGGACGTCGATCTTCGCGAGGTTCGGGCTGTGCACCGGGAAGGTGCGCTCGACGCCGACGCCGAACGAGATCTTGCGGACGGTGAAGGTCTCGCGGATGCCGCCGCCCTGGCGACGAATCACGACGCCCTTGAAGACCTGCACACGCTCCTTCGAGCCCTCGATAACCTTGACGTGCACGTCGAGCGTGTCGCCGGCGCGGAAGTTCGGAATGTCGTCGCGCAGCGACTTTGCGTCCAAAAAGTCCAGGGTGTTCATCGGTGTTCTATCCTCTTGTTCGCTCGAGCAGAGGAACCTGGCGGCGACCGCTGTGAGGCGGGCTCGACCGGTTCGTGCCCAGGTCAGGTAGGCGTGCCCGAACGGGGCAACCCGTCTATAGTGCCAGACTCCACCGGGCTGGGTGAAATCACGGGTGCCGGAGCCGCGTGCACCGTCCTGTCGAGGACCGCTTCCGCAGCTATTCGCGAGTGTTCGACGCTGCCGAGCACCGCTTCGAGGTCGGGGCACCCGCGACGAGGTCCTGCACGAAGATCTTCGCTCGGATCACCGGTCTGCGGAACCGCCGTTCACGCGCGATCGCACGGGTCATCTTCCGTGTCTTTCCCTGGTAGCGCCAGCGGGCCCACGGCGCTCCCGGCCGCGACAGGCGGAGTGCGCCGACCCACAGCAATGGGACGACGAACAGCCCGACCAGACCGGTCCAGATCTTGCCCTTGGCGAGGACCACCCCTGCCACCAGCAGATTCACCAGCACCGACACCACCAGAACGAATCGGTTCACCCAATCTCCACCATCGTCGAAGTTGGTGAGGTCGACGAGATCGAGGGGTTGAAGACCGAGCATGAGCATCCCTGTTACGGCAATGGCCACGAACACCGCGTCGACGGATACCCGTCCTTCTTCCTCCCAATACACATCGTGGAGATAGAAGATCAGCGCGAACTCGTCGAGCGTGAGGGCAGCTCCCACCCCGAACAACGTAGCGAAGACGGCAACGACGGACCTGGAGCCCACCTCGTACACCGAGATGAGCCCACCACCGGCGATGACCATCGTGACCACCCCGAACACCATGTGATGTACGTGCAGCCCACCGGGTGTGATGTTGCCGGGCCACCACCGCACCTTCGCCCGGATCAACCGGACGCTGATACGGATGAACACGAAAGCCACCACGAAGCCGAGGAGGAAGCACAGCAGCGGTAGTCGCCCCTGGTCGCTGATCTCGGTTCGAACCCAGTTCATCATCGCGGCATCGTTCTCATCGGGGCGCTGCCCATGCTCTCGACCGTATTGCCCCCACGTGCTTCAGCATCCCAGGCGCCGGCCGCTCGCGGTGCGATACGACCGGCACCCGAAGACGGGTTACTTGCCGAAACCGGCTCGGCGCAGAGCGTCGGCCATCGATCCGTTGGCGGGTGCGGCGTCGCTGCGCCGGTCCTGCTTGCCGCCACC
>BBEG01000299.1 GCA_001312645.1 Rhodococcus sp. JCM 9791
ACCCGCGAGCATCGATCTGTTCCGGACACCGATACCCGGGAACAGACCGGAGTTGGTCGCCTAGTTCACACCAGATCATAAAGACAGCCACCGCTGCCCTGCGTCAGGTCAGGTGGCCGAGATCTCCGAGAGTGTGCAGCGTGCGGTTGTGGAAGACGTCGTCCTGCTCGAGCACCGTGATGCTTCCAGGGCCGGCGCGATAGGCCACATACGCGCATGCGCTGATCGGAAGTCGCTGCCAGGCGGCAATGACCCAACTGAGCGAACCACCGTGGGTGACGACAATGCGATGTTCCGTGTTGTCGGCGGTGATTCGATCCATGGCTCGGTAGACGCGAGTGACACATTCGAGCTTTGTCTCCGCTCCTTCGATTCCTTCGTCGTGATCCAAGCGTTCTCCGACAGCAGGCGGAGCGACGAAATGCGCGTCGAGCCACTCCTGCGGACGCACCCGCAACTCCGTAGGCTTCTCCCGCAGGTCCGAAAGGAGGGTGGGTTCGACGTCGAATACTTCCGCGATGGGGCCGGCGGTCTCGGTCGTACGGGCGAGATCCGACGTGTACAAAGCCGGAACCGAACCGAGGGGAACGAGGTCCCACAGTCGTGCCGCGATCGCGTGCGCGTGAACCACTCCACGCCGGGTGAGTGCGGAGTCGTACCAGCCGCCGACGAGACCGTCGACGTGATGGGTCGCCTCGGGATGGGTGACGACGTAGATGCGCTCGCCCATCAGCCGGACCGGTTCCAGAGGAAAGGCGCTGCACCTGGAAGCAGCGGCGTGTGTGTCTTCCGGTAGAGCTCGGCAGGTCTGCCCACCCCTTCGCGGCTGAGTTCGCCCGTTGCTTCGAGGCCGTGTGACAGGTGGCGTCGGAAGGTGTCCTTCGGGAATCGGCGCCCGTAGATCACCTCGTACAGGCGGCGCAGTTCGAGGATGGTGAACTCGTCTCCGATCAACCCCGACGGATCGACCGCCGTCGAATAGCGGCGACGGAGATCGTCGACGGCGAGGGTGACGATCTCGGCGTGGTCGAACGCGAGTATCCCGGTATCTGCCACCGCTACCGACTGTGCGCCGGTGGGGAAGCGCTCGAACGGCACCACTGCGTTGTGAGCCATCGACAGGACCCAGCCGCGGTCGTCGCGCTCGGGATCATCGAGCATTGCCATCTGGTGGAACTCCACGCTGTCGAATCCGGCTTTGTCGTGGAGTGCACGACGTGCGGCGTCGGCGAGACGCTCACCGGGATGCAGGAATGTCCCGGGTAGCGCGCGTCCCCGCGGATGATCGACCACCAGCACTTTCACGGTCTCATCGATGACGGTCAGTACGGCCACGTCCACGGCGACCGAGGGGCGCGGATAGTCGGTGAGTGGCTTGCTCGGTGACCCGGGATTCTTGCTCACGTAGACATTAAATCAAACATGCGCTAACTTCATTAGCGCAATACTGAGCAAAGGGGGGCCTTGTGGAACTGGATATGCAGCAGACGGATCGTGTCGCGGGAGTGCTCGTGGCAACAGCGGCAGGCGATGCGCTCGGCGCGGGATACGAATTCACCTATCCGCGACCGGACCTCGCGATCGACATGATCGGCGGAGGTCTGGGCCCGTTTGCGCCGGGGGAGTGGACCGACGACACCTCGATGACCCTCGCCATTGCCGAGGTATCCGCCTCGGGACGAACGATCGGGCACGGCGAAGGGCTCGATGCCGTCGCAGCGCAGTTCGTGCGCTGGTACGACACCCACCCGAAGGACATCGGCAACCAGACGCGGGCCGTGCTCTCCGCGCGGCCGAGGTCGGCCGCGGCGATGCGGCAGTATGCCCTCGAACTTCCGGGACGCAAGGCGGGCAATGGGTCGCTCATGCGCACCGCGCCCGTCGCATTGCCTACCTGCACGACGCCGACGCGTGTGTCGCCGCGGCCGGCGACATCAGTGCCCTGACCCACAACGACCCTCAGGCCATCGAAGCGTGTCGCCTGTGGTCGTACGCGATCCGTCACGCCGTGCTGCACGGCAACTTCGACGGTGCCCGACTGTATCTCGACGGAGCATCCGACGAGGTGGCCGATTTCTGGGGAGGACTCCTCGACGAGGCCGAGAAGGCA
This sequence comes from Rhodococcus sp. JCM 9791, assembly GCA_001312645.1. Lineage (GTDB taxonomy): Bacteria > Actinomycetota > Actinomycetes > Mycobacteriales > Mycobacteriaceae > Rhodococcus. Next base: position 2,111 of record BBEG01000299.1, read on the forward strand.
GATACTGCACAAGTATTCGACAAGAACGGCTGGGTCGTGCACGCACTGCAGGTCGCGTGGTGGGCCATCACCCACACCGATGCCTCAGGACCGGATCACCTCGCCGACGCACTCGAGTCCGCGGTGCGCGCGGGTGGCGACACGGACACCACCGCCGCAATCGCCGGCGGCCTCCTCGGCGCCCGCTGGGGCGCATCGGCGGTGCCGGAACGATGGAAGCAGATGCTTCACGGATGGCCCGGCTACCGCGTCGACGGACTCATCGAACTCGCGTCGAAGACGGCCGCGAACACGGCGGGCTAGGAATCCGGTTCAGGAGGGGGCCTGGTCATCGGGTTCGACCTTCTCGGTCTGCTCGCGGTCGGTGGGATTCCCCGGAACTCCCTCCTCGTCTCGTTCCTTCTTGACGTTCTCTTCCATGTCGTCGATGAGCCGAGACAGGTTGTCGCCGGTCAGATCGTTGTCGTGTGCACGTCGATCGGGGTCGGACATGGTCTTCCTTTCGTCGTGCGGGTCTTTGCGTCCGACGGTACCCGGCTCGGTGCGCCGGGAAACCCCTCTCACGAACGAGTCGGTGCTTTCCCATCGAGGAACTGTGCGGCGAGCGATGCGGGCATCGGCTCGTGCCGCAGATAACCCCGAGCGAAGTCGGCGGTGCCTGAGTGATCGCGCGCAGGTCGATCGGGTAGCGGCCGAGTTCGAGCTCGGGCACCTCCGCGCGCAGCAGTGCGACGCCCGGGCCGGGAGATTCGGTTCCCAGCACCCGGCCCCGGCGTGCCGATAGATCGCTCAGCACCGACCCGAGATGTTCCTCGGGCACGGTCACCCGCACCGCAGCGACCGGTTCGAGCAGTCGGGTCTCACCGTGGGATGCGGCATCGCGTAGCGCCAGGCCGGCGGCTGCCTGGAATGCGGCGTCGGACGAATCCACCGAGTGGGCCTTGCCGTCGACGAGTGTGACCCGCACATCCACCATCGGATTACCTGTCGCCACCCCCTTGGCGGTCTGCGCCCGCACACCTTTCTCCACAGACGGAATGAACTGCCGCGGAACCGCGCCTCCGACGACACGTTCCTCGAATACGACCCCGCTGCCCACGGGGAGGGGCTCGATCTCGAGGTCGCACACCGCGTACTGGCCATGTCCTCCCGACTGCTTCACCAGGCGCCCGTGCCCCGAGGCCGGAGCCGCGAACGTCTCGCGAAGTGGAACACGATGTTCGACAATATCGACCTGCACTCCGTGTCTGTTGCGGAGCCGGTCGGCGACCAGCTCGGCGTGTGCCTCCCCGGTGCACCACAACACCACCTGATTGGTGTCGGGATTCTGTTCCACACGCACCGCGGGATCTTCGGCCGTCAACCGTGACAGGGCCTGGGACAGCTTGTCGTCGTCGGTGCGTGAATGCGCCTCGATCGCCAGCGGGAGGAGTGGTTCGGGTATCGGCCACATCGCAAGGTCGGCGGGGTGATCGGGGTCGTGGAGCGTGTCACCGGGGCGCGCGGTCGCGAGCTTGCCCACGCACACGAGATCACCCGACACGGCCTCACCGACGGGGCGCTGCTGCTTGCCGAACGGATTCGTCAGTGCGGGGATGCGTTCAGCCGAGTGGTCGCTTCCTGTCAGCGTCGCCGTCGTGTCCGGGCGCAACGTGCCCGCGTAGACGCGGACCAGGCTGATCCTGCCCACGTACGAATCTCCGGTCACCCGAACGACCTGAGACACGAGTGGCGCGTCGGGATTGCATGGGGGAGCTCCACGCAGCCGGTGGGTGGGGTCGGGGAATCCAGTGACGATCAATTCGAGCAGCTCGACGGCGCCCACGCCAGTGTCCGTTGCGGGAATTGCGGGGTGCATTGCGCACGAGAGAATTTCGCGAGTGAGGCCGTCTTGCAAGGAATCCGGATCGAGCTCTTCGCCGGAGACGAACCGTTCCATGAGTGTGTCGTCCTGACCGGAGATCGCCTCGACCAGGCTTTCGCGTGCGGCGTCGGAAACCGGACACGGACCGGGTTCACCGTAGCTACGGCCGGTCAGCAGGCCCATCGACCCGACCGGACGATCCCCGTCGAACACCGGATAGAACAACGCGCGCACCGTGTCGGGGCCGAGACCGAAGGCATCGTGGCACTGCTCGAGCAGTTCGTCGTAGCTGTGCCGTGCGATGTCGAGTTTGGTCACGACGATCGCGCGTGGAATCTTCTCTTCGTCACATTCGCGCCACAATGCGCGCGTCGCGGCAGTGATGGGGTCGGTGGCCGAGACGACGAAGATCGCGGCGTCGGCGGCGTGCAGCCCAGCGCGGAGATCGGCATCGAAATCGGGGTGGCCGGGCGTGTCGATCAAGTTGATCTTGATGCCCTTCCATTCGAGGGGCAGCACAGCCAGCTGCACCGAGCGCCGGTGCTGTTGCTCGATCTCCTCGTAGTCGGACACCGTGGTGCCGTCGACCACGCGCCCCGCGCGACCGATCGCTCCCGACGCGAAGGCCAGCGATTCCGCGAGTGTCGTCTTTCCCGTGGCGCTGCATCCGACCAGCGCGACGTTGCGAATGGCGTCCGGCGTTTCCGCGACGGGTGTCTGCCGGGTGCGTGATGCGGTGCGATCGGACATCGACCTGCTCCTCGTGTTGCCTCCGCCCAGTTTAGGCAACCGCACCCGCTCCGCGGGTCGTCTTCGGCGCGCCCAAGATCGTGGGCGACTGCAAGACACTTCGTGGTGTCGGAGTGGCAACAGCTCGGTCTCGAGTCGCTCGCGATGCTAACGGGCAGGGCGGCGGGGCCGACCACACCCATGTCGGGGTACCCACCTTTCGATCGTCGAAGGAGGCACCCACCATGCGAGCACCCTCACGCATCCTCTCCGCACTCTTCGGGGCGACACTGATCGTCGCTGTCGCCGGCGTTGCGGGCGCAGAACCGTCGGGGACGGACGTCGAGCCCACCGCCACCACGACGACCAGCGCGCCGGCACTCCCCACCACCACGGTCGGGGACGATGTCAGTGATCCGGAGGTCACGTCGCCCGTCACCACACCGCCCGTGACCACACCGTCCGATCCAACGACTCCGACCACACCGCCACCGGATGTCGGGATCGAGATGGGGACGGTCGCGATCCGCGCGGCGACGCTGTCCGACGATCAGCCGATCGCGGGCGTGTCCGTCGCCGTTGCACGTTGTGAAACCGGGGAGATCGTCGGTACACCGGCAACGGGCCTGATGGAACCGCGAGCGTCTCCGTCTCGCTCGGGTGTTACGTGGTGTCGCTGGCGGGTTTCCCTGACGGGTACGACCCCGCGTCGGCGGGTCCGTGGCAGGTCGATCTCACGACCCCCGGCCAGGTCCAGAACGTGGGATTCGTCTTTGCTCGTTGGACGCCGCCCGGTGAGGGCACGATCGCGGTCCGGGCCCGTCACGTCGATGCCGGGAATCCTGTCGCCGGTGTGACGTCGTCCGTAAGGTCCTGCGTCGACGACGTGCCGTACGGCTATCTGACCACAGACATGAATGGCAATGCGTCGGCGCAGTTCCCGCTGGGTTGCTACGTAGTGGAGACGACGACGATCCCGGCCGACACGGCACTCGTGTACGGCGGCCCGTTCACTGCGGAACTCGACGCCCCCGGCGTGGTTCGCACCGCAGAGTTCACGTTGAACTTCTCGCTGCCACCGGAGCCACCGGTACCGACCGCGCACGGCCGCATCGTCAAGATGGACAGGATCTCCGGAGAACCGTTGGAGGGGGCGATCTTCGTGGTGGGTCCGTGCCAGTCGGAGTGGAGCCATCGGGAGGTCAGCGGGCCTGACGGCCACATCCCGCTCGCCCTCGTCCCCGGATGCTATGTGGCGAAGGAGATCGCTGCCCCGGATGGTTACATCGCCGACACCAGGCCGATCACGTTCTACGCGACGGAGAACGACTTCTTCACCGTTCAGGCGCTGAACATGCCCGAGCAGCAGGGCCGATCTTCCGCAATCCTGCGGTGCGCGTCCCCATCCGCTCGATTCCTGCCGGGCCGGTGGAAAGGAACTGAGATGCGTTCGCGCACAGTCATCGCAGCGCTGGCGGGGGTTGCGCTCCTCCTCGCCGGCGGCTGCGCCGAGGCCACAGAGTCCGTCGCGGACTCCGCGCCTCGGTCGACACCGCAGAACCGGGCAAGCACGACATGCCACCTCCGGTCGTGGTGATCGCCGACGATCCGGCCGCTCCGATCAC
>BBEG01000300.1 GCA_001312645.1 Rhodococcus sp. JCM 9791
CCCGGGCTGCGCCGACCGGTACGCGACACCACCGGTGGTGCGATCTCCACCACGTGCCGCTGTCCGCCCGCGTCGAGGACGACCTGTAGGTCGGCACCCGGTTGCCACACGTGTTCGACCAGGTCGGTGTAGGCACGCTGGTCGATCTGGGTGCAACCGAGGTCCGGCACCACATCGTTGCTGTGGTAGCGCCTGTACCCCGGCGTTCCCGCCGCATCGACGGCCAATCGCACCCGCGTTCGCCACCGAGTGCCGTCCCCCGCGCCCCCGGGGATTTCCTCGACGACCACGTCCCGCTCAACTCCGCCCAGGCGACGCAACTGTTCGGCGACCACGGCCGCGGCGATATCCCGTTGCGCCGCAGGCGTGGCATGCGACATGTCACAGCATCCGGCACCGCCGGGACCGGAGATGGGACACACCCGGTCGACGCGATCATCCGATGCTTCCAGGATCTCCACCGCATCGGCGAAACAGAAGGACCCACCGCGGTCCTCGGTGACGACCGCGAACACCCGCTCCCCCGGCAGACCGTGCCGCACGAACATCACACGCCCGTCGTGGCGGGCGACGCAGAAGCCGCCGTGGGCGGGATTGCCGAGCATCACCTCGATCCGCTGCCCGGACCAGTCGGTTCCTGCATTCTGCTGACCCTGGCGGCTCACTGATCTTCCTCCTGTTTCGCGGGTCGGTGACCCGCTTCGTTCTCCAACCCGCGGCGGATGGCCCCGGGCACAGTGTCGATCCGGTCCTTCGGCACCTTCGCAGACGAACGCAACTGCCACGGCACGCTCGTGACCATCACTCCCGGCTGGAAGAGCAGACGACTCTTCAATCTCAGGGCGCTCTGGTTGTGGAGGATCTGCTCCCACCAGTGCCCGACCACGTACTCCGGAATGAACACGGTGACGACGTCGCGCGGCGAATCCCGCCGTACACGTCGCACGTAGTCCAGAACCGGCCGGGTGATCTCGCGATACGGCGACTCGACGACCTTCAACGGTACCGTGATGTCGCTGGCGTCCCAGTCCCGGACCAGTTGACGGGTATTCGCATCGTCGACATTGACCGTGATCGCCTCGAGGGTATCGGGGCGTGTTGCCCGGGCGAAGGCCAAGGCCCGTCGTGTCGGCATGTGCAGCGTCGACACCAGGACGATCGAGTGCGTGCGACTGGGCAGTACGCCGTCCCATTCCGCTGCCTCGAGTTCCGCGGCCACGCTGTCGTAATGACGCCGGATCGCTTTCATCAGCACGAACATGACCAGGATCATGAGGACGGCGATCCACGCTCCACCGGCGAATTTCGTGGCCAGCACGATGATCAGCACCAGGGTGGTGGCTATCGATCCGAGACCGTTGATCATGCGCGCGCGTATCATCCGTCCCCGCTCGGCCGGCTCGGTTTCCACCTTCAGGTGCCGCGTCCAGTGCCGCACCATGCCCGCCTGTCCGAGCGTGAAGGCGACGAACACACCCACGATGTACAGCTGGATCAGCTGGGTGACCCGGGCATCGAACACCCACACGAACACGACCGCCACGCCCGACAGGAACAGAATCCCGTTGCTGAACGCCAGCTTGTCACCGCGCGTGTGCAGCTGCCGCGGCAGATACCGGTTCTGCGCGAGCACCGACGCCAGCGCCGGGAACCCACTGAACGCAGTGTTCGCGGCGAGCAACAGGATCAGTGCGGTTGCCACGGTGACGAGGAAGAAGCCGACAGGAAAGCCTGCGAACACCGCATGCGCGAGTTGCGCGACGAGCGTCTTCTGTTCGTACCCTTCGGGCGCACCCTTCAATTGGGTGGCGGGATGCTCGGCCACCACGACACCGATCCGACCCGCAAGCAACACGACCCCGAGGAACAACGGCACCGCGACCGCGCCCAGCAACAGCAACGTGGTTGCAGCATTGCGGGCCTTGGGCTTTCGGAACGCCGGGACTCCCGTGCTGATCGCTTCCACACCGGTGAGGGCCGCACACCCGGACGAGAACGCACGCGCGATCAGGAACACGAAGGCGATCGCCGTCAGATCCGTCTGCTCCGCCACGAGTTCGAAGTCGGCGGACTCCGCGCGCAGGTCGTCTCCGAACACGAAGATCCGCACGAACCCCCAGACGATCATGATGGCCATGGCCGCCATGAACGCGTAGGTGGGAATCGCGAACGCGGTTCCTGCCTCCCGCATACCGCGCAGATTCATGGCGGTGAGGAGACCGATCGCCAGGATCGCGAACAACACCTTGTGCTGTGCAACGAACGGCACGGCCGAGCCGATGTTGGCCGCGGCCGACGAAATCGACACCGCGAGAATGAGCACGTAGTCCACGAGCAGCGCGCTGCCGACCGTCAGCCCCGCGGTGGGCCCGAGATTCTTGGTCGCGACCTCGTAGTCACCACCGCCGGACGGGTAGGCGCGCACATTCTGGCGGTAACTGGCCACCACGATGACCAGCACCACCGCGACCGCGATACCGACCCACGGAGTGAAGGCGTACGCCGACAGGCCCGCAACCGACAGGACGAGGAAGATCTCCTCCGGCGCGTACGCGATCGACGAGAGAGCATCCGAGGCGAACACGGGCAGCGCGATGCGTTTGGGGAGCAGCGTGTGCCCGAGGGTGTCGCTTCGAAACGGCCGACCCAGCAGAAGCCGCTTCGTGGCGGTGGAAAGCTTGGACACGCGCCCAGCCTAAGCCGTACCCGGCACATCACGACCCGGTGTCCGGGTCATTCCACCCGCCGTTGCCGTCGGAGCGGTACGGTTTCCGTTCGGCAGGAGGTGCCGACGAACGGAGTGCGTGGTGTACGTGGTGGTCATGGGTTGCGGCCGTGTGGGATCGTCGGTGGCCACCGCGCTGGCCCGGCTCGGTCACGACGTGGCGGTCATCGACCGCGACGCGGGGGCATTCCTCCGACTGGGCGACGACTTCCCCGGTCGCACGGTCGTCGGGATGGGCTTCGATCGTGACGTCCTGATCGACGCCGGAATCGAGCACGCCCACGCGTTCGCCGCAGTGTCCTCCGGCGACAATTCCAACATCATCTCCGCGCGAACAGCCCGCGAGACCTTCGGCGTGGAGCGTGTGGTCGCACGGATCTACGACGCGAAACGCGCCGCCGTGTACGAACGGCTCGGGATTCCCACCATCGCCACGGTGCCGTGGACCACCGATCGGCTCCTGCACACTCTCACCCACGAGAGTGAGAATGCGCGCTGGCGCGACCCGACGGGGTCGGTCGCGGTCTGCGAGGTCAATGTCCACGAGGAATGGGTGGGCCGACGTGTCACCGATCTCGAGGCGGCCACCGGGGCCAGGGTCGCATTCCTCATCCGATTCGGTGCGGGGGTGCTCCCCGATCGGAAGACCCTGATCCAGGCCGACGACCAGGTCTACATCGCGGCAGTGTCGGGAACCGTCGCCGAATCGATCGCGCTGGCCGAGAATCCGCCCGCCGACAACGACGAGTGAGGACATTCCGATGAAGGTTGTCATCGCAGGTGCAGGTGCGGTCGGACGCTCCATCGCCCGTGAACTTCTGCGTAACGAGCACGAGGTGATGCTCGTCGAGCGCAAGCTCGATCACGTCGATCCCACCGCCGTGCCCGATGCGAAATGGGTCCACGGCGATGCCTGTGAACTCAGCCTGCTCGAGGAGGCAGGGCTCGAACAGTACGACGTGGTGATCGCGGCGACCGGCGACGACAAGGCGAACCTGGTGCTGAGCCTCCTCGCCACTACGGAGTTCGGTGTCGCGCGTGTCGTGGCTCGGGTCAACGATCCACGCAACGAATGGCTGTTCGACGAGTCGTGGGGCGTCGACGTAGCCGTGTCCACCCCGAGGATGCTGGCCTCACTCGTCGAGGAAGCGGTCTCGGTGGGGGATCTCGTTCGACTGATGACACTGCGCAAGGGCGCGAACCTCGTCGAGATCACACTGCCTGACACAACCGCGTTGGCCGGCAAACCGGTCCGGAAGCTTGCACTACCCCGCGACGTCGCGCTCGTGACGATCCTGCGCGGTGACCGCGTGATCGTCCCTCAAGCCGACGATCCGCTCGAGGGCGGCGACGAACTGCTCTTCGTCGCGTCGGAAGAGGTCGAAGAAGAGCTTCGCACCCTGATCGAACGCTAGCGCTTGTCGTACGGTGCGGGTGTGTCGTGAGACGCGACCCCCGTGTCTGTGGCTGTGCCGGTGTCCGACTCGGCGTCCGAGTCCGCCTCGTACTCGTCCGCTGTCGGCTCGACGAGCCTGTCGGCCTTGCGGACGGCCCAGAGAGTCACGAGCAGCGCCAGCGCCGTCAGCGGCCAACCCATACCGATTCGAGCGGCGGCGAGCCAGCCTGTCCGATCCTCGTCGTAGAGATGGTTCTGCACCAGATAGCGCGCAATGAACACCAGCGCCCACGCGACTGTCGCGATGTCATAGGACCGCACCGCGTCGCGATGGGCACGCCAGCGCGAACCCTGGCCGTTGAGCATCCCCCAGATCACGCCTACCAGAGGCCGCCGCACGAGCACCGACAGAACGAACGCGCCTCCGTAGACCAGGCTCGCGTAGATGCCGAACAGGAAGTAGCCCTTGGCGTCGCCGGTCCGGTGCGCAATGAAGGCGCACAGGGCCACGCCCATGAATCCGGAGATGGCGGGCTGGATAGGTGTCCGCCGGATCAGTCGCCACACCAGGACACCACACGCGACCGCGACCGCAGTCCAGATCGCGGCAGTGAGGCCCCACACACTGTTGATCGGAACGAACACCAGCACGGGCAACGTCGAGTACACCAACCCGCTGAGTCCACCGAGTTGTTCGAGAAGGGTCTGCCGGCTGGTATCACTCACGTATACGAGGGTGCCACACTCGGGCGCGCCGGCCACTCCCGCAGAGCTGCGAGTACATCGTTCAGACCGGGTCCCTGAGCTCGTAGTACGGGTTGTAGATGGCCTTACGGCCGTCCCGCTCGCCGACCCGACCGCGGACCTGCAGGGTCTTACCGGGTTCGATGCCGGGAATACGCCGACGCCCGATCCACACGAGCAGGATCGAATCGGTGCCGTCGAAGAGTTCGGCCTCCACCGAGGCGCACGCAGTCTTCGACGAGGCCTCCACACTTCTCAGTCGCCCGAACATCGTCACTTCCTGCCCTCTGGCGCAGGAGACGACAGGTAGCGCGCCCGTCGCGTGTGATGATTCGGCCATCTCCTCCGCATCGAGTTCTTCGAGATCCTCGGTGAGGCGACGGGTGAGCCGGCGAATGTAGCCGGCTGCGGCGGATGCCATAGCGCGCTCCTGAAACGGGCGGCACGGGTCTCGCGCCGCGACACTGTCCTTCGTCCGCCACTGTAGACCGATCCACGGGGGAGACAACCACACCGGGTGGACGGCCTTCGAATCGATTCGGCAGGATCGCACCCATGACGCGAGATTCCGCCGCCACACCGTACGACACCGCTGTGACCGCAGTCGTCCTACCGGGGACGGGGTCAGACGCGCAGTTCGCCCACGATTCTTTCGCGGTCCCACTGCAGCGCCGTGGTATCACCACGATTGCGGTGGAACCGGATCCTCGTAATGTGGTCGCGAGCTACTGCGAGGCGATGGACCGTGCCGCTCTCGACGGTCCCATCCTCGTCGGTGGCGTGTCCATCGGCGCGGCTGTCGCACTGCACTGGGCAGCGTCGCACTCGGCGCTCGCAGTCGGTGTGCTCGCGGCTCTCCCCGCCTGGACGGGAAATCCGGACGACTCCCCCGCTGCCGCCAGTGCCCGCTGGACGGCATCGCAGCTACGCGCCCGCGGCCTGGAGTCGGTCACTGCAGCAATGGTCGAGTCGAGCCCCACATGGCTGGGAGCCACGCTGTCACGCTCGTGGCGCTCCCAGTGGCCGGCTCTTCCCGAGGCACTCGAGGAAGCCGCGGGTTACCGAGCACTCGACGTCGACGAATTGCGTTCGGTGACGGTGCCCGTCGGTATCACCGCCGCCATCGACGATGCAGTTCATCCGCTCGACGTGGGGCGCGGGTGGGACACCGCGTTGCCGTTCGCCGCCCTGACAACCGTCACCCTGGACGACGTGGGAACCGATCCGGCAGTACTCGGCGCGGGATGCCTCGGAGCACTCGACATGGCATTCCGCGGGAAGCGGGCCACCGCGACAGGTAGGAACGGGCGCAGCGCACCGACATGGGAACGGTGCACCTGGTCACAATCGTGGTGTCAGAACCCCAATTGCTGCATGGCCGAACCCGACCCGCCCGTACGCGGACGCGGCTGCGGCCGTGCAGGGGGAGCCTGCTGCCC
>BBEG01000301.1 GCA_001312645.1 Rhodococcus sp. JCM 9791
CGGACCGGAGGTGCCGAGCGTCGAAGACCTGATCGAGGGTCTCGCACCGGCGATCCCGGGCGCACCGCAACTCCCGATCCCGAAGGCCCCGGAACAGGCCGCGCCGTTCTCGGATCCATCCCTGAACCCGTCCTCCGGTGAAACGGTCGGCGTCGCGCAGCCCATCATCATCCGGTTCAACGAACCCGTCGGCGACCGTGCTGCCGCCGAACGTGCTATCGAGATCACCTCGCAGCCGGCCGTCGGTGGCCACTTCTACTGGGCGTCGGATCAGCAGGTGCGGTGGAAGCCGTTCGAATTCTGGCCCGCACACACCACCGTCGACATTCAGGCAGGCGGCTCGCACTCGTCGTTCACGATCGGCGACGCACTCGTGACAGTGGCCGACGACAACACCAAGACGATCACCGTCACCCGCAACGGTGAAGTGGTCCGGACGATGCCGACCTCGTTCGGTAAGTCGGGCCACGAGACCCCCAACGGCACCTACATCGTCGGCGACAAATTCCGCGAGATGTACATGGACTCGTCCACGTACGGTGTTCCCGTCGACGACCCCGAGGGCTACCGCACCTACGTCGAATATGCGACGCGGATGTCCAACAGCGGCATCTTCATCCACGCCGCCCCGTGGTCCGAATGGGCGCAGGGCAACACCAACACCAGCCACGGATGCCTCAACGTGAGCACCGCAGACGGCCAGTGGTTCTTCGAGAACTCCAGCAAGGGCGACCCGGTGATCGTGCAGAACACCGCGGGTGGCGTCCTCAACGGCTGGGACGGCCTCGGAGACTGGAACCTCTAGCGAGCGCTGAGTTCCGCCCCCTACCAGGCCGGGCGAATGAATCGGTTCGATCTCTCTCGGGACGAACGAGACATTCGCTCGGAAGGGTAGGGGGCGCCTTCTTTTCGTAACCACCAGTTCGCCGATAGCGGTCAGACTGCTCGGTGCCATCGAGTCCGGAACGAACACTGCCGCAGACGAGCCGCGGTCTACGCGGGCGTCCATGGATCGACTATGCGCTGTTCGCGGTGCTCGTCGGACCCAACCTCGCGCTGCTGATCCTGTTCACCTATCGCCCGTTGGTGGACAACATCCGGCTCTCGTTCTTCGAGTGGAACATCTCCAGCCCCACTTCGACGTTCATCGGCCTCGACAATTATCGCGAATGGTTCGGCAGGTCCGACACCTGGCAGATCGTCGGAAACACACTCTTCTTCACTACGGCCGCCGTCATCGGTTCGATGGTGCTCGGGCTCGGTCTCGCACTGCTCCTCGATCGGAAGCTGATCGGCCGCAATCTCGTCCGCTCCGCGCTGTTCGCGCCGTTCGTCATCTCCGGCGCCGCTGTCGGCGTCGCCTTCCAGTTCGTCTTCGATCCGAACTTCGGTCTCGTCCAGGATGTTCTGGCCCGGATCGGGATCGAATCGCCCAATTTCTATCAAGACCCGACCTGGCGCTGGTGATGGTGACACTCACCTACCTGTGGAAGAACCTCGGCTACACCTTCGTCATCTATCTCGCCGCATTGCAGGGCCTGCGTTCCGAACTGAGTGAGGCCGCAGCGATCGACGGTGCGTCCGGGTGGACCACGTTCCGCAGGGTCATTCTGCCGCAGCTGCGCCCGACCACATACTTCCTGTCGATTACGGTGCTGCTCAATTCGTTCCAGGTTTTCGACATCATCAATGTGATGACGCGCGGCGGCCCGCTCGGTACCGGCACCACCACGATGGTGTTCCAGATCTACGATGAATCCTTCCGCAACTTCCGCGCTGGATACGGGGCAACCGTCGCCACCATCATGTTCCTGGTGCTACTCGCGGTGACGGTCTATCAGGTCCGCATCATGGATCGGGGGGACCAGAAATGACCGCTCTCGCCGACCGTCCCACCACATACGTCGAACCCGAACAGGTGGATGCCCGAACCCACGCGCGACGCGAACGTCTGGTGAAGGTGTTCGGCTATGCCGCGATGTTGTGTGTCCTGGTCATCGTGGGACTGCCCCTGTACTGGATTGTCATGACCTCATTCAAGGTGCGCCCGGACATCTACACGATCCCGGTGACCTGGTGGCCTGCCGCGTTCCATCCCCAGAACTACTCCGAGGCCGTGCAGTCCGTCGAGTTCTTCGCGTTCCTCCGGAACTCGGTGATCATCACATCGATCCTCGCGGGCGTGAAGTTCGTCCTCGGTGTGCTCAGTGCGTACGGGTTGGTGTTCCTGCGTTTCCCCGGTAAGAACATCGTGTTCCTCGGCATCATCGCGGCGCTGATGGTACCCAACCAGATCACCGTCATCTCCAACTACGCGCTGGTCGCGGAATGGGGATGGCGCAATACATTCCAGGGCATCATCGTTCCACTCGCGGGTGTCGCCTTCGGGACATTCCTGATGCGCAACCACTTCCTGTCGATCCCGGCCGAGATCATCGAGCCGCGCGGATGGACGGCGCCGGCCCGTTCCGGTTGCTGTGGCGGGTCGTGCTGCCGGTGTCGGGCCGACGATGGTGGCGTTCGCGATCATCACCGTGGTCAACGAGTGGAACGAGTACCTCTGGCCGTTTCTGATGGCGGACGATGCATCCGTAGCGCCGCTGCCTATCGGGCTGACGCTGCTCCAGAACAACGACGGCGTCACCGACTGGGGCCCGGTCATGGCGGGCACCGTGCTCGCGATGCTTCCGATTCTCGTGGTTTTCCTTCTCCTCCAACGACACATGATCAAGGGCCTCACCTCCGGTGCGGTCAAAGGCTGAACACTCAGGGAGCTGGTAATGGGTATCGACATCACGAATTTGAACAGGCGCGGCTTCCTGGGGCTGACGGGTCTCGTCGCGACGAGCGCGGCACTGGCCGCGTGTGCGGGAACCGGCGACGGTTCGGGTGGTTCATCCGGCGCATCGGGCTCGGCAGCGTCCGGCGACGTGAGCACCATCAACTTCTGGTCCAACCACCCGGGCAAGTCCATCGAGATCGAGAAGGAACTGATCGGCCGTTTCCAGGCGCAGAACCCCGATCTGACGGTCAATTTGATCGACGGCGGAAAGAACTACGAGGAGGTGTCGCAGAAGTTCAACGCGGCACTGTCCGGCGGCGACCTGCCGGACGTCGTCGTCCTGTCCGACGTGTGGTGGTTCAACTATGCGATCACCGGCGCCATCGCGCCGCTCGACGATCTGTTCTCGACTGTCGGAGTCGACACCGGCGACTACGTCGACTCGCTTCTCGCCGACTACCTGTACGAGGGCAGTCATTTCGCGCTTCCCTACGCGCGGTCGACGCCGCTGTTCTACTACAACAAGGACGTGTGGACCCAGGCCGGCCTGCCCGACCGCGGGCCCGAGTCGTGGGCGGAGTTCGACGAGTGGGGACCGCGCATCCAGGAAGTCGTCGGCGGCGGAAAATGGGCGCACGGCTGGGGCAATGCAGCGGACTACCTCGGCTGGACTTTCGAAGGCCCGATCTGGACCTTCGGCGGTGCGTACTCCGACGGCTGGGATCTGAAGTTCACGGATTCGAAGACCCTCGAGGCCGGGAGCTTCCTGAAGGACATGATCCACACCAAGAAGTACGCGTCCGTCTCGAACGACATCGCCAACGACTTCTCGGCCGGTCTCCTCGCGTCCACCATCGCGTCCACCGGCGACCTGTCCGGTATCACCAGCAACGCAGCGTTCGAGTTCGGCACCGCATTTCTGCCCGCACCGGACGGGCCCGGCTGCCCGACCGGTGGTGCCGGCCTGGCGATCCCGTCCGGTATCTCCGACGAGCGGAAGGCCAATGCGCTGAAGTTCGTCGACTTCGTCACCAACGGCGACAACACGGCGTACTTCTCGCAGAACACCGGATACATGCCGGTCCGTAAGTCCGCGGTCGAGAACGACGAGATGAAGAAGTACCTCGACGAGAACCCCAACGCGCGCACCGCCGTCGACCAGCTTGCCGTCACTCGCTCGCAGGACTACGCCCGCGTGTTCGTTCCGGGTGCCGACCAGGTGATCGGAACCGGACTCGAGAAGATCGCGTTGCAGAACGCCGACGTTGCAGTGACGTTCGCGGAGATCCAGGACCAGTTGCAGCAGATCATCGATCGTCAGATCACCCCCAGCCTGTAAGCACACAATCACGGATAGAGGTACGAACAGTGGCCCAGATCAGTTTCCGGAACGTCACGCACCGCTATCCCGGTTCGGACCGCCCGGCAGTCGATGCGCTCGACCTCGAGATCGCGGACGGCGAATTCCTGGTGCTGGTGGGTCCGTCCGGATGTGGGAAGTCGACGAGTCTGCGCATGCTCGCCGGTCTCGAGGCGGTCGATTCCGGCCGCGTCGAGATCGGTGGGCATGACGTGACCGGGTTGCCGCCGAAGGCTCGGGATGTAGCGATGGTGTTCCAGAACTACGCGCTGTACCCGAACATGACGGTGGCCGAGAACATGGCGTTCGCGTTGCAGAACGCGGGGATGAAGAAGCCCGAGCGCACGAAGCGTGTGCTCGAGGCCGCGAGGATGCTCGAACTCGAACAGCTGCTCGATCGCAAACCGGGCAAGCTGTCGGGTGGTCAGCGTCAGCGAGTTGCGATGGGGAGGGCCATCGTTCGTCACCCGGCGGTATTCTGCATGGACGAGCCGCTGTCGAACCTCGACGCGAAGTTGCGGGTGAGCACCCGCGCTCAGATCGCCGAGCTCCAGCGCAGGCTGGAGACCACGACGGTGTACGTCACCCACGACCAGGTCGAGGCGATGACGATGGGCGACCGGGTCGCCGTGCTCGACGGCGGCCGCCTGCAGCAGGTCGCGTCGCCCCGCATGCTCTACGACGATCCCGTCAACACTTTCGTGGCGGGATTCGTCGGGTCACCCGGAATGAACCTCATCGAGGTCCCAGTGCAGGATGGATCGGCGAAACTCGGTGCGCTGCAGGTGCCGGCGCCCCGGTCGGTCGACTCGGGACGTGTGGTGCTGGGAGTGCGACCGGAATCGTGGACCCCCGTCGGTGCGTGGCGGAAGGGTTCGTGGACATTGCGGACGGTGCTCGTCGAGGAGCTCGGCGCGGAGTCGTTCGTCCACGCGGTCTCGGCAGACCCGACCGGCGGGGTGGGGAAGGTCGTCGTGCGGTGGGATCGGCGCACCCCCATCTCGAACGGTGAGGAGATCCACCTGATTCCGAAATCCGGTGAAGTCTTCTTTTTTTCGGCAGACACCGGGCTGCGCATCAGGTCATGATGCGGTGGGCACCTGGGCGATCGTCACGATGTCACCGTAGAGGTCGCGTTGGTCGCCACTGATGCCGGAGTCGGTGACGATCGTGCCCACCTCGTCGAGCGCAGCCACCTTCGCGAGGGCGCGTTGCCCGAACTTGGCATGGTCGGCGACCACCACCGTGTGTGCGGCGGCGGCGATCAAGGCGCGTTTGATGGGAACTTCGAGGGTGTTGTTGTTGGTGATGCCGGCGAATCGGTCGACCGCGTCTGCTCCGAGGAACGCCCAGTCCGCTGAATAATGCGACATGAATCGAACGGCGTGGTCGCCGATCAGTGTGTAGACGGAGCCCAGCAGTTCACCCCCGGACACCAGCAACCGCACATCGGGGAACGACGCGACGAACTTCGCGATGCGGAGATCGTTGGTGAGCACGGTCAGCGACGACTTCTCTCGTAGCGCGACCGCGACCTCGTAGGTGGTGGAGCCGCTGTCGAGGACGACGCTGTCGCCGTCGGACACGAGCGCGGCCGCGACCGAGGCGATTGCCGATTTCTCGGCGCGGCGGACGTCCCGTTTGAGTGCGTAGGGCACTTCGAAAGATGCGCCGTCGATTGCTTTCGCGCCGCCGTGTGTGCGTTCGACCTTGCCGTCGCGTGCCAACGCATCGAGGTCGCGCCGGATGGTGGAGGAGTCGACACCGAGGGCCGTCGACAATGTCTTCGCGTCGACGTATCCGTCGGCGAGTACTCGAGTGAAGATCTCACGTCGTCGTGCGCTCGCGGACACGATTGCTCCTCGGATCGGTGCGTCGGTATGGATGGTCGAAGTTGGGGTTCTCTCGATCGGTGACGACCTTAGCGCACCGACACGCGGAATGCGCATAGATATTGACACTCATGCGCGAAGATGTGCATGATTTCGTGCAGAACGTGCGCGTTCTCGCGCACTGCTTTGAGAAGTTCCTTGCGAGCTCGAAGTTTGCCCAGTACAGAAGTTTGCCAAGAAACACTGGAACCGCCGAGGTTCCTTCCGTACGGACCTCGGTCGACCGGATACGACGTCGTCTTTCGGAGGTCACACGCAATG
>BBEG01000302.1 GCA_001312645.1 Rhodococcus sp. JCM 9791
GGGCCGGTGATGGCGGCGGTGCCACCGGGGAGAGCGGACCCGCACCGATCGGCACCGCGAGTAGCGCGCCGGTCGTGATGTCGACGACCTTCAACTCGTTCACCGCATTGGCAGCGGCCTGCACGACGAACAGTCGTTCGGGATCGAACCCCGTCCACTCGGTGCCTTCGATATCGGTGTCCCTCGCCAGCACCGGTGGCGACAGGGGGTTACCGCGCGCGCACCGCACACGCGGCATCCCGCGGTCGTCGACCAGCACCACGGTTCCTGCCTCGAGCACCGCCTGGACGGGTCGGGCAGTGCCGTCGATGTAGTCGTAGCGCGTGACGCGGGTATCCGCGCGGAGCAGAACCGGAGTGAGGGCGTTCGTGTACTCGAGGATGTCGTCGGCACCGACCTTGGCCTTCCAGGCCGCCGCTTTGGCCGCGTCGCTCGTCAGGGTCGCGACCAGTTCGTTCCGGTCGCACAGTTCCCGGTGGAGGCTCCCCCCGTAGAGCGCGACACGGTCGCCCGCGACGGCGGGTGTTCCGTCCGACGAAACCGGATCTCCGGACTCCGCGAGGGCATCGTCGGGGGGTGGTGGAACCGCGACGGGAACCTGGGCCGGCAGTAGAAGTCCGGTCCAGGGGTGGTCGCTCTGTGCGGTCGCGATGTCGAGTCGCACGGGATCCGGAGAACCGGAACCGCCGGACGAACACGCACCTGCACGAGCGCAGTCAGAGCGAGCACCATTCCGAATCCGCGTATTGCGGTGTCGGTGGCCACGATCGTCAGCCTAGGACGACGGGACCACCGCGCCGGGTTATTCGAATCGTTTGCGGGGATACACGTCCGCTACGAAGTCGAGCAGCAGGTCGTCGACCTCACGTCGACGCTCCATTTGTACGAAATGACCGGCACCGTCGAGCAAATGGAGTCCCCGTAGATCGGGTACGGTCTGCCGCATCCGCTCGAGCGCATGCGGCCCGGACATCGTGATCACAGGGTCGGATGCGCCCGCGACGAACAATGTCGGTACCTCGATGTCCACACCCGCGTGGTGCGCGGATGCCTCCCAGTTCGCGTCGTAGGCGCGGTACCACGAAAGGCCACCGCCGAATCCGGTGCGGGAGAATTCGTCCGCGTAGTGCGCGAGTTCCGCCACACTGAGCCAGTCCCACGGAAGCTCCGGCGCCGCCGGCAGCACGTCGAGGTATCCGTGCCCCTCCGACGGATGGCTCCAGATGTCGAGATATCGGTATTCGCCCGAAAGTGCGAAGAACACACGTGCAAGAAACTCCGCCGCGCGCGGATCG
The DNA here is from genome assembly GCA_001312645.1 of Rhodococcus sp. JCM 9791. Taxonomy (GTDB): domain Bacteria; phylum Actinomycetota; class Actinomycetes; order Mycobacteriales; family Mycobacteriaceae; genus Rhodococcus. Next base: position 1,296 of record BBEG01000302.1, read on the forward strand.
AGCTCGGCCTCGGCGACACCCGGCTGCTGGAAGTAGTGCAGGTGCAGGAAATGCTTGCGGGCCATCGCGGCGTACAACTCTGTCGGTCGCGCAGGCAGCCGATCCGGCGCGTACGGCACCGCGAGCAGGACCAGGCCGGCCACTCGATCGGTATGCCGCAGGGCCATCGTCCACGTGACAGGGCACCGAAGTCGTGTCCGACGAACACCGCCCGATGGATGCCGAGTGCGTCGAGAAGCCTCCTCAACCGATCCGCGACCGCGATATTGGTGTACTCCCCAACGGCCTTCGGGCGATCGGTGCCTCCGTAACCGGGCATGTCGGGAGCCACCGCGCGATAGCCCGCCGCGGCGAGCGTCTCCACCTGGTGTCGGTAGCTGTAGCCGAGGCCGGGGAAGCCGTGACACATCACGACCGCGGGTCCTACGCCCTCATCGTGAATGTTCCACGTGAAACCATCGACTTCGACCGAGCGGACCGGCATCAGGTCGCGGGTACCGTCTGCATGTCGTCCTGACTCCAGTACGCCCTCATACTGGTGATCTTCGCGTCGTCGTCGAAGGTCATGACATCGACGACCTCCATCACCATGTCCTGCTCGCCGAGGTGCGTGACCAGGCGGAACAGGAAGGCGGCATTGTTCTCGGCGATCTTGAGAGTGATCACCTCGCCGGCCTGGTCGAGCGGTTCGATCACGCTGTAGAACTCGCGGATCTCCGCCTCGGTGGTGCGCGCGGGGGTACCGACGGGATCTTCGACGGTCGCGCCCGGCGCGTAGAGCGCGAGGACATCCTCGGTGGTGCCCTTCGCAACCGCGCGGACATAGTTCTCGACGGTGTCGCGGATCGCGTCACGGGTCGGTGCCATGGTGCTCCTTTCAAACCTTAGAACGTGTTCTATTTTGCAGAGTAGTGCACGATCTCGCTCTCGACCAGAAGATGAACGTGCGATCCTGTGCGCACCATTCGTTCCCAGGACAGGAATGCAGTTGATGAGCGCCGACCCTGCTTTCACCGACCGTTCCGGCTCCACCGGAGGTTCTGGTTCCCCGGATTCCCACTCCACAGCAGACACCGCCTTCACCCTGGCGGGCCATTCGGTCATGCTTGCGGCACGGCGCTGGGAACCGGAGTCGCCCCGCTACATCGCGCTGCTGTGCCACGGCTACGGGGAACACTCCGGGAGATACGGATACGTCGCGACCCGCCTGACCTCCGACGGCGCCGTCGTCTATGCGATCGACCACATCGGGCACGGACTCAGCGACGGACAGCGGGTCCTCGTCGAGAACTTCGAGGACGTCGTCCACGACTTCCGGCTCCTCGACGTCACTGCGCGACGCGAACATCCCGGACTTCCCGTGGTGCTCATCGGGCATTCGATGGGCGGCATGATCGCCGCTCGGTACACCCAGATCCACGGCGACGCGCTCGCGGCAGTGGTGCTGTCCGGTCCTGTACTCGGCAGGTGGGCCACCGTCGACGCACTCCTTGCCGCCGACGAGATCCCCGATACCCCGATCGATCCGTCGACCCTGTCGCGCAACCCGGAGGTCGGACGCGCCTACGTCGACGATCCGCTCGTGTGGCACGGGCCGTTCAAGCGACCCACCGTCGAAGCCTGAAGGGCTGCCTCGACACCATCACCGCGGCAGGGACCGTCGACACCGTGCCCGTGCTCTGGTTGCACGGCAGCGACGACAGTCTCGTCCCCATCGACGGCACCTCCACAGGCTGGGCGACATTCGCCGGTCGCGGTTCGTCGTCGAAGGTGTATCCCGGTGCGCGACACGAGATTTTCAACGAGACGAACCGCGACGAGGTGCTCGGCGACGTGCTCGATTTCGTGCACGAGCAGCTTCCGTAGCGGTACTCGTCGGACACCGTGATCGACGACCGAGAAGGTGATCCCGGTCGTTTCAGTTGCGGCGATCGCCACACGCCCTGTTACGATACGAAACGTGCCGTATCTTAATAAGGACGAGTTCGACGGGCGCCGGCCACGCACCCATCGCGGGGGACGCCCGCGCGATGACCAACGAGAGAGGGAGATCCTCGCTGCCGTACTCTCGCTCCTCTCCGAAGTCGGCTATGACGGAGTCACTTTCGAAGAGGTGGCCCGGCGGGCGGGCGCATCCAAGGCCACTCTCTACAGACGATGGAAGTCCAAGAGAGACATGGTGGTTTCCGCACTGAAAGCAGGCCCTTCACGCCGCGACGAGCCGGATGAAATCAACACCGGAAGTTTGCGCGGTGACCTGCTCGCCCTGTGTCGTCGCCTCGTGCAGTCCATGCGCTCTGCAGATGGCCAGACCGCGATGCTGCTGCTCCAAGCCGGCCTCGAGGATCCGGAACTCTGTGAGGAGATCGAACGATCCGTGGGGCCGACCGGGGCCCGGCTACCGAAGACCGTCGTCCGGGCGGCCATCGGTCGTGGGGAGTTGCCGCACGAGGCACCGACCCGTTCCCGTTCGAAGAAGTTGCCGGCGCCGTGATCCTGCTTCGGCGCCTCAACGGATTGGAGATCGACGACCGCTACCTCGAATCCCTCGTCGACACCGTTCTGATCCCTGCACTACGCGCCACACCTTCCGCGGAACACTCACTTCCCGCGGGTATCTTCTCGGGCCGTACCGCTGCCGAACCGACCGACACCATTGCGAAGGACACCCTGTGAACCGATTGACCATCAATGGATTCCGCTACCGGACGCTACCCGGAGACGACGAAGTCGACCTCAACGTCGCTGTGACAGGTACCGGACCTGCGATCGTCCTCCTCCATGGGTTCCCGCAGACCCACTACATGTGGCGCCACGTCGCACATGAGCTCGCTGAACAGCACACGGTCATCGTCCCCGACCTGCGGGGGTACGGCGAGAGCGCCAAACCGGCAGAGCAGAACAGGGAGACCTACTCGAAGAGGACGATGGCCCGAGACATCCTGCGCATAGCCGAAGCGCTCGGCCACGACCGTTTCGGCCTGATCGGCCATGACCGAGGCGCCCTCGTCGGTGTTCGCGCAGGACTCGACCATCCGGAGTCGGTGCAGTTTCTCGGGATCCTCGACGTGCTGCCCGCTTTGGACACCTGGGACGTCCTGCACGGCGTCGACGCCAAGGTCGCCTGGCACCTCTACCTCATGGCACAGCCCACAGGTCTCCCCGAGAAGATGATCCGCGCCGTCGGGCCCGAGTTCTTCGGCTCGTTCCTGGACGCCTGGGACACCGATGGTTCGACGTTCCCGCCCGAAGTCCGCCGGCACTACATCGACAGCTCGGTGAGTTCTGTGGACTCCATCGTCGCCGACTACCGCGCCACAGCGAGTATCGACCTCGACATGGACCGCGAGGACCGCGAATCAGGCAAGCAACTCACCATGCCCGTCGGAGTAATTTCTCAGGACTGGGGCTCCCAGCTGGGGTTCGACGCCGCGTCGCTCTGGCGGGCATGGGCGCCCGATCTGGCGTATGAGCCATCCAGGCCGGCCACTTCATGGCCGAAGAGAAGCCCGGCGAAATCGCCCGCTTCATCCGCGACCTCGCCGCCCGCTCCCACCGCAGCGCTGTCGGATAGACTGGGCGGTCCCGCCCATACAGCCTCGCCGGCTACCCGCCCGAACCGTATGGCCGGGTGATGATTTCGAGGTAGTGACCGGACGGGTCGAGGAAGTATGTTCCGCGTCCGCCGTCGTTTCGGTTGATCCCGTGCGCCGACTGGCGGGGATCCGCCCAGTGCTCGAGCTTCTGTTCGAGAATGCGCCCGTAGATCTTGTCGAAGTCGTCCTCCGACACCAGGAATGCGTAGTGCTGCGGCGACAACTCGACGTGCGGCGGTGGCTCCGCGAAGTCGAGGGTGACGCCGTTCTCGAGTTGAACAGCCAGGAAATGACCCGCCGGAACCGGATCCGGGAGGCCGAACAAGACGGTGAGAAAGTACGCCGAATGCTGCTTGTCTCTGGCGGCGACGATGGTGTGGTTGAGCGAGATGGTCAAGAGGAATCCCTAAGGGTTCGACGCCTCCATGCCTGACGCAGTCCGTCATCGACACGCGACGCTGTTTCCAGAAATACCAGGTTCGCGTGGAGTTGTCGAGACCACTGCTCGTTCAGCGCTACTCAGACTCCTTCGATCTTGCCGATCTGCAGTTCTGCCAGGTCGCTGACCAGCTGATCGTCGACCGGTCCCGTGGCGTTGATCTGGAAGTACACGCCGTCGACCGTCCCGGCGACGAGAGTGGTGGACTCGGCTGCCCCGCCCTGGTCCGCCTCCGCGCGGGCAGCGATCAACGTGTCGGCTCCCTCGACATCGAGATCCAGTGGGGAGACCCGGTAGGTGACAGACGCTTCGGTGTCGCCGGACGAGCTCGTCCGGGTGAAACTCGCGCACCCGTCGAGGTTCTCGGGTGCCCGAGGTCCGGTGTCGCTGGTGGTGACCATGATGGTGATGGCACTGTCGGATCCGTCGGTGCCATCGGAGGTGTACTCGGAGACGGCCGTGCCTGCCCGATCCTCGTTGAGTCGCAGCACAGTATCCACCGCGGTGGGCACGAGTACGCCGCACTCCGCGGGATCGGTGACGGTGCTGCCACTGATCTCGGTGAACATCGCGATCACCTCGTCATTGCTCACCTCACCGACATCCGAGTCGAGCGTGTCGGCCACATCGGTGTGGATGTAACCCGCCGGGGCATCCGGATCCGAGAGGACCACCTCCGAGGGAACGACCGCAGCCGACGGCGTGGACGTCGCGTCGGTCTCGGCACTACCGGAATCGGTACCGCAGGCGCTCAGCACACACACGGTGAGACACGCCAGGCCGGCGACGAGAGGCTTCTTCACAGCGCGAAAATCACTTTCTCTCGGGGATCCGGGGCGGAACCACAGATCCGTTGGCGGAGCTATCCAGAAGCGTACGTACCCAACGGACGCACCGCAGCATTCATTCGAATCTTCATTCGAGTAACACTTGTAGTTCGAAATTA
>BBEG01000303.1 GCA_001312645.1 Rhodococcus sp. JCM 9791
GTGTTCGGCCAGCCGCGACGGTTCGTGCGGTGACGGTGAACCTCGGCGAGGGCCTCACGCGCGCGGTCGGCCGCGTCGCGTACGCCGGGAAGATCGAGGATGGGCTGAAGCGGATCTGTCACGGTCTCGAACGGTACCGGCGTGAGCTTCGAACATCACCCACGACCCATCACCGGGCACACCGAGACGCCACTCGTCGCGGCTGCCGACCGCCCGTCGCTCGACAGCGACCGATCAGCGCATGTGAGCAGGTTGCAGCGCCATGCAACGATGCGATCCCGGTCACAGGTGACTACGCTCACTGGGGTCCGAACTGTTTTGCCACGACCCGGAAAGAGGCCACCGCACCATGACGAGCGCAGCCCAGGACCACGACCAGCAGGCGTTCCCGCCGAGTGCAGAGTTCGCCGCCACCGCCAACGCCGGTCCGGAGTTGCAGGCCGCCGCCGACGCCGATCGGCTGGCGTTCTGGGACACCCAGGCACAGCGACTCGACTGGGCGACACCGTGGACGCAGGTGCTCGACTGGTCCGAGGCTCCCGTCGCGAAATGGTTCGTCGGAGGCTCCCTCAACGTCGCTTACAACTGCGTCGACCGCCACGTCGAAGCCGGCAACGGCGACCGAGTCGCAATCGCATTCGAAGGCGAACCCGGCGACTCCCGCTCCCTGACCTACAACGACCTGCTCGCCGAAGTATCGAAGGCCGCGAACACCTTCACCGACCTCGGACTGGTCACCGGCGACCGCGTCGCGATCTACATGCCGATGATCCCCGAAGCGATCATCACCATGCTTGCGTGCGCCCGCCTCGGCCTGACCCACTCCGTCGTCTTCGCCGGCTTCTCCGCCACCGCACTGCGCTCACGCATCGACGACGCCGAAGCCAAGCTTCTCGTCACCGTCGACGGCCAGTGGCGCCGCGGTCAGGCAGCCCCGCTCAAGACTGCCGCCGACGACGCGGTCTCCGGAGCCGCGTCGATCCAGAACGTGCTCGTGGTCAAGCGCACCGGCATCGACGTCGAGTGGACCGACGGCCGCGATCTCTGGTGGCACGAGACGGTAGAGAAGGCCTCCCCCGAACACACGCCCGAGGCGTTCGACGCCGAGCACCCCCTGTTCATCCTCTACACCTCCGGCACCACCGGAAAGCCCAAGGGCATCGTCCACACCTCCGGCGGTTACCTCACGCAGGCGTCGTACACACACCACTACGTGTTCGACCACAAGCCGGGCAAGGACGTCTACTGGTGCACCGCCGACATCGGCTGGGTCACCGGACACTCCTACATCGTGTACGGGCCGCTCTCGAACGGCGCCACCCAGGTCGTCTACGAAGGCACCCCCAACTCCCCGAACGAGCACCGCCACTTCGAGATCATCGAGAAGTACGGCGTCTCGATCTATTACACCGCCCCCACCTTGATCCGCACCTTCATGAAGTGGGGCCGCGAGATCCCCGACGCCCACGACCTGTCGTCGATCCGGCTGCTCGGCTCGGTCGGCGAACCGATCAACCCCGAAGCATGGCGTTGGTACCGCGAGGTCATCGGCGCAGGCACGGCTCCGATCGTCGACACCTGGTGGCAGACCGAGACGGGTGCGATCATGATCTCCCGCTGCCCGGCATCACCGCCACCAAGCCCGGCTCCGCGATGGCGCCTCTGCCCGGCATCTCCGCGAAGATCGTCGACGACGAAGCCACACCCCTCGGCGCCGGAGGCAACGGTTATCTGGTCCTCGACCAGCCGTGGCCGGCGATGCTCCGCGGAATCTGGGGCGACCCGCTGCGCTACCGCGAGACCTACTGGTCCCGTTACGAGGAGCAGGGCTGGTACTTCGCAGGCGACGGCGCCAAGTACGACGAGGACGGCGCCCTGTGGGTCCTCGGCCGCGTCGACGACGTCATGAACGTCTCCGGGCACCGCATCTCCACCTCCGAAGTCGAATCCGCCTGGTCAGCCATCCCGCTGTCGCGGAATCCGCGGTGGTCGGTGCAGCCGACGACACGACCGGTCAGGGCATCGTCGCGTATGTGATCCTGCTCGAGCATGTCGAGAACACCGGCGATGCGCTCATCAAGGAACTGCGCGATCACGTCGCGGTCGAGATCTCCCCGATCGCGAAGCCGCGGCAGATCACGATCGTGCCCGAGTTGCCCAAGACCCGCTCGGGCAAGATCATGCGACGCCTGCTCCGCGACGTCGCCGAGGGCCGCGAGCTCGGCGACACCTCGACGCTGGTGGACCCCGCGGTCTTCGACGCGATCCGCAAGAAGTAGCCCGCTCGACGCGGCGCCTCCCAGAATCCGTTCGGGGAGGGCGCCGTGCTGTCATGGGAGCGAAGTACCGGAAGAAATCACAAATGCCTCCGCCTTGCCGGTCACTCGTCGCCCCCGCCCCGGGATCGGCGCTACTGTTACGGCGTGGGCGAGCCCACCGCAAGCACGAACGAACCAACCTGAAGGGGTCGACTAGTGAGCGTCACGAACGGGAACCGGCCGGGAGACGGGGCGCCGAGCAGCATCTCGGGCATTCCGCTGACGGAGGTACACACCCCGACCTCGCGGGACGCGAGTATCGGCGAACTCGTCCGTGACGCGACCGCGCAGGTGTCCACGCTGTTCCGTGCCGAGGTCGAACTCGCGAAGTCGGAGGTCACCGGTGAGGTCAAGAAGGGACTGCAGGGCAGTCTGTTCTTCATCCTCGCTCTCGCTGTTCTCATCTTCAGCTCGTTCTTCTTCTTCTTCTTCCTCGCCGAACTGCTCGATGTGTGGGTTGCCCGCTGGCTGGCGTTCCTGATCGTCTTCCTGCTGATGGTGGTCGTGACGGCGATCTTCGCGCTGATCGGTTACATGCGCGTTCGCAAGCTACGGGCACCGAACAAGACCATCGACTCGCTCAAGCAAGCGAAGACGGTTCTGCCGCATTCCGGCAGCGACACCGATGCACATCGCCCGCAGCACGCGGCGCGTTGACTCAGCTCGAACGATCACCACTTTGACCCCACCCGATCCGTCCACGGTCCGTTACGACGGCCCGTGGACCCATCGCGACATCCACGCCAACGGCATCCGGCTGCACGCGGTCGAAGCCCACGGCACCGGACCCGGCGCGCCGTTGGTGGTATTCATTCACGGTTTCGGTGACCTGTGGTGGTCATGGCGTCATCAGCTCACCGCTTTCGCCGACGCCGGGTATCGCGCGATCGCGATCGACCAGCGCGGCTACGGCGACACCGACAAGCCACCCCGCGGCTACGACGGCTGGACTCTCTCCAACGACGTCGCCGGACTGATCCGGGCGTTGGGATACACCGAGGCGATTCTCGTCGGCCACGCCGACGGTGGTCTCGTGTGCTGGGCCACCGCCGTTCTGCACCCTCAGCTCGTCCGCGCGATCGCGGTCGTGGATTCTCCGCACCCGATTTCGCTCCGTGATGCTGCACTTCGGGACCGTGCACAGCGCAAGGCCCTGCTACCCACCTTCCTCGCCTATCAGCTGCCGTGGCGACCCGAACGGCTGCTCGTGCGCGACGACAGCGCCGAGATCGAACGCCTCGTGCGGATCCGATCGGGGAGCGACTGGCAGCACAGCGAAGAATTCCCGGAGGTCATCGACCGCCTGCGCGCGGCAGTCCAGGTCCCGGAGTGGCGCACTGCAGTCTCGAGTACCAGCGGTGGGCGTTCCGCAGTCAGTGGCGACCCGACGGCCGCCGGTTCATGAAGGCCATGAAAGTCACCCTGACCCTTCCCGTCCTGCAGGTGCACGGCGCGCTCGATCCGTATGTGGTCGCCGCGACTCTGCGTCGCTGTGTGCGACACGCACCCGGCCGGATCATGAAGTTCATCGACGGCGCAGGCCATTACCCACACCAGGAGAAAGCCGACGACGTGACGGCTGCGCTCCTGGACTTCATCCGCGCCCATTAGAGCGCTTCAGACGATGCACGTCCCTGTTTCGACGGCGGCGACCATCGAGTCGGCCACGGCGAGCTGACGGCTCACCTCGGATGCGGTGAGTGCGAAGCCGGTATCTGCATCGTCGACCGCCGCACCGAACACCATGCCCAGGATCCGCCCCTGCGGATCGACGAGCGGTCCACCGGAGTTGCCCTGCTGGATCAGCCCGCGCAGTGTGTAGACCTCACGCTCGACGGTGCCGCTGCGGTAGATGTCCGGTCCCTGCAGATCCAGAGTCTCGCGGATGCGGGCCGCGCTGGCGGTGTACGGTCCACCACCCGGATACCCGAGGACGATGGCGTCGTCGCCCGAGTCGGCCGGGGTGGCGGAGAACGCGAGCGGCGGCGCGGTCAGACCTGGGACCGCGAGGATCGCCACGTCGACCGCCGGGTCGAACAGCACGACCTCCGCGTCGAGTGCACGCCCGTTGCTCTCGACGGTGACCGCCGCGGTCCCCGCGACGACGTGCGCATTCGTCATGACACGTTCGGGCGACACTACGAAGCCCGATCCTTCGAGCGCCTTCTGACAGCTCGGGGCGACACCGTTGATGCGCAGCACGCTCGGATGCAACTGTGCAGGGATCGGCCCGTCGAGCAGTGTGCCGTCGGGGACGGCGACCTCTGCGATCGGTGTACGACCGAACGGCCCGATCACCTCGGGTAGGCCCGAGGTGTCGAGAAGTGCCGAGAACTCGTTGGGGATCGCCCGCATCCAGTCGGTCGCAAGATTGTCGACCGTCCCGAGTACCTTCGATCCGCGCACCGCCGCGGATATCTGCGGTTGCGCCGCGGACGTCAACGGGATGGCCAACAGCCAGGCGGCAATGAGAACCGCGACGGATTGGAGCCCCGCGCCGATCACGCTGTCGACCGCACGAGCGCTGGGGCTGTGCATACTGCTCCGCGCGGCTCGGCCGAGCACCATGCCCGCGACTTCCCCGACCACCACCAGCACGATGATCAACATGATCCCCGCAAGGATCCGTAGGCGTCCCTCGTCGACGTGGACGAGAACGTGCGGTGCGATGAGGATGCCGGCCACGGCACCCAACAACACCCCGAGGAATGCCAGCGCCGACGCCACCGCCCCCTGCCTCAGACCCGATGACGCCGCGATGATCACGACGAGGACGAGGACGAGGTCGAGCCAACCCGAGCCGGTCATGCGTCGATCACCCCCGATTCGAGTTCGGCTTGCACCACTTCCAGATCACGGACGTCGCTGTGGTCCCATTCGATCTCCCACCCCGACACCGCGAACAAACCCGCGAGAACGCCCGCGGTGAACCCCCACACGAGCATGCCGTCGACCTGGAAGGCCGGACCGCGATACCCCATCCGGTGGGAGACCTGGAATCTGTTGTCGGGGTCGAGTAGATCACGCAGAGGTACACGCACGACGAGAGCCGCTTCGGCGGGATCGACCACCCCGACCGGGCTGGGCTTCTCCCAATACGCAACAACGGGGGTCACGTCGAATCCCGACGGAGGAATGAACAGTTCGGGCAGCACCGCCAGCGGTCGCACACCGTCCGGGTCGAGCCCGGTCTCCTCCTGCGCCTCACGCAAGGCGGTCGCGATGGGGCCGTCGTCCTCCGGGTCGGCGGCGCCACCGGGAAATGCGACCTGCCCACTGTGCTCGCGCATGGTCGCGGCACGCTGAGTGAGCAATACATCGGCGTCTGCCGGCAGACCACCGCGGGCAAGAGGGTCGGGCTCTCGCGATCCGCCGAACAGGACGAGCACCGCCGCCTGGCGCAAGACCGTCCCGTGCGGAGCCTCGCGGGTCAGGACGGGGTTGAGTCCGTGTGGGTCGGTGAGTTCGGAGGTGGCCACACCCCGCAACCAATACGGCATCATGCGACAACCCCCAGATGTGTCTCGACAACCTCGGCTACCTCATCGGCGCTGCGGAACGGTTGGGGCAACACCTTCGCGACCGAACCGTCGGCGCGCACGAGCACCGTAACGGGCAGAACTGCCGGTGCAGCCACCGCCGCCTGCACACGTCCCGAACCGTCCTGCACCCCGGGCAGCCGGACGTCGTACCGAGCGAGCCGGTCCAGCGCGTTCGCCTCGTTGGGATCGGTGTGCACGGTCACCACCGACACCGCATCACCCGCGCGTAGCGCGTACTCCTCGAGCACGGGAAGTTCTTCGGCACACGGCCCGCACCACCACGCCCAGAGATTGACGACGGCGGGCCGACCGGCGAGCCCCGCGGCGAGGTCGACGGAGCCACCGTCGCCCACGCACTCGAACACCATTCCGGTGAGCGGTCCCTCCGGAGGTGCTCCCGTCGGAGCCGG
>BBEG01000304.1 GCA_001312645.1 Rhodococcus sp. JCM 9791
CGACGAACTCCGTCAACCCCGCCACATCCACAGTCCGGCCCGCCGCAGGCAACACATACGACACCAACACCGTCGCACCCGACGCCGTCGAACGGCCGAGAGTCGCAGCGAAGTCGACGGTCTCGTGCGCGGCCAGGGCAGCGTCTATCTCGCCGAGTTCGATACGGAAACCGCGCACCTTCACCTGGAAGTCGCTGCGCCCCACGAACTCGAGCTCGAGACGGTCCTCGCCGGCACGCCACCGCACCACGTCACCCGTGCGGTACATGCGTGAACCGTCGGGGCTGTAAGGATTCGCGACGAACATCTCGGCGGTGAGAGCGCTGCGGCCGTGGTAACCGCGGGCAAGCGCGGCACCGGTCATGTACAGCTCGCCGGCGACGCCCTCGGGGACAGGACGCAACCGCATGTCGAGCACGAGCGCGGACACCCCGTGTGTGGGATGACCGATCGTGATCGGACGTCCCGGTTCGAGCCGCGCGAACGACGAGATGATCGTCGTCTCGGTGGGGCCGTACCCGTTGAAGTACTTACGTCCCGGCGCCCACTTGGCGAGCAGCTCCGGGGTGTGACGTCACCACCGACCGACGCGACCTCCAGACTGTCGATACCCGTCGGATCCATCGTTCCCAGCACCGCCGGGTGATGATCGTGTGCGTCACCCGTTCGGCGCGTAGCAACTCCGCGAGATCGGGGCCGCCGATGATCGTCGAGGGCACAACGACCAGCGTCGCGCCGCTGGTGAACGCCGCCATCCACTCGAGTACCGACGGGTCGAAGCTCGGCGAGCAGATGTGCAGGAAGCGATGACCGGCGCGCAGGTGGTACAGCTCGACGGCGGTGTCGACCACCCCGCCGAGACCCTGGTGGGTGACGACGACGCCCTTGGGGCGGCCCGTCGAACCCGAGGTGTAGATCACGTATGCCGGATGGAACAGCGACAGCGGACGCACCCGGTCGGAGGCACCCACCGGCAACTCCGATTGCCCGTCGAGTTCACTTACGAACGCCGGATCGTCGAGCACGATCCACTCGGAGTCACCGGGCAGCCCATCGCGGTGGGTCGAGGACGTGATACCCAGGACCGCACCGGAATCGGCGAGCATGTACCGCACGCGGTCGACGGGATAGGTGGGGTCGACCGGCAGGTGCGCGGCACCTGCCTTCGCGATCGCCCACACGCTCAGGACCATCTCGTACGACCTCGGGTACGACACCGCAACGATGTCCTCCGGGCCGACGCCGCGTCCGATGAGGATGCGCGCGAGCTTCGACGAGGTCTCGTCGAGCTCCCGGTAGCTGATCGAGCGCCCCTCGTAGCGGACCGCAGTAGCATTCGGATCCAGTGTGACCGCGGCCGTGAGGATGTCTGCGAGAGTTCCACCCGCACCGACGTGATCCCCGTGGACATGTGTGAGCCGGCGGACCTCGTCGACGTCGAGCATCGGGAGATCCCCGACCGGCGCCTGCGGATCCGCGAGGATGCCGGCGAGCAGCAGTTCGAACCGGCGCGCAAACCGTTCGACGGTGCCATGGTCGAACAGCGCACTCGCGTAGGAGAACTCGGCCGACATACCCGTCGTGCGCCGTCTTCCCCGATGCCCTCACGCAGCGTGAGCGACAGGTCGAACTTCGCGGTGTCCACCTCGAACGGCACACCGGACACACTCAGCTCCGGAAGTCGAGACCCGCGGACGGCAGGTTCTCGAACGACAGGGCCACCTGGAACAGCGGGTGCCGCGCCGTCGACCGCTCGGGTTCTACGATCTCGACGAGCCGCTCGAACGGGATGTCCGCGTGCGCGAACGCCTCGAGATCGGCCTCTCGGACCCGCGACAGCAGGCCGGTGAACGACTCGCCTGCGTCGACCCGGCTCCGCAACACCAGAGTGTTGACGAACATGCCGATCAGATCGTCGAGTTCCGACTCGCCACGACCCGCGATCGGCGTGCCGATCGCCACATCATCCGAGTCCGACATACGCGCCAGGAAGATCGCCAGCGCGGTGTGGACGACCATGAACATCGTCGTGCCGGTCCTGCGGGCCAACGCCGCCAGCTCACCGTGCGTGGACTCGTCCAGCGCGAACTCGACCCGGCCACCCGCGAACGACTGCACCGGCGGACGCGGACGGTCCATCGGCAGGTTCAGCTCGTCCGGTACACCGGCGAGCGCACGCTTCCAGAACTGGGCCTGCGTCGACAGCAAGCTCTCCGGATCGTCCTCCGAGCCGAGAACCTCACGCTGCCACAGCGTGAAGTCCGCGTACTGCACCGGCAGCGGAGCCCAGGCAGGTTCTTCACCGGCCGCGCGGGACACATAGGCCGCCATGACATCACGCGTGAGCGGGGCCATCGACCAGCCATCGACACTGATGTGGTGGACAACGAACACCAGCACATGGTCGGATCCGGACTCCCCCACCCGGTACAGAACCGCACGCAACGGCACCTGCGTGGTCACATCGAACCCTGTGCCCACGATCTCCAGGATCCGTGCGGGCAGTTCCACTTCGTCGACCTGCACGGCGTCGAGGTTCGGCATCGCCTCATCCACCGACAGGATCTGCTGGTAGGGACGACCGTCGTCCTCCGGGTAGATCGTGCGGAGCACCTCGTGCCGATCGAGCAGATCGCGCACGGCCGCCTGCAACGCAGCTGTGTCGAGGGCGCCGGTCAGACGGACTGCGACGGGAAGGTTGTCGGCGCTCGACGTCGCATCGAAACGGTTGAGGAACCACATGCGCTGCTGCGCGAGCGACAGCGGCACCCGATCCGGGCGCTGCTGCGGCACCAACGGAGCCCGACGGGCCGAACCCGTGTGCTGCTCTGCCTGCGTGGCGAGCGCCTGCACCGTCGAGGACTCGAACAGCACCCGCACCGGGATCCGCACATCGAGCGCCGATCCGAGGCGCGCGACGAGCTGCGTCGCGATCAGCGAGTTGCCGCCGAGCGCGAAGAAGTCGTCGTCGAGGCCGACGCGTTCGATTCCGAGGACATCGGCGAAGGTCGTCGCGACGATCTCCTCGATCGGTGTCGTCGGAGCACGGAACTCCCGCGCCTCGAATGTCGGCGCAGGCAGAGCCTTGCGGTCGAGCTTGCCCGAGGTGTTGAGCGGGAACTCGTCGAGGACGACCAATGCGGACGGCACCATGTAGGAGGGCAGTGTCGCCGACACGACATCGACGAGCTCTCCGGTGTCGATGTTCCGTCCCGGCGACGGCACGACGTACCCTGCGAGCTGGTCACCGGTCGGGGTCTGTACCACGAGCACCGCGGCCTGGTTCACCGAATCGTGGGCGAGCAGCGCGGTTTCGATCTCGCCGAGCTCGATTCGCTGGCCACGGAACTTCACCTGGAAGTCGGTGCGGCCGATGTATTCGAGTTCGCCCTGCTCGTTCCAGGTCACGAGATCACCCGTGCGATACATCCGGTCGCCGGACTCCCCGTACGGATTCGCAACGAACCGGTCCGAGGTGAGATCGGGGCGGCGCACATAACCGCGTGCGAGCTGGATACCCGCGAGGTAGAGCTCTCCCGGGACACCGACGGGAACCGGACGGAGCCGACCGTCGAGAACGTACGCCTGCACGTTCCATTCCGGGACACCGATCGGCACCACGTCGACCGAACCCGTCGTCGGCGCCTGCCAGTAGGTGGCGGACACGGCGGCTTCCGTAGGTCCGTACAGGTTGTCGATGTCCGCGGAACTGATCCGGCGGACGCCGTCGATCGTCTCCGGCGGCAGTGCTTCACCGATCACGAAGATGTCGCGCAGAGTTCGGCATTCCACAGCGTCGGCGTGGGCAGCGAACACCGTGAGCATCGACGGCACGAAGTCCGTGATCGTGACCTGCTCGCGTGCGATGACTTCCGACAGGTACGCGGGATCGCGGTGACCGTCCGGAGTCGCGATCACGAGCCGGGCACCCACGCTCAACGGCATGAAGAAACCCCACAGCGACACGTCGAACGTGGTGGCGGTCTTCTGGAAGTACACATCGTCCGAGGTCATCTCGAACTCGTGCAGCATCCATTCCGTCTGGTTGACGATCGCGCGGTGCGTCACCGCGACGCCCTTCGGACGTCCCGTCGAGCCCGACGTGAAGATCGCATACGCGGTGTTGTCCGGACGAAGCGGTGCGATCCGATCCGCATCGGTGATCGTCGCGGACGAAGTATCCGACAGATCGAGCACGTCGATGGCGATCGACCGGATATCGAGATCCGACGGCACCTCGAACTCGTCGCGGACCGTCGTCACGATGCAGACCGGATCAGCCGTGTCCAGAATGTGCCGCACGCGGTCGATGGGGTGATCGGGATCGATCGGCACCCAGGCGCCGCCGGCCCGGACGATCGCGTACATGCCCACCAGCAGATCGAGAGACCGTCGGATGGCCAAGCCCACCAACGACTCCGGACCGACCCTCTGCGCAATCAGGTGTCGCGCGAGACGTGTGACGCGAGCATCGAACTCGGCGTAGGTGAGGGATTCACCTTCGTAGACGAGTGCGACAGCATCGGGGGTGCGTGCCGCCTGCGCGTCGAACCGGTCGGTGAGCAGAGCCGACACATCGAGTTCGTGCGCCGAGTCGTTCCAGTCATGGAGGACCCGGTCGAGTTCCGCGGCGTCGAGGAGCTCGATGTCACCCACAGGATTCCGGGGCTGCGCAGCGAGCGACTCGAGTACACGCACGAAACGGGCGACGAGCGTGGATACCTGATCGCGGTCGAACAGCGCACGCTGGTAACGCAGTTCGACTTCCATTCCCGTCTTGACGTGAACGAACAGACTCAACGGGTAGTGCGTTGCATCGTGCGTGCCGACTCCCGTGACGGACATCCCGTCGATCGACGAGGCCTGCTGGGCAAGGCCCTCCTCGTCGAGCGGGTACGACTCGAACACCGTGAGGGTGTCGAAGGCGACCGCCGGACCCGAGGCCCGCTGGATGTCGGTCAGGCCGAGGTGGTGGTGTTCGAGCAGCGCGGCCTGTTCGCTCTGCAGGCGGCCGAGGAACTCCGCGACCGGCTCGTCGGGATCGAACGACACCCGCACCGGCAGGGTGTTGATGAACAGACCCACCATCGACTCGACGCCGGGCAGGTCGGCAGGACGTCCGGAGACGGTCGCGCCGAACACCACGTCGTCGCGGCCGGTGAGCCGGCCGATCAGCACACCCCATGCGGCCTGCACGAGGTGTTCACGGTGACGCCGCAGGCGCGCCGCGGCGTCGCTGATCGCGGTCAGACGCTGCGCGTCCAGCTCGATCTTGACGCGGTCGTCGCCCTGCGCGCCGGATGTCGGGGCGACTGCGGGGCGAGCAGTGTCGGTTCGTCGAATCCGTCGAACACGTGTGACCAGGCGTCGCGCGAGGCATCCAGGTCGCGTGTACCGACCCACTCGAGGAACGAGCGGTACGACCGCGCACGCGGCAGCATCGACGTGTCTCCGCGGGTTGCGTAGAGGGCCATGAGGTCCTGCATGAGCAACGGCATCGACCAACCGTCGATCAGCACGTGGTGCGTGGTCACGCCGAGCTGATAGCGATCACCGCCGAGCGAGACGAGAACGAACCGCATGAGCGGTCCGGTGTCCATGACGAACCCGCGGGTCTCCTCCTCACGCCAGAACGGGACCGTGGCAGTCACGCCCGAAGACGCGACCTCCGACGACATGTCGACCGTGCGCCACGGCACCTGCACATCGTCGAGCACCAGCTGGACCGAGTCGCCTTCGTCGTCGGTGACGAAGACGGTGCGCAGATTCGTATGCCGATCGAGCAGCCCCTGAGCCGCCCGGTGCAGACGCTCCGCGTCGACAGCACCTTCGAGATCGAGCACGGCCTGCATCGTGTACACGTCGATGTCGTCGTCGGCCGTCATCAACGCGTGGAACAGCAGACCGGACTGCAACGGCGAGAGCGGCCACACATCGGCCACCGGCCGATACCGCGATTCCCACCGCTCCAGGTCGGACTGGGTCACGTTCACCAGCGAGACGTCGGACGGGGTGAGCCCCCCGGCGCCCGGTGCGCGACGTGGTCGACGAGTGCATCGAGCGCTGCACGCCAATGCTGAGCGAATTCCTCGACATCGTCGCGGTCCAGCAGGCCGGTGGGGAATGCAATTCCGGCACCGAGCTGCGGGCCGTCCGGCCCGTCGTTGACGATCGCGTTGATGTCGATAGCCGCGTTCGCCGGCATATCGGCGTCGAGTGCAGCATCGACC
>BBEG01000305.1 GCA_001312645.1 Rhodococcus sp. JCM 9791
CCGACGGCGACGCCGCCCGGACTCGCTTCGGTGAGGACGCTGTGACGGCACTCGACCACGCCGCGGAACTACGTGTCGCGGGGTGTTCGACCTCCGTGACGGATCGGGCGCGGGCCGCGAATCTCGAATCGGTGCATGCCACGGACCGTTCGGCGGTGCCCGCCGCATTCGCGGATGCGGCCGTGCCCCTCGCTGTCGGAGCGAGTGTGCTCGGGGCTCTCCTGATCGGCGTCACCGCATTCGGTTCGGATGTTGCGTCGATGAGTCCCACGACGCTCGGCATCCTCGTGTTGCTGCCGTTGTCCGCATTCGAAGCCACCGCGGTGCTCCCTGCTGCGGCGCAGACACTGACCCGTGCTCGACTTGCGGCACGGCGCATCGTCGACCTGCTCGACCGTGCAGACCGCCCCGTGCCCCGCGGCGCCACATCCGCGGACGGTCCAGGCAGACTCCGTGCCGACGGGTTGCGCAGTGGATGGCCGGGAAGCTCGGCCACCGAACCCGTCGACCTGGACGCGGCCCCCGGTTCGAGGGTCGCGATAGTCGGGGGCAGCGGTAGTGGCAAGACCACCACGGTGATGACCCTGGCCGGGCTGCTGGCACCGGCGGGCGGGTCGGTGACCCTCGACGGTGTGGATCTCGTCGAGATCGAGCAGGCTGCGCTCCGTCGACGTGTCGTGTTCTTCGCCGAGGACGCCCACATCTTCGACACCTCGATCCTCGAGAATCTGCGTGTTGCCCGAGGCACTGTCGACGAGTCCGAGCGCGGGCCGCTCTCGCGTCGGTCGGGCTCGGACCGTGGGCCGACGGATTGCCGGACGGAGTGCACACCGTGCTCGCCTCCGGCGCCCGCGACATCTCGGGTGGACAGCGCCGCCGGTTGCTCCTGGCACGCGCGATCCTGTCGTCGGCGGAGATACTGCTGCTCGACGAACCGGCCGAACACCTCGATGCGGAGGACGCCGCGTACCTGCAGCGGCAACTCCTCGATTCGGGTTCGGGACTCGTCGATCCTGCCCGTACGGTCGTCGTCGTCACACACAGCCTGCCTGCGGACACCGCAGCCGACCTGGTGGTACGCATCGAGAAAAATGCGTTGCCGACGCCGTGATCCGCGCGTACTTTCTCAGGTACACGAGAAAGGAGGTGGTCTGGAAGTGATTGATATTCGGACGCGTGAGGTGACCATCCGCTAGCAGCGTGACGACGGAATTCTCCCGCCGCACGCGGTAGGCGAATCCCAGGTGGTCACCCGGCCCTCGAGCACCGGTCTGTCCGGACCGGATCCGACATGCACGGACGAACTCCGTGATGAGTCGGTGGCTCGGGGGCCGTTCGCGTGTGCTCTCGACACCGTGAACGCGGAGAGGCCGTCGACTGCACATGTGGGAAACCGGGTATATCGGCCGAGCCGGTGGGGTACATCTAGCGGATGTCGATCTTGCAGCGCGCCCACGACGCCCTCCGGCTGCGGACATCGCCGGGCATCTTCTTCGCATCAGCGGTGGTGGCACTCTTGTTCGTCGTCGTGACGATCGCATTCACCGGCGCCGTCGACGAGATCTTCAGCAACGCGTCGACCTGGATCATGACCAACCTGGGCTGGTTCTACGTCCTCGGCGTCACGACCTTTCTCCTCTTTCTGCTGGGGATTGCGCTCACCAGATACGGCAGGGTCAGGCTCGGCGGTGACGACGAGCGGCCCGAGCACTCGAACATCACCTGGTTCTCCATGTTGTTCGCCGCGGGTATCGGCACGATCCTGATGTTCTGGGCGGTTGCCGAACCGATCTCGCACTTCGCGAACCCGCCGATGCAGGACGTCGAACCCCGTTCTGTCGAGGCGCTCAGGAGGCGATGGGCTTCGCCCTCTATCACTTCGGTCTGCACACCTGGACGATCTTTGCGCTACCCGGCCTGTGCTTCGGGTATTTCATCTACAAGCGGCATCTGCCGCCGCGGGTGAGTTCGATCTTCGCGCCGATTCTCGGCGGCCGCATCTACGGTCCGATCGGCCACGCCATCGATGTCCTTGCGATCCTCGGCACGGTGTTCGGTGTCGCAACCTCGGTGGGGCTGGGAACCCTGCAGATCAATGCGGGTTTGGCGCAGCTGTTCGACCTCGAGGAATCCGGGTTCATCCAGATCGGGTTGATCGCGATCGTGACTGTGATGGCGGGTGTCTCGGTGGCACTCGGGCTCGACAAGGGCATCAAGCGGTTGTCGAATCTCAACATCGGCATGGCCGTGGGCCTACTGGTGTTCGTGCTGGTCACCGGGCCGAGTCTGTTTCTGCTCAAAGGCATGATCGAATCGGTCGGAATCTACGCCGAAGCCTTGCCGCGACTCGCGTTCTGGAACGACACCTTCGCGAATTCCGGCTGGCAGAACACATGGACGGTGTTCTACTGGGCGTGGACCATCACGTGGTCGCCTTTCGTCGGAATTTTCATCGCCCGGATCTCACGCGGCCGCACGATCCGAGAATTCGTCGGTGGCGTGCTCGGATTACCCGTGCTGTTCTCGGTGATCTGGTTCAGCATCTTCGGTATGGGGTCCTTCGACATCGAGCTGAACGGCGAAGGTGGGCTCGTCGACCGTGTGGTCGGCGACGGCGACATCCCCGGTGCGCTTTTCGAATTCCTCGGACACTTCCCGTTCACGGGATTCGTCTCGTTCATTGCCATCGTGCTCGTGGTGATCTTCTTCGTCACATCGGTCGATTCGACGGCGATGGTGCTCGATATGATGGCGTCCGGGCACGAGGAGAAGGCTCCGATCCATCAACGTCTCTTCTGGGCGATCCTGATGGGTCTGGTCGCGGCGACCATGCTCGTCGCGACCGGCAAGGACGGCCTCGACGCGCTGCAACAGCTGATCACGGTCGTCGGTCTGCCGTTCTTCGTGATGGGTTTCGTGATGATGTACAGCTTGGTGCGGGGAATCCGCGAGGACCTCGGAGAGCGCCCGGAACCGGTCACTCGTCAGTGGCCTCAGGTGCACACGCCCGAGGCCCTCGCTGCGGCCGAGGAATTGCCTGCACCCGAAGTCGTGGTGGTCACGCACGCGATCCCGGACACAGGGTCGATCAAGGACGACGAGGAGGGCGACACGGAACCGGAATCAGGTGACGAAGACCCGTCCGAGACGAGGTGACCGTCAGCCGACGTAGCGCGACAACCGCGCCGACATGCGCGGGGTCAGATCGCCATCGCCGATGATGCGTTCTTCGACGTAGCGAGGTCGCCGCCTTCGATGATGCCGTAGAGTCGCTTGGCTCCGCCCACGGTCTCACCGGACTTCGTGCGGATCACCACGTCGGTCGCGAGTTCCCAGGACGACTGGGTCAGGGCCGCTCCGTAGTACAGCTCGACCACACCGGAACTGTGGGTGAGCAGCAGTTCGATGGTCTCGGGGTCCTCGCTGCCGGCGACGTCGGTGCCCGACACACGCCAGAAGCCGCTCTCACGGCGGTCGGGTGCACTGAACTTGCCCGCGTCGTCGAGACGCCACGAACGTGCTTCCCACGCGAGGTAGGCGGCGCCGCTGTGAGAGACGACGATCTGCTGACCGAAGCGGTAGTCGCCGGTGTCGGGATCGTGTCCTTCACCTTCGCCGCGCCACACACCGACCAAGGGCAGCAATGCGAGCATTGCCGGGTCGAGGTCGGGGCCGAGCCTCAGGTTCGCGGTGTCCTCCGGGCCGGGCAGGCCGGGCAGCGCCGGGATGTTGCGTTCGGCTGTGGCAGCCGCGCGTTTCTCGGCCTCCGCGATCGCGTCGTTACCGCTGCGGCGGGAGTCGTCCGATTCCGCAGTCACTAGTCTTGAGTAACCAGGCGGTAGATCGTGTACAGCGCAAACCAGGCGATGAGCAGGGTTGCGGCGAGCAGCAAGATTTCGAAGAAAATGACCACGCGGCCATCTTAGACCTCGGCAGGAATACCCGCCGACGACGGGTCCGGGTTGTGCAGGAGCGAACCGGCATTCACGATGTGATGAAACGCAGAAAGGGCCTGGGCCCGGTGTGATACCGGACTCAGGCCCTCGCGGACCGGGCCGCTACTTCGAGACGGTCACGTCGACGTTGTACACGCCGGCAGCGGTCGGGTTCACGGTCGCGGTGCCGTTGCCTGTGCTGGACAGCGCGCGGATCTTCCAGTCGCCGGGAGCGGCGAAGAAACGGAAGTCGCCGGTTGCCGATGCGACGACCTCGGCGGTGAACTCATCGGTGCTGTCGAGCAGTCGCACGAAGGCACCACCGACGGGCTGCCCGTCGGAGGCGAGAACGCGGCCGGTGATGACCGTTTCCTTCTCGGTGTCGACGTTCGAAGGCAGGGTCTGGGTCTGGACGGGTGCTCCACACATGTTCTTATGCTCCCAATTCGATCGGTGCGCCGACGAGTGAGCCGTATTCGACCCAGCTGCCGTCGTAGTTCTTGACATTCTGCTTGCCGAGGATCTCCTGCAGCACGAACCAGGTGTGGCTCGAGCGCTCGCCGATACGGCAGTAGGCGATGGTTTCCTTGCTGTCGTCGAAGCCCTTGGCCGCGTAGAGGGCGGTGAGGTCGTCGTCGGACTTGAACGTGCCGTCCTCGTTGGCGGTGGTGCTCCACGGGATGTTGATCGCACCGGGGACGTGTCCACGCTGCTGGGCCTGCTCCTGCGGGAGATGCGCGGGAGCGAGGATCTTGCCGGAGAACTCGTCGGGTGAACGCACGTCGACGAGGTTCTTGCTGCCGATGGCGTCGATCACCTCGTCGCGGAACGCGCGGATCGATGTGTCGGGCGCGGCGGCCTTGTACTCGGCGGCGGGGCGGGTCACCTCGTCCTTCGACAGGGGACGGCCGTCGAGCTCCCACTTCTTACGACCGCCGTCGATGAGCTTGACGTCCTGGTGGCCGTACAGCTTGAAGTACCAGTACGCGTACGCGGCGAACCAGTTGTTGTTGCCGCCGTACAGCACGACGGTGTCGTCGTTCGCAACGCCCTTCGCGGACAGCAGGGCAGAGAACTGCTCCTGGTTCAGGAAATCGCGGCGGACCGCATCCTGCAGATCCTTGCGCCAGTCGAGCCGGATCGCACCTTCGATGTGGCGCCTTCGTAGGCGGAGGTGTCTTCGTCGACCTCGATGAAGACGGTCTTCGGCGCTTGCAGGTTCTGCTCAGCCCAGTCGGCGGAGACCAGAACATCGGAGCGAGCCATGGATTTTCCTTTCGGTGGTGACACTGAAGAAGCTGATGAAGGTATGTGGAACTCAGGTGGGTTCCGGCCGCAACCGGACGATCAGCGGGTATATCCGGCAACCGAGGCACACCCCGAATGCGGCGTTCAGCAGGGCTGCGAACAGAGCGAATCCTGCGGCGACGATGCCGAGGGTGACGGCGCCGGTGAGCAATGCGACGGTGCCGATCAGGCGAAGACGAAACCGACAGCCTGCGCGAACCGTAGCGGCGCAGCAGGTTCGGTTTCGGACGGGGATGTCAGGCGGGGTGCGACGACGGTGGCGAAGAGTGCGCCGTACGGACTGCGTCGCGGACCGAGTGCCGCACCGAAGGCGAACACGATGGTCTGCGCCGCCAGAACGATGCCCGCTGTCGTAGGAGAGAACGAAGCGAGGACGAGTACCGCTGCGAGTACCACCGTGGTGATCCATGCGGCGAACCGTGGGCCGCGGACATCCACATGGGCGGGTGATGAAGTGGACATGAGAGTGCTCCTGCTGGATCGATATCGCTGGGGCGAGTCGAATTGCGGTAGGTCACCGCGGGTTGATCACATCGGCGAAGGTGGCGCACATGCCGTGCCGGGGAGCCTGGACGGTATGCGCCTGCGCGCTGTGATCAGCAGCAGATACAACAACAGCCACCGAGGCGGCACAGATCGACTGCGCGGCGTCGGGTGAGCAGCAGCTCTCGGCGGTGTTGCACGAGTCGAAGTCTAACCGAGAATTCGGCACAGGGAAGAGCCAGGTGCCTGCCGGATCTCTACAGCGAGGCCAGCGCGTGCCGCAGGTCGGTCGCTGTCGGAACCCCGGAGACTCGGAACCTCTGGTGTCCGTCGCCATCGAACAGGAACGTCGTGGGAAGTGACAGTACGCCGAGTTGCATGGCCAGCGCGGAGTTCTCGTCGAAGTCGAGTTCTATGTCGCGCGCGGGCGCGGTGGTGTCGCCGTCG
>BBEG01000306.1 GCA_001312645.1 Rhodococcus sp. JCM 9791
GGCGGAGCGGCGGGGCCTGGCCCGGGAGATGCACGATGTCCTCGCCAACCGTCTGTCGCTGGTTGCTACGCACGCGGGTGCGCTGGAATTCCGGCCTGACGCGTCGCCTGAGAAGGTCGCGCTGGCCGCCGGGGTGGTTCGTTCCGGGGTACACCAGGCGTTGGAGGAGCTGCGACAGGTGATCGTGCTACTGCGCGAAGACGATGCGGCAGCATCGAGCGGCCCCGGCCCGACTGCGGCGGACCTGGAGGCGCTGATCGAAGAGACCCGCGCGGCCGGTCAACAGGTGACGTTGTGCGGAGAGTTCCCCGGCGATCTGCCGCCTTCGGTGGGTCGCACCGTGTACCGGATCGTCCAGGAAGGACTCACGAACGCGCGCAAGCACGCAGCCGGGAACGAGGTCGAGGTGACACTGAGCGGCTTGCCCGGGGCGGAACTCGAGATCGAGATCCGGAACGCGCTACTCGCGCCCGGGACCACCCCGGCCGCGCCCGGCAGTGGGTTGGGCCTGGTCGGGCTCACCGAACGGGTCCGGCTCGCGGGAGGACGGCTCGACCACGAGCGAATCGACGGCCGGTTCCACCTCAGGGCACGGCTACCATTGCCGACGTGATCCGTGTGGTCCTCGTAGACGACGACGCCTCGTGCGTGCCGGCCTCTCCATGATGCTCGACGGAGTCGGCGACATCGTCGTCGTCGGAGAAGCGGGAGACGGGGGCGAAGCCGTCACCGCCACCGACGCACACCGCCCCGATGTGGTGCTCATGGACCTTCAGATGCCCCGTGTGGACGGCATCACCGCCACGACACTGTTGCGGGGACGGCCTCGGCCGCCCGAGGTCATCGTGCTGACGACCTTCGACACCGATGAGAACGTCCTGCACGCGCTTCGCGCCGGCGCTGCAGGCTTTCTGCTGAAGGACACTCCGCCGGCGCAGATCGCCGAGGCCGTTGCCCGTGTCGCAGCCGGAGATCCGATCCTGTCGCCCGCGATCACCCGCCGGCTGATGGAGCGCACTGTCGTACAGGCGGGCACGTACGAGCGCGCACGCGCGGCGCTGGCGGTGTTGACGCCCCGTGAGCACGAGGTGGCGGTGAGGGTCGGGAACGGGGACACCAATGCGAGATCGCAGCGGCGCTGACCATGAACGTCACGACGGTGAAATCCCACGTGTCGAGCATCCTCACCAAGCTCGCACTCGACAACCGGACCCAGATCGCGCTGCTCGTCCACGACGCCGACCTGGTGTGACGGGGAGATGCGGGCCGCGTAGCCTGTCGTCCGTGCTACGCCAGACCTGCCAGCGGGGGTGGCGAATTCTCGTCGCGCCACCCGATCGCCTCGACCAGCTGGGTCAGGTCGTAGTCGGGGCCCCCGGCGCTCACGGTGAACAGGGTGATGCCCTCATCGACGTAGGCCGCGACATTCTCGAGCCCCGGCCACGGCGTCGACCGTTCGATCTCCGACGGTGATCGACCGACATCCGCGCATCGCGCCTCGAGGATCTTCGACTTCTCCGTGTGGGTCTCGAATTCGCCGAAGCTGTGCCAGATATCGGCGTACTTCGCGACCAGGGGCAGCGTCTTCTTGGGTCCACCACCGCCGATGAGCAGTGGAATATGCCGGGTGGGTTGCGGGTTCAGCTTGCCGAGTCGTGAGGTGATGCGCGGCAGGTACTCGGCGAGCAGATCGAGCCGCGACCCCTTGGTCCCGAATTCGTAGCCGTACTCGTCGTAATCCTTCTCGAACCAGCCGGAGCCGATGCCGAGGATGAGGCGACCGCCGCTGATGTGGTCGACGGTGCGCGCCATGTCGGCGAGCAGGTCGGGGTTGCGGTAGCCGCCGCCGGTGACGAGCGCGCCGATCTCGACGCGTTCGGTCTGCTCGGCCCACGCGCCGAGCATCGTCCAGCATTCGAAGTGAGCACCGTCGGGATCGCCGTACAGCGGATAGAAGTGGTCCCAGTTGAAGACGATGTCGGCACCCGCGTCCTCGGCGCGGAGCACCGTGTCGCGGATGACCCCGTAGTCGGGCTGTTGTTGGGGCTGAAGTTGGAGACCGATGCGAATGGAGCGAGTCATGCGTCAACCGTATTCGGATCGGGTTCGCGCCGCAGCCGGATTCCGCTGGGGCCGTTCGCTACGAGCACGGCTGCGCCGATTGGTCGTGAGCACGACGACGAGCAGCACCGCGTAGACGATCGGGTAGGTGGCCTGCAGGACCGTTTGCTGCAGCGGTGTGCCCGGGGTCATGAAGATTCCGATAGCCACCACGCCGTCGGGATACGACCGGTACCACGCCAGCAGTGGAATCGCCGCGGCGAACGGCAGGAGGTATCCCCACCACCGCCGCCAGCGCAGGGTTTGGTCCAAGCACAGCACGAGTAGGGGAATGACCCACACCCAGTGATGTCCCCACGAGAACGGCGCCACCATCGGGGCTGTGAGTCCCGCGACGGTCAGGCTCAGGAGGTATTTGCCGTTGCGATGCGCGAGGTATGCCGCCCACAACCCGAGGAGTCCGACGATTCCGGCGCACAGCAGCCACAACCACATCGGGGGATTTTCGGTGTGCAGGGTGCGAGCGAGGATCCCGCGGATCGACTGGTTGGCGGGTGACGAGATCAGCCCGATCCGCTCCGACCGGATGATGGTACTGGTCCAGAATCGCCAGGAGTCCGAGAAGATCACGACGAAACCGAGGAGCACGGTGGCGACGAATGTCGCAGTGGCCACGACCGTTGCGCGCCACTGACGCAGCGTTGCGAGATACGCGATGAAGAACAGCGGGGTGAGCTTGAGGCCCGCGGCGATCCCGACCCCGATCCCCCGTAGCCGGGAGTGCTCGGGCCTCCCGAGATCCCACAGCACCAGCACGAGCAGCACGAGGTTGATCTGTCCGAGCCAGATCGTCATGCGTGCGGGTTCGATCCACGTGAACAGCACCGCGAGAAAGATGCTGATCAGCCGGGTCCGCCCCGAATCCCGGTAGCCGAGTTGCCGCCAGCACAACCACACCGCGAGATACACGAGCACGAGATTGGCCAGGTTGAGCGCGATTTCCGTTCCATGGATGGAGAGGACCGACAGGGGCACGAATGCCAGCGCGGCGAACGGCGGATAGGTGAACGGCAGCGCGCCGTGCAGGACGAAGTCGTACAGCGGTTCGGCGGTCCGGACGGTTGTTCCGCCGTACCGGTAGACTCGGCGTCGACCGTGTTGCCGAACAATCCGTAGAAGGTGTCGAAGCCGAGCAGTCGATCGTGCGCGACGAACGCCACGGCCGCTGCGAGCCCAGCATGGCAGGCCACCACCGGGGGTGGTTGCGTGCCCGACGAGACTCGCCGTTGTGCTGCATGCTTATCGAAGTTATGCGTGATTGTGGCGCGCAACCCGTAGGACGTGGGTCGGCGTGTCGACACGGGCGCCGCGACGGTGCATGGTGGAAGACATGCGCGTCACGGAACCCGCTGCACCGCCCACCGGTATCCGGCGTCGGCTCTTCCGTTCGCCGATCCGGTTGTATCGGTGGCACCTCGGGTTCCTGCTGGGGCGCCATTTTCTTCTCCTCGAGCACCGGGGTCGCAAGACCGGGAAACCTCGGTATGTGGTGCTCGAGGTCGTCGATTACGACGACACACACGACGGTTTCGTCGTCGCGGTCGGCTTCGGAGCCACGTCGGACTGGTATCGCAATCTGCGAGCTGATCCGCACGCACGCGTCGAGTCGCGACGAGAGCGGGTCGCGGTCACTGCGGAATTTCTCGAGCCGGACGAGGGTGCGCACTTTTTTCGCGCATTATGCGCGCCGCCACCGGAAGCTTGCCGTCAAGCTGTCCGCGACGATGGGATTCGAGGTCGACGGCAGTGACAGTGACTTCCGTGAGGCGGGGAACCGGATCAGGTTCGTGCGGTTGCGGCGTACCTGACCGTCGTCATCCCTTCTCGAGCGCCGCGTATTGCGCGGCGAGACCCGACAAGAACGTGCCGAGGACCAGCTCGAAACTGTCCTCGTCGATCTCGGCGGCGTACTCGCGGAGCCGGTGCGCCTGAGACAGGTGTGGATAGCGTTCGTTGTAGGTGTCGATGTCGTCGATGAACCCACCGGCGAACGACGTGATCGCGGAGCCGACGACGATGTACTTGATCGACGCCCCGATCATCGTCGCGGTCCGTGGCGGCCAGCCTGCGCGAGTGAGACCGCCGTGCACGGCATCGGCGCGGTCGAGAGCCACGGGTCGGTCGCTCGGGCCGTAGGCGAGGAACGGCACCATGTTGGGATGTGCGGCAAGGGCGTTGCGGTACGAGCGTGCCCAGCTACGCAGGGCGTTCTGCCAATCGTCGTCGTCGAATCCGCTCACGTCGACGTTCTCGGCGACGGTGCGGGCGATGTCGTCGAGCAGTTCGTCCTTGTTGGCGTAGTGGCTGTACAGCGAGGGTGCGCGGACGTCGAGTTCGTTCGCGATCTTGCGCATGGACACGGCGTCGAGGCCGTGTTCGTCGACGAGGCGCAATGTCGTCTCACGGATGAGTTCCCGGCTCAGTATGGGGGTGCGTGGCCGCGCCATGTGCTTCTCCTCCCTGTTGTCGTACTGGACAACCTTACAGTGTCAGGTTACGGTTCGGGAGTACAGATCAGCAGCCTTTCCGCTGGTCTCCCCACCGCACAACCGCGACAGAGGGCCACCCATGAATCTGAAACTCACCGCCGAGGAGCTCGCGTTCCGCGACGAACTGCACACCTTCTACACCACCGAATTCCCCGCCGAGCTGCGCGAGAAGGTCGCGGCCGGTAAGTCTCTGGCAAGGACGAATTCGTCCGGGCCCAACAGATCCTCAACGCGCACGGCCTGGCGGTCCCGAACTGGCCCGTCGAGTGGGGCGGCAAGGACTGGACTCCGGTGCAGCGCAACATCTGGCTCACCGAGATGCAGCTCGCGTCGGTGCCCGAGCCGCTGCCGTTCAACGCCTCCATGATCGGCCCGGTCCTCGCGCAGTTCGCGTCGCAGGAGATGAAAGAGCGCTTCCTTCCGGCCACGGCGAACCTCGACATCTGGTGGTGCCAGGGATTCTCCGAGCCCGAAGCCGGCTCCGACCTCGCCTCGCTCAAGACCCGCGCGGTGCGCGACGGCGCCGACTACATCGTCAACGGTCAGAAGACCTGGACGACGCTGGGTCAGCACGCCGACTGGATCTTCTGCCTCGTCCGCACCAACCCCGATGTCAAGAAGCAGGCCGGCATCTCGATGCTCCTGATCGATATGAACACCCCCGGCATCACCGTCCGCCCGATCAAACTCATCGACGGCAGCTACGAGGTCAACGAGGTCTTCTTCGAGGACGTGCGGGTGCCCGCGGAGAATCTCGTGGGCGACGAGAACGCCGGCTGGTCGTACGCGAAGTTCCTGCTCGGCAACGAACGTATCGGCATCACCCGAGTCGGGGCCACCAAGGTCAAGCTCGCACGCGCCAAGAGCTTCGCCGCCGCGACCAGGCTGGGTGAGGGCACGCTCCTCGAGGACCCACTGTTCGCCGCCCGCCTCGCCGAACTCGAGAACGAGCTGATCGCTCTCGAGCTGACCCAGCTGCGCGTCGTCGCAGGATCGGCCGACGGCAAGCCGAACCCGGCATCGTCGCTGCTCAAGATGCGCGGCTCCGAACTCCAGCAGGCCGCCACCGAACTCCTCGTCGACATCGCCGGCCCGGATTCGCTCCCCACCGGTTCCGCCGACATCGATTCGCCGGAGTGGGCGCAGCTCACCACCGGGACCTATCTCAACAACCGCAAGGTGACCATCTACGGCGGGTCGAGCGAAGTGCAGCGTTCGATCATCGCTTCCTCGATTCTCGGACTGTGAGGCCCAGGACATGAACTTCGATCTCGATACCGAACAGGACCTGCTCCGCAAGACCGTCCGCGATCTGCTCGCCGGCGCGTACGACGTGGAGACCCGCAACAGTGTCGCCGAGGGCGAGCTCGGCTGGAGCCGCGAGGTGTGGCAGCAGCTCGCCGAACTCGGGGTGCTCGGCCTGCCGTTCCCCGAGAAGCACGGCGGAATGGGCGCCGGCCCTGTCGAGGTCATGGCCGTCGCGACCGAACTCGG
>BBEG01000307.1 GCA_001312645.1 Rhodococcus sp. JCM 9791
GGGCGCGGTGCGCGCGAGTACGGCGGCGATTCCGGTGGTGAGCGGCACCGACAGCGTCAGCGCGATACCACCGACACACGCGCGGACCACCTCGATGGCGACGGCGTCGCCGGTGATCACATCCGACACCGATCGGCCCGCGACGGAGAAGAGCAGCAGCAGTGGGAGGGCGCCACCGGCGTAGGCGAGGACGAGGGTGTAGACGGTGCTGGCGATGTGGTCGCGTCCCACGCGCATCGCCGACACGAAGATCTCCCGACGCGAGGTCCGGGGGTCGAGGGCCGCAAGCTCGAACGCCGACGACGCCTGGGTGATCGTCACGTCGTTGAGCACACCGAGAGAACCGATGATGAAGCCGGCGAGCAGCAGACCGGTGATCGACACTTGCTCGAGGTAGAGCTGCACATCGGTGTTCTGTTCCTCGGACAGGCCCGTCAGGTGCGTCATCTCGATCGCGACATACGACAACAGGGCCGCGAGGCCCATCGACGCGAGGGTGCCGAGGAGAGCGGAACTCGTCCTCAGGTTGACCCCGTGTGCGAGGTACAGCACCGCGTAGAGGATCAGCGACCCACCTACCAGCGCGACCGGGACGGCAGGCTGCCCGTCGAGCAATGCCGGGAGCATGAAGATCACGAGCACACCGAACGCGACGCCGAGCCCGATGAGAGCGCGCAGGCCGCGCCACCGGGCGACAGCGACGACGACGATCGCGAACGCCGCGACGATCAACGTGAGAGGCAGTCCGCGGGCGAAGTCGTAGAACGAGTACAGCGTCGCGCCGGACGGGTCGGTCTGGCGCACCAGACGGATCGAATCGTCGGCGTGCAGTTCGGGTTGGCCAGGGCCCGCAATCACTTCGAGCAAGGTGCGGGTGCCTGCGTTGGGGCCCGTCTCGATGTCGATGATGCTGCGCTCGCATTGGAACGCCTCGGTCGGGGGAGGAGTCGGCTCACCCGTGAACACCCGGCCCATCGAGGCGCTTCCACACCACCCGGTGCTCTGCTCGGTGACGGTTCCGGCCTCGGTGACGACGGCGCCACCGTCGGAGGTCTGGAACGGCGCGGGAATGTCGACGGATTGCTCGCTCGGCCACAGCATCGCTGTGCCCACCAGAACGACTGTGCCGATGACAACGAGGAGGCCGACGACGATCCTGGCGGCGAGAGGGGCCAGCGGAGCGGGGCCCTCGACATGCCCGTGTCCGTGCCCGTGTCCATGACTCACCGCAACAGGCTAGCCATAGATCGGCGGGAGTTCCGCGAGAGGGGAGAAAGGGCTGGTGGTGGCGGGGAGCAGGGGGTGTCCCCGCCACCTTCACCTGGCTTCGCACAGGGGGGATGGCGTGAGCCAGGGAGCCCGGCACTCGAAGTGCCAGAAACCAAGGTACTTGTAGTTTCACCAATCCGGGAAGGTGAGCGGTGTGTGTGGCTGATCACCCTAGGACAAAACTCCCATGTCGGCCAAGGGTGAAGCTGCTCCGACCTGGTACTTTCCGACTTACGAGTGCCTACATCTCTGTTCGGCAACGATTCCTACTGTTTGTAGCTGGACAGGAAGTTTCCGAACCGCTCGATTGCCACCGCGAGATCGCGTGCCCACGGCAAGGTGACGACACGCAGGTGGTCGTGATCGGGCCAGTTGAAGCCTGTGCCCTGCACCATCAGGATCTTCTCCTGCAGCAGCAGGTCCTGGACGAGTTTCTCGTCGTCGTGGATCTCGTACACCTCGGGATCGAGCCTCGGGAACGCGTACAGCGCGCCGCGCGGCTTGACGCAGCTGACACCTGGGATCGCATTGAGGCGCTCCCACGCGACGTCGCGCTGTTCGAGGAGTCGTCCGCCGGGCAGCACCAGATCATCGATGCTCTGATAGCCACCGAGCGCCACCTGGATCGCGTGCTGTGCCGGGACGTTGGGGCACAGTCGTGTGGAGGCGAGCAGATCGATGCCCTCGAGGAACCCGGACGCGTGATCCTTGGGGCCGGTGATGACCATCCAGCCCGATCGGTAGCCGGCGACACGGTAGGCCTTCGACAGCCCGTTGAACGTCAAACACAGCAGATCCGGGGCCAGCGTCGCCAGCGACACGTGCTTTGCGTCGTCGTAGAGGATCTTGTCGTAGATCTCGTCGGCGAGCAGCAGCAGCTGATGCTTGCGGGCGAGCGCGACCAGCCGGGTGAGGATCTCCTGCGAGTACACCGCGCCCGTCGGGTTGTTCGGGTTGATGACGAGGAGCGCCTTGGTCTTCTCGGTGATCTTCGACTCGATGTCGTCGATGTCCGGATTCCACTCGTTCGTCTCGTCGCACAGGTAGTGGACCGGTGTGCCACCGGCGAGGGAGGTCATCGCCGTCCACAGCGGGTAGTCGGGCGCGGGGATGAGGACTTCGTCACCGTCGTCGAGCAGCGCCTGCATCGTCATGGTGATGAGCTCGGAGACGCCGTTGCCCAGGTAGATGTCGTTGATGTCGAACTTGGGGAAGCCCGGCACCAGCTCGTAGCGGGTGACGATCGCGCGGCGCGCGGAGCGATACCGCGCGATTCGGAGTAGCCCTGCGCGTGCGGGAGCGACGCGATCATGTCCTGGACGATCGTGTCGGGTGCTTCGAATCCGAACGGTGCGGGGTTGCCGATATTGAGCTTGAGGATGCGGTGGCCTTCGGCTTCGAGGCGCGATGCGTGGGCGTGTACCGGCCCACGGATCTCGTACAGCACGTTCTGGAGCTTCGACGATTGCTCGAGTGTGCGTGTCATTCGATGATGAAGTTGGCCTGATCCTCGTTGTTCACGGGGACCATCGTGCCACTGTCGAGCAAACGATTTTCACCCGGTTTTTCGCGACACGCGAAATTAGTCGAAACCCAGGGGCGACGTTTGTCCGTATCAGTGCAATGATTGGGGCTCCATGCAAGATCTGCTTCGTCGGGGTGATGAAGCGGGACGATTTAGGAGTACTCGGAATGGCGCAGGGAACAGTTAAATGGTTCAACGCAGAGAAGGGGTTCGGCTTCATCGAGCAGGACGGTGGCGGAGCTGACGTCTTCGTGCACTACTCCGAGATCTCGGGTTCGGGCTTCAAGAGCCTCGACGAGGGTGCACGCGTCGAGTTCGAGATCGGACAGGGGCAGAAGGGGCCGCAGGCTCAGGGCGTCCGCGTCATCTGACTCGATCCACAGCTTTTTCTGCCGGCGGCGTTGCATCGTGAGATGCGGCGCCGCCGTCGTATGTCCGGGGTGCGGACTCTGTGGTCTGGAGCACAAAGATGCGACGGATTGCTGCAGGTGAGGCGCACTTCGGTAAGATCTACCCGCGTCGGGGGTCACAGAGACCAGATTGTTTCTGTGAACAAGCAAATCGTGCTCGGAAGTTTCTTCCGAGTGGCTTGGAGCGGGTTGATGGTGTCTGTTGTCAGGGGAGGACACTCTGTTGCGCACAGCGAGCAACAGGGTGGGAGTACACGTCGGTGGCGAGATCCCAAGAGATACCTGTGGTTGTACGGCCTGGCGATACCGCTGAGTCCGTTCATCGCCTGGGTTCTGGTCCACTACCTGCATCTCGCGTCTTCTGGGCCACCGGTGCCATCATGATTGCCGTCATCTGCCCCCTCGTGGACCGCTTCACCAAGCTCGACACCAGCAATCCGCCCGAAGAGGTCATGAAGAGCCTCGAAAACGACAAGTACTACCGGCGCTGCACGTACGTGTACCTGCCATTGCAGTACGCGGGTCTCTTCTTCGGCTGCTGGATGTGGGTGTCGCAGCCGATGGGCTGGGCCGAACGATTCGCGATGGCCGCGACACTCGGCATCGTCGGTGGTGTCGGGATCAACGCGGCGCATGAGATGGGCCACAAACGCACCAAGGTCGAACGACGACTCGCGAAGGTCGCCCTCGCCCAGTCGTTCTACGGGCATTTCTACGTCGAGCACAACTTCGGACACCACATCCGCGTCGCGACCCCGGAGGATCCCGCGACCGCGCGGTTCGGCGAGAGCTACTGGAAGTTCCTGCCGCGGTCCGTCATGGGGAGCCTCATGTCGGCGTGGAAATACGAGAAGGCGCGACTCGGGCGTCGCGGGGTGTCGAGGTGGAATCCGATCCACAACAATGTCCTGGGCGCCTGGCTGATGAGCGTGGTGTTGTACGCGGCACTCCTTGCCGTGTTCGGGTGGCAGATCGCACCGTGGCTCGTGGTGCAGGCCGCCATGGCGATCATGTTCCTCGAGGGCGCCAACTATCTCGAGCACTACGGGCTGCTGCGACGCAAACGTGACGACGGGGGGTACGTGCGTGTGGCACCCGAGCACAGCTGGAACAGCAACCACATGTGCTCCAACCTGTTCCTGTACAACCTTCAGCGACACAGCGACCACCACGCCAACCCGATGCGTCGCTACCAGACATTGCGGTCCATGGGCGACGCGCCGCAACTTCCCGCGGGATATGCCGTGCTCATCATCCTGTCTTTGTTCCCGCCGCTGTGGCGTCGTGTCATCGATCCGAAGCTTCTCGAGCACTACGACTACGATCTGAGTCGTATCAATATGGACCCGAACAAAGTGGATGCACTGGTTGCACGGTACGGACAGCCCGGCAATCCTGTAACAAGAAGATGAGTTTGCGATAACGATCGGGTCGCAGCTTCGGGGAACGCGCGGGTGGGAGGCTAGTGTCAGCGGTTTTCGGATCTGATGGACATCAGGAGGGCAACGCCTCGCTCGACGGCTTCCCTCTCTCCACTGCCCAACGTGGCATCTGGTTCGCGCAACACCTACTCGGCGATGTGCCGCTGACGATCGCCCAGTACCTCGACGTCCAAGGCGACTTCGACCCCGAGACCTTCGCCGACGCCGGCGCAGAGGCCGCCCGCGAGATCGGTACCGGCATGCTGCGGCTCTACGAGATCGACGGGGAGCCGCTGCAGGTCATCGACGACACCCTCCACGATCGCGCCACGATCATCGACCTGCGCGGTGAGGACGACCCCGAAGCGGCCGCGATCGAGTGGATCCGCGCCGAGTGGGTGGCGCCCCTCGACATGCTCCGCGACCGGCTCATCGTGTGCGCTGTCCTCCGTGTCGCCGAGCAGCGTCATTTCATCTACACCCGCATCCACCACATCGCCCTCGACGGCTTCGGTGCGATGACCTTCAGCAACCGCACCGCCGAGCGCTATACCGCGGTGGTCGAAGGCCGCGACCCCAAGCCCTTCGGGGTGAGCGCGTTGCCCGACATCGTCGAGGACGAAGCCCGCTACCGCTCGTCCACCCGGTTCGACTCCGACCGCAACCACTGGGCCGAGCGCATCCGTAACCTCCCGCACCCCATCAGTCTCGCCGGACGCGGGGCTCCCGTCGGGTCGCATCCGGTGCGGTGGAGTGCACCGTTGCCCGACCGCGTGGCCGAGGCCGTCGACCGGCTACTCGTAGAACACGAACACACCACGTTCGCGACGGTGGTCGTCGCGGCGTTCGGGGCGTTCCTGTCGCGGGTGACCGGCGAACGCGAAGTGGTGCTGAGCCTGCCCGTCTCTGCGCGGACCACCGCGAAACTGCGTCGCTCCGGTGGCATGGTCTCCAATGTCGTCCCGATCCGGATGACAGTGGGACCGGACGACACCGCCGCCGACCTCATGCGCCGCGTGCAACTCGAACTGACCGGGGCGTTGCGTCACCAGCGGTACCGGCACGAGGACATGCGCCGCGACACGGGGTACGGCAGCGCCGACCGTGGATTCTTCGGGCCGGCCGTGAACGTCATGATGTTCCAGGGGCAGGTCCGCCTCGGCGATGCGATCGGCAAGCTGCACGTGCTCAGCACCGGGCCAGTCGAGGACCTCTCGCTCAACATCTATCCGAGCGACGCCGACGACCCGGCACACCTCGATCTCGAGGCCAACCCGAACCTGTATTCGCGGGCGGAGTTGCGTTCGCACCACGCACGGTTCGTGGAATTCCTCGACGGCTTCGTGTCGACCTCCGGGCCGGTGGGCGCACTCGATGTGCTGCACGACGACGAACGCGCCGAACTCGTCCCCGCGCACGGGCCGTCCGCGCGGCCGGTGCGGTTGCTGCG
>BBEG01000308.1 GCA_001312645.1 Rhodococcus sp. JCM 9791
CATGTTGCCGGCGGCGGCTTCGGTGATCACTGCGGCGATCGCGCCGGGGTGCGCGTCGAATGCCCCGCGCACGGCTCGAGATCGTTGTAGGGCACGACCAGAGTGTCCTCGGCTTGCGCCCCGGTCACCCCGGGCGAGGTGGGCAGCCCGAATGTCGCGAGTCCGGAACCGGCGTCGGCGAGCAGCGCGTCGACGTGACCGTGATAACAACCCGCAAACTTGATGATCTTCGTGCGTCCGGTGAATCCGCGCGCGAGGCGCACGGCGCTCATCGTGGCCTCGGTACCGGAGTTCACCAGCCGGACCTGCTCGACCGGAGCGATGCGGGCGACGATCTCCTCCGCGAGTTCGACCTCACCGGCGGTCGGTGCGCCGAAGGACAGACCCGATGACGCGGTGGTGCGCACTGCCTCGACGACGGCGGGATGCGCGTGCCCGAGGATCAACGGCCCCCACGAACACACCAGGTCGACGTAGGAATTTCCGTCGACGTCGGTGAGCGTGTATCCGGATCCCGAGGCGATGAAGCGCGGCGTCCCGCCTACCGAACCGAACGCGCGGACCGGGGAATTGACCCCGCCGGGAGTCACCTTCGACGCCCGGGTGAACAGTGCCGCCGAATCGGCGTCGTGGACGGAGGAAGCAGCGGGAGTCGCAGTCACGACGTCCAGTGTCCCAGTTTCCCCCGATTTGCCAAAAAGCCGATCGGTGTGCGATAAGCGCTGTGACGCGGATCTCACAGGGGATTCTAATGTGCCGAGCGGTCGTGAAGCCGCCACCGGACGGCTCTGCGGTCATAGGGTCGGAGCCATGGCGACTACAGGTGAACATCTGAGCAAGGCCCTCGACGGCGCATGGCACAGCGCACGC
Source organism: Rhodococcus sp. JCM 9791 (assembly GCA_001312645.1). Classification (GTDB taxonomy): domain Bacteria; phylum Actinomycetota; class Actinomycetes; order Mycobacteriales; family Mycobacteriaceae; genus Rhodococcus. The sequence continues at coordinate 871 of BBEG01000308.1, forward strand.
GAGCGCGCCCGGACGAACATGGCCGACCCGGCATTTGCACCGCACTACACCCCCGACCTCGAACAGGCCCGCGAGATCACTCTGAAGCAGATGCGACTGCTCGCAGAGCACGGTTACGCCGCGTCCGGTTTCTCCGTCGAATCCGGTGGCACCGGCGACGCGGGTGGAGCCGTCGCGTCGATCGAGATGTTGGCGATGTCCGACCTGTCCTGATGGTCAAGGCCGGGGTGCAGTGGGGATTGTTCGGTGGAGCCATCGAGAACCTCGGCACGAAACGTCATCACGACAAGTACGTCTCGCCCCTGATCGACCTGGATCTGCTCGGCTGTTTCGCCATGACCGAGACCGGTCACGGCAGCGATGTGCAGGCACTCGAAACCACCGCGACGTTCGACCCGGTCACAGACGAGTTCGTCATCCACTCCCCCACGGCATCGGCACGCAAGGACTACATCGGTGGCGCCGCGCAGCACGCGAAGGTCGCCGCGGTGTTCGCTCAGCTGGTGACGAACGGGGAATCGTACGGCGTGCACTGTTTCGTCGTTCCGATCCGCGACGCCGACGGCAACGACCTTCCCGGTGTCACGACCTCCGATTGCGGATACAAGGGCGGGCTGCCGGGTGTAGACAACGGCAGGATCGTCTTCGACAACGTGCGGGTCCCTCGTGAGAACCTGCTCAACCGGTACGCGGACGTCGACGCGGACGGCACCTACGTCTCCGACATCGAGAGCGCGAGCCGCCGCTTCTTCACCATGGTCGGCACCTGGTACGAGGACGAGTCACGGTCGGCGGATCGGCCGGGGCCGCGGCCCGTGTCGCCCTGTCGATCGCGACGCGGTACGCGCTGCTGCGCCGCCAGTTCGACGCACCGGGCAGCGACGACGAGGTGCTTCTGATGGACTACCTCGTCCACCAGCGGCGACTGCTGCCGCACATCGCGAAGTCGTACGCGCTGGGTTTCGCTCAGAACGAGCTGATCTCGGCGATGCACCGCATCCAGTCGATGCCGGCCACCGAAGTGGATCCGCAGGAACAGCGCGAGCTCGAAGGTCGCGCAGCCGGCCTCAAGGTGGTCAACACCTGGCACGCGGCTCGGGCCATCCAGGAATCGCGCGAAGCGTGCGGCGGCGCCGGTTACATGGCCGAGAACCGGTTGACCTCCCTGCGCGCCGACGTCGACGTGTTCACCACGTTCGAGGGCGACAACCACGTCCTCACACAGCTCGTCGCGAAGGAACTGCTCACGGCGTATGCCGACGAGGTCCGCGGGATGAGCCCGGTCGAGTGGATGCGGTTCGCCGCCGACACGATCTCCGATGTCGTGAAGAAGCGCACCGCGGCGCAGCAGATCATCCAGACGATCCTCGACACGCGTCAGGACAACGAGGAGGACGGCAGCCTCTTCAACCGGGGCACGCAGCTGACGATGTTCGAGGACCGCGAGCAGTATCTGCTTTCGACCGCGGCGAGGCGGCTCCAAGCCGCCACCAAGCGCGAGGACAATCCGTTCGACGCGTTCAACTTCGTGCAGGACCACGTGCTGCACGCCGCGCGGGCCCACATCGACCGTGTCGTCCTGGAGGCGTTCGTCGCCGCCATCGACGACTGCACGGACGAGGCCACGTGCGATCTGCTCTCGGACCTGTGCGATCTGTTCGCGCTCACCGTCATCGACGAGGACAAAGCGTGGTTCATGGAACACCGGCACCTGTCGGTCGAACGCTCCAAGGCGGTGCTTCGCGGGATCAACGAGCGCTGCCGCACATTGCGGCCGCACGTGATGACTCTCGTCGAGGGCCTCGGTGTGCCCGAGTATCTGCTCGGATCGGCCATGCTCGACCGCGAGGGCGCCGCAGGCTCCTGAGCGTGATCAGGCTTTCAGGCGCCGACCAGTTCGTCGAGACTCGCACGGAGCCGGTCGGCGTCCTTGGCCCACGCTCGCACGAACGTCCCTCCCCGTAGCCGCAGCCCGATGGCGGTCCGCCCACGGGGGGTGTTGGCGAGTTCTCCGAGGATGCGGGCTGTCTCCCAGCGCTGCGGTTCGTCCCACGAATCCATCGCGGGTGGCAGCACCGCCTCGATGTCACTGACGTCGAGTTCCTCGGTGCCCTGACGCAACACCGTGCGGGTCAGTTCGACACTGACGTGGCGGCGTGCCGCGGTCACCATGAGATAGGCGAATCCCGCGAGGACGATCGCGACCACCGGCAACGCGACCCAGTGCACGACGGGGCCCGTCGCGAGTTCGACGATCAGGCCACCGCGCAGAACACGGGTCCGAACGCACCGTGCGCCACCGGGCGCCCGGTTCGTGGAACAGCGGTTCGCCCTGGCCGGTCAAGCGGTGAGTGCCCCGGGAATCACGATCAGCAGCGTCGTCACGACACCGAGTACGGCAATCAGACCGATCAGCACAAGTTCGCGACGACGGCCGTAGGGCCGGGGTTCCACCTGCATGACGTCCTTACGCTCGACGGAGTGCGGCCAGCGGGCCGACGATGGTGAGCCCACCGTACTCTGTGCTGGACGGTGCACAAATCCGGGCAGGTCGGTGCGTAAATCCGAGTGCTGAGTGGTCAGTTCTCCGGCAGCCGTAGAAAATACGCGTTGGACTCACGCCGATGCATGAGCACGATCGCACCCACTGTCAGCACGGCCTGGACGATGGAGATGATGCCGAGCGCTAGTCCGGATCCACCGGCGCCGGCACCCACACCGAACACCGTCGGTAGCGTCGAGAGGGTCATGAACACGCCGATCATGGTCAGTGCCATGCGCGCCCAGTTCTTCCCCTTGCACATCTTCCGGACGGCGAGATAGAGCAGACCGACGATTGCCAGCCCGAAGACCACGGTGAGGATCACGACCAGTGGGATCACGGCATCGAGGTCCGAGCGGGAGAGTTCCTGCGTCCCCGTGTCGGCCGTCATCTCGGTCATCATGTCGACGAGGTCGGTCCGACCGTTCCAGAGATCGAAGGCTCCGAACAGCAGGGTGACCACGGTGAGCACCAGAACTCCGCACCACAATTGGTAGGCGGTGACGATGTCGTGCGGGATCGGCCGGTCGGCAGGGGTGGACCGGTCCGGGATCGGCGGCAGCGGGAAGCTCACGACAACGTACCCGCCACTTCGGCGGCCCAGTAGGTCAGCACGATGTCGGCTCCCGCGCGCCTGATTCCGAGCAGCGATTCGACGATCGCGGCGTCACGATCGATCCAGCCGTTCGCCGCCGCGGCGTGATCATCGAGTACTCACCCGAAATCTGGTATGCGGCAACGGGGACCGGCGAGCGGTCCGCCACCTCCCGCAGAATGTCCAGATACGACATGGCCGGCTTGACCATCACCATGTCGGCTCCCTCGGCGAGATCGAGGTCGAGTTCGTACAGTGCCTCACGCCGATTCGCCGGATCCTGCTGATAGGTACGTCGATCGCCTTCGAGCGACGAGCCGACCGCTTGGCGGAAGGGCCCGTAGAACGCGGACGAGTACTTCGCCGTGTACGCGAGCTGCGAGACGTCGACGTGACCGGCCGCGTCGAGCGCCGCCCGGATCGAGGCCACCTGCCCGTCCATCATGCCGCTGGGGCCGAGCACATGGGCGCCCGATTCCGCCTGCGCCACGGCCATTTCCGCGTACCGTTCGAGCGTCGCGTCGTTGTCGACGACACCCGACGCCGTCAGCACCCCGCAGTGCCCGTGATCGGTGAACTCGTCGAGACACGTGTCGGCCATGATCACCGTCGAGTCACCGAGTTCACCGCGCAGGGCAGCGAGGGAGCGGTTGAGCACCCCGTCGGGATCCGTTGCACCCGAACCGCGCGCATCCTTGTCTTCCGGTCGCGGTACACCGAACAGCATGAGGCCACCTACGCCGGCCTCGACGGCAGCGGTCGCGGCAGCGAGCAGCGAGTCGTCGGTGTGCTGGTACACGCCGGGCATCGACGGGATCTCCACGCTCGGTGCGGCCGTCTGCGACGAACATCGGAAGCACCAGATGCCGGGGCTCGAGCGAGGTCTCCCCGACCAGGCGACGCATCGCCGCGGTGGTGCGCAATCTGCGGGGACGGATATCGGGGAACATGTCGTCAGGACCCTCATCAGTTCGGGGAGTCGTACGCAGTTCCGGCAGCGGTTACTACCGGAACCACGCACGAGTGGGTCAGCGGCGGGCGCGAGACTTCTTCCGCGGCGGAGGCAGAGCGCCCTCGGCACGCAGTCGCGCTGCGTGCTCGGCGAGTGCCTCCACCAGTGGACCGACCTGCGCGGTCTCGGGTCGCACGTCCACCCGCAGTCCGAATTCGATCGCGGTCTCCGCGGTCTTCGGACCGATACACGCGACGATGGTGCGCGCGTGCGGCTTGCCTGCGATACCGACGAGATTTCGGACCGTCGACGACGAAGTGAAGCACACCGCATCGAAACCACCGGTCTTGATCATCTCGCGGGTCTCCGCCGGCGGCGGCGCGGCCCGGACGGTGCGGTAGGCGGTGACGTCGTCGATCTCCCAGCCGCGCTCACGCAACCCCTCGGCGAGAGTCTCGGTCGCGATGTCCGCGCGGGGCAACAGCACCCGGTTGACCGGGTCGAACACGTCGTCGTACGGCGCGAACTCGGCGAGGAGGCCCTCCGAGGACTGTTCGCCGGTCGGAACGAGTTCGGGAGTGATCCCGAACGAGCGCACCTTCTCGGCGGTCGCCTGACCGACACACGCGATCTTCACGCCGGAGAATGCGCGGGCGTCGAGTCCGAACTCCTCGAACTTCTCCCACACGGCGCGCACCGCATTCGTCGAGGTGAACACCACCCACTGGTAGCGACCGTCGACCAGGCCCTTGACCGCCCGCTCCATCTGGGCGGGACTGCGAGGAGGCTCGACGGAGATCGTCGGCACCTCCATCGGGATGGCGCCGTGTGAGACGAGCCGATCGCTCATCTCACCGGCCTGCTCCTTCGTCCGCGGAACCAGCACGGTCCAGCCGTACAGGGCACGCGATTCCCACCACGACATCTTGTTGCGCTGTGAGACGACCTTGCCGACAGTCACGACCAGCGGCCCGACGAATTCGGAGCCGGCGTCGTTGAGGGTCGCCAGCGTGGCCTCGACGGTGCGCTGCTGACGCGTCGTGCCGCGCACGGTGATGGCGGCGGGGGTCTGCGG
>BBEG01000309.1 GCA_001312645.1 Rhodococcus sp. JCM 9791
CGTCGGTGCGCCCACCTCGGCGCCCCGCGGTGACCGAACGCACGAAACCGCCGACGACAGCGTGGAATTCCGCCGGCTTCTCGAACTGCGGCCAGTGACCGGCGTCCTCCATCAGATGGAACGTTGCATCGGGAATGATCCGGCTGGCCGCCTCCCCCACCGGCCACGGCATGGTCGGGTTCTGCCGGGTCCACAGCACGAGCGTCGGGCAGTTGATCGTCGCGAGCCGCTCGGCGGTCAGCAGTTCCTCCGGCCGGGGCCGGGAGGTGAATGCGGCGACCATGTCACCGGCGGTGGCGGCGAAGTCCGGGCTGGCGTAGATCCGGTACCGGGTCTCCACCAGTTCGTCGGTGACCACGGACGGGTCATGGACCAGCCATTCCAGCCGAGTCCGGACCTTCTCCCGGGTCGGGGTGTCCAGAGCCTTGGTGGTAGCCTCCGCGACCTGCCGGCCGACGTTCTCGGTCAGCGTGGCACCGTCGGCGTCCACCTGCAGCCCCGCCCCGGTGACGCTGACGAGCGAGGCGACCCGTTCGGGGTGGTGGACGGCGAGAAACGCCGCGACCCAGCCACCGAGAGACTGCCCGACCAGGTGGGCTCGCGAGGCGCCGATCTCGTCGAGGAAGCCGAGCACGTGCTCGGCGAGCGCGCGGATCGAGTACTCGATCTGCGGCTTGTCGGTGAAGCCGTGACCCAGCATGTCAATGGCATGCACGCGGAAGTCCCGGCCGAGGACGGCGACGTTGCGCACCCAGGTCTCGGCGTGTCCGCTCACGCCGTGCAGCAGGACTACCGGCTCACCGGCGCCTGCTCGATGCTGCGGGTGCGGTAAGAGCTCGCCTGGCGGTACCGGACCTCGGTTCCCAGCAGGTCCACCCAGAACGAGTTCCCCTGGGGCTGGGCCATTCCCCCTTCAGTGCTCGTCACGTTGAGGCTCCTCTCTGTTCGGCCGTGCGGCCGGTGCGGGATGGTCGGTCACTCCGGTCCGAACGGCTCGGAGAGCAATGTCGTGTAGGCCCTCTCGTCGAGCCAGGTGAGGCTCTCCAGCTGCAGCGCGTCAAGGAAGACCTCGCGGCCGGTGCGCTGGCTACGGATGGCCAGGCGAAGGTCGTTGCCGTCTCGGTCGGCGCGTACCCGCACCCGGGCGAACTCGTTGCTGACTACGAGCTCGCCGTCGGCAGAGCCGATGCGCAGCCAAGAACTCGGCTCAGGTGCGCCATCAGCCCCGACATCCCGACTGCCGTCGAGGTCAGCCGCCTGGGCCTCAGAAGAAGATGGAGATGGCACGGGGCAACACCCGGTGGTCGAAGAGCACGGTCCGTTCGGCGATCTTCCAGCTCTCACCGGAGGTCACGATCCGGTCGCGACGGGAGCCGACGAAGAACTGCTCGGAGTTGGCTCGCCGGGACTGGAAGACGATGAAGTTGCACTCCGCTACCAGGTCGCCGTCCGGCCCGGGGGTGACCAGGACGTTGCTGATGAAACGACGCGTCCGCGACCGCGGCTGCTCCGAGTGGGCAAGGCCACCGGCCAAGCGCTCCATCCGCTTGGCGAGGAAACGGGCGTCCTCCTCCATGAGCGACCACTCGCCGGGGACGTGGTCCCGGTGCTGCCGCACCTCACGGGTCTCCGTGATCGGCATCCAGTAATGGACATCCTCGGTGAACAGGTCGAGCCACTCGTCGTAGCGTTGCTCGTCGAGCATCTTGGCCTCGCTGTAGAGGAAGTCCTCGACGTCGCGGCGCAGATCGGTGAGGGAATTGGTCATTTCTGCTCTCCCGGGGTGGTCATGAGTTCGAGCCAGTAGCGATAGAAGTTGCGGTGGTTCTGCTCCGAATAGTGCCCCAAATGGCCGGGGTATCCCTCCTCGTGGATCTCGCCTCGTGCCCCAGGCCCATCGCGTAGTTGAAATCCCGGGTCTGGGAGACCACCCCGCGGGCGGACTCGGTGATTTGCTCGAAGTTCTCGCCATCGTCCTGGCCAAAGATCCCGGCCGCGGCGTTCTCCTGGGACATCTGGGTGCGGGCGAAGTCCTTGACCGACTGCGGCGCGTCGCGGTCGAAGAGCGCCGTCTGCCAGACCTCGATCTCACCCGGTCCCCTCGGGTGCCATTGGAAGAGCCCGAAGACGTGGAAGACGCCGAACTTGATCCATGACAGGTTCGGGAAGATATTGCCCTGACCGAGCCCGTGCATCTCCGCCTGCAGCGGGGAGACCCGGGCCTTGAGCCGCTCGTGTACGGCGTTGACGTACTCGATCGCCTCCGGCCCGAGGAACTGAGCCATCCCGACGTCGTTCTGATAGGCCCGGCCGGGCTTGCTGATGTCGCCCATCCCGTGGCCGTGGCCGAAGTATGCGATGTAGTCGCCGAGCGTGTCGTAATCGGGGAGGAAGCCGATCTGGAAGGCCGACCCATGTGTGTAGAGCACGTGGTAGTCGTCGCCGGCGAAGTTCTCCGCCGCCAGCTTCCAGTTGGCCTTGATCCGGAACTTCATCGTGGGGCCGATCACCTCGAGCCCGCCGAGCGGCGCCTCGAAGGCCAGGTCCAGATACCAGAGCTGGTCAGCGCCGAGGTAGTCCACCAGCGGGATGGCGTCCTCGTCCCAATTGGCGAAGATGAAACCCTTGTAGTTCTCCACCCGCGGAACGGCCTTCAGACCTAGCCGCGACTTGTCCAGCTCGCCATGGTAGACGGTATCTGCGCGCGGTACACCGATCAGATCGCCGTTGTTGCTGTAGGTCCAGCGTGGTAGGGGCAGCGGAAGAACTTCGAGGACCCGGCGTCGGTGCTACACACGGCCATGCCCCGGTGGGCGCAGGAGTTGAGCATCACCCGGATCACTCCGTCCGCACCGCGAGTGGCGATCACAGGGTCCTCGCCCATGAAGTTCGTCAGGTAGTCGCCCGGCTCACTCAACTGGGACTCGTGGCCGATGAACAACCACGTCTTGGTGAATACCCGGTCCAATTCCTTGCGGTAGATTGCCTCGTCGACGAAGACCGTTCGGCTGACGGCACCCTCGTCGGGCTTCACCAGGTCGTGCAGTCCTGCGGCGGCCACGTCAACGGGGCGTTCGCTAATGCTGGTCATGAGCGGGTCCTCTCGGGGTCTGACGGGTTGCGTGAGGTGAGATGGGAGGGCGGACCCGAACGGCCCACCTGTAGGCGGATCGTCTGGGCGTCTGCGGTATCACTGAGCGCTGTCATTGCTGGTCCAACTGTTCTGGGCCCCGAGGTTTGCCATGCCCGCGGCGTACAGGGCGCCCTGCGCGTCGAAGGGGAGGTGGGCCACGCCGGCCCGCTCGTATGACGGGGTCGCGGCTTCCAGCCGGCTGTAGATCTCCTCCAATTCCGGAGGCAGCTCATGGTCCTGCCAGGCGGCGTAGTCCCCGTAGCCGTGGTCGTAGTTCCACTCCGGCACGTAGTAGAGGCGCCCGGACGTCCCCGCGCTGTCCTGGGCGGCGAGGAAGAGCGAGATCGGCAGCAGGTGCTCGGGAATCGCCGGGCGCATGAAGTAGGCAATGCCCTGCTCGTTGAAGGCCCGGGCGGTGGCGTCGAACCACGACGCTCGGGTGTGCCCCGGCATGATCGCGTTAACCGCGACCCCGTCGCCGCGCACTTCCTCGGCGAGGTAGAAGGTCAGCGCCATCACGGCGGCCTTGGTGGCCTGGTAAGGCATCTCGACCGTCCACGGGCGCAGCCCGTGGTAGCCGCCGCCGCCGGCGACGGCCAGGACGCCACTGCTGACGACGTTGACGATGCTGCCCCGCTGCTGGGCCCGCATCGGCTCGATGAACCGGCGGATGGCCTTCAGCGTGCCGAACACGTTGACGCCGAACATCACCTCCCAGTCGCGGTCGGTCGTGTCAAGGGTGTTCCGGTGGCCTGTGGGCGGGAAGAGGGTTTCGGAGACCAGAGACGCGTTGTTCACTAGGACGTCGACGGTCCCAAACCTGTCGATTACAGCGTCTCGGGCGGCGTCGAGGGCGGCGTCGTCGGTGATGTCCATGTCGACGGCCATGCCGCTGCCGTCCGACTCCAGCTGCTTGCGGAAGTCGTCAGCGTCGTCCCACGTCAGGTCCGCTGCTACGACCTTGGCGCCGGCGCGCAACAGTCCCTCGCAGAGGGAACGGCCGATGCCGCGGGCTCCACCGGTGACAACGATGACTCGACCCGCCACCTCGCCCTGCCACTCACCGAGTGCCCGCTCGACCAGCTGACGCTGCCGCGCAGTGGCCACGGTTCCTCCACCAGACTCCGACATCCAATTCTCCTCAAGTTGGGACGGCTTTCTGCATAGCAGTACACATAAAAGAGTATGGCCCTCATCACAGGCTGTCTACGGGCTATTTTGGGATCGAGCTATTCACTGGTGAAACTAGGAGCCGTGCGTGGAGCTGCGTCAACTCAGGTATCTCGTTGCGGTGGCCCGCGAGGGGTCGTTCCTCCGCGCCGCCGCCACCCTCGACGTGCCGCAGCCCTCGCTGTGGCGTTCGATCAAGGCGCTGGAGGCGGAGCTGGGCATCGCCCTCTTCAAGAGGTCCGGCCGCGGAGTACAGCTCACCGGTGCCGGGAATCAATTGCTGCCCCGCGCCCATTACCTGCTGAATCGAGCGGAGTCGGTCTCCCAGTTTGCCCACGAACTCGCTCGCGGTCGAGCGGGCGTCGTCACGGTGGCCTGCGCATATCCGCACGTGCCACGGTTCCTCGCGCCCCTGATCGGCACCTTCCGGTCGGCGCATCCCGCTATCCACGTCGCCGTCCACGAGTACTCGGGCCTGCCCGCGATCGAACAGGTGCTTAACGGGGACGTCGATCTCGTGACGGGCCTCGGGCAGGTCGACCAGCGTCTTGCGGGCCACCAGCTCGGGGACGTGCGGCTGGCGGTGGTGACCTCCGACGACCACCCGTGGCGGGGCCGGAGCCACGTCTTGGTCGCTGAATTGCGTGGCCAGCCGGTGCTCACCGGGCCCGCCGATAGCCTCACCCGGCGCTGCTGGAGCCGGCGCTGCGGGCAGGGGGCTTCGGGCTCGACATCACGTCGGAGAGCGTCAACGCCACCACCATCGTTGCGCTCGCCCGGGCAGGGCTGGGCGTGGCCGTCATCGCCGACGACAACCTCAGTGCCGACGACTCGGCCAGATGGCCAGTGCTGGTCGACGAGCACACCCCGATGAGCGCCCCGCTGTGGATCTGCTGGTCACGCGAAGGAGGCATCGCCCCGGCGGTACGGTCCTTCGTGCGCCACGTCCAGGGGACCGGCAACCGGCTGGACCGGGACGGCGGGCAGCCCAGTCCAGCCTGAGGCCCAGCCGACCTCGGACTGACCACGCCGATCAGAGCAGGAGATGGTCGATCTCCTTCCCCGCAGCTACCAGCCGAGTGAGGATGTCCTGCTCGGTCGCCGAGCTCATGCGACTGAGCGGCAGCGAGGCGTTGACAGCCAACCGCGGGGAGCGGGTCGAGGCCAGTGCGACGGCGAGGGAGGCGAAACCCTCCTCGCTCTCCTCCTTGCTCGACGCGAACCCCCGGGAACGGCTCGTGCGCACCGCGTCGAGAAGCTCGGTCCGGGTGCCTAGCGAATGGCTTTACCGCCTGGTGGACGCCGCCTACGAGAAACGTGCCATCGCGATCAGCTCGAACCTGCACCCGGCCGGTTTCGACGAACTCATGCCCAAGACCATCGCCACCGCGACAGTGGATCGGCTACTGCACCACGCCCACGTCTGCCAGACCAGCGGCGACTCCGTCCGCCTCTCCCAAGCACTCGCAGGCCAGGGAGTGAAGCCCTTGTCCTGACAACCCGAAAACCCGAGATGGCCAACCCCTGGGCAGATCCCATGGCCATCTCCGGGCAGATCTGGGGATCTGGCGCACTTTCCGTGAAGGCACTGCCGCGCTGCATCATTCGAGGTGGATAACGCGTTTCCGCAGCAGGTCCAGGTTCGCCCGCCCGTACATCTGCCGTTTGAGCATATTGATCCGGTTCACATGGCCCTCGACCGGACCGGAGTTATGCACGAGCGTCAGACC
>BBEG01000310.1 GCA_001312645.1 Rhodococcus sp. JCM 9791
CTTCGATCGGGTCGACGTCGTACTTGCCCCCACCACCGCGACACCTCCACCTCCGGTCGACGCGATCGAGGGTCTCGGGGGGTGGGCCACCGACAAGGCGATCACCGCTGCGTGCCCCTATGCGTGGCCGTGGAATGTGCTCGGATGGCCGGGTGTGAATGTGCCTGCGGGTTTCACCGACGACGGATTACCCGTCGGTGCACAGATTCTCGGACACGACGACTCGGAACCGATGCTCGTGTCGCTCGCGGCTCAGCTCGAATCGGTGCTGCGCTGGCACGAACAGACTCCGTCCAGGTGGTGGTAGTCATATGGTCACCGATGCTCGGCACCGAATCATCGATGCGACACTGCATCTCGTCGGCTCCCACGGAATCGCGGGAATCACCAATCGGCGCATCGCTTCCCGCGCCGAGGTTTCGCTGGGGTCGATCACCTACCACTTCCCCAGCCAGTCCGATCTCCTGAAGGCCGCGCTCACGACTTTCGTCGACGAGGAGACCCAACGACTGCGCGCGGTCGCGGAATCGTACCGTTCCCAGTCCCTTTCAGTGACGGAGGCCGCTGCGCTCACCGAACGGATCGCGGAGGATCTCGCATTCACCGCCGAGCGGATCGCACCGTACGAACTGTGGATCCAGGCGGGCCGGGATCCGGACCTGCGTGCAACCGCGGACGAATGCTGGTCCGCATACGACGCGCTGACCGTGGCGATCCTCCGCGCGCTCGACGTCCCGAATGCGGAGACACTCGGGCCGATCCTGGTCGCGACTATCGCCGGTCTGCAACTGCGACGTCTGTCGACCGGATCCGGTACGGACCTGGCCGCTGCGACGCTCCTCCTGCTCCGGGGAGCGACCACACAGCCCTGACCTGCAGCACCACCCTGGCGACAGCGCAGCCCTGCGGTTTCCGTCAGAATCGCACCGAGCCGCTGCCCACTTCCCTACCACCTTCCAGGACACCGACTTCCACGTCTCCCGAACCGACGGTCACCTCGGCGGTGCACACCATCGGCACGGTCGATCTCGTCCCCGGCGCGAACGGCTCACCATGCGCGGGGCCCTTGATCGTGCAGACGATCGCCTCCGCCGACGCGAAGGACACCTGCGGGCGATATCCGGAGTAGAACGGACCGCTACGTCCACCGACGTTGCTGGGCTTCATCGACAGATCCACGAGGATCTCTTCACCCGCAGTGAAGGTGATCGGTCCCGCGGCGGCGCTGCTTTGGGTGCCGCACCCGGCGACGAAGAGCAACGACGCGCGGTAACCGCGAGGGGGACATACACGCGCATTCGGACCTCCGCATCGACAACGATGCGGAGACCCTAGCCCGATCGGACATATCCGACACCTGGCCCTTCCACTGACGACATCGCCCGGAAGCGCCGGTCGAAAGTCAGAATCCGAGGCGGCCGAGTTGCTTCGGATCGCGCTGCCAGTCCTTCGCAACCTTCACGTGCAGGTCCAGGAAAATCTTGACCCCGAGCAGCTTCTCGATCTGGGTACGCGCCGCCGTCCCTACCTGTCGCAGCCGCGCGCCGCCCTTACCGATGACGATGCCCTTCTGGCTCGGGCGTTCGACGTAGAGCAGAGCATGCACGTCGAGCATCTCGCCCTGCTTCTCCGTGCGGTCCTCGCGCTCTCGCACTTCCTCGATGACCACGGCAAGGGAATGCGGAAGCTCATCACCGAGACCTTCGAGAGCAGCCTCGCGGATGAGTTCGGCCATGAGGGTCTCTTCGGGTTCGTCGGTGAGCTCCCCGTCAGGATAGAACGCCGGTCCCGGTTCCATGTGGGAGGCGAGCACGTCGACCAGGACCTCGACCTGCTCCCCCGACGACGCCGACACGGGGACCACGTCGGTGTCACCACCGAGGAGCTTCGACACCGCGAGCAGTTGCGCGGCGACCTGCTGCTTGCCCACCTTGTCGATCTTCGTCACGATCCCGATCAGCGGGGTACGCGGCGCTACGGTCCGGACCTGGTCGAGGATCCATCGGTCGCCGGGGCCGACTTTCTCGTCGGCGGGAAAGCACATACCGATGGCGTCGACCTCGGAGTAGGTGTCGCGCACGAGGTCGTTGAGTCGCTGGCCGAGCAGTGTGCGTGGCCGGTGCAATCCTGGGGTGTCCACGAGGATCAGCTGCGTGTGGTCGCGGTGAACGATCCCGCGGATGGTGTGGCGGGTGGTCTGAGGACGCGACGACGTGATGGCGATCTTGCTGCCCACCAGTGCATTCGTCAGCGTCGACTTCCCGGTATTGGGTCGCCCGACGAAACAGACGAAACCGGAACGGAACTCGGAGGAGCTCATCGTGTGTTCTGCCATCTGGTGTTCGACGCTGCTACGTCCTCGTTCACGATGCAGAGCACGCGCCGTCCTCCTTTCGAGAGGTGGGTGAGTCTTCGGATTCCGGAACGCGCCGGACGAACACGGTGTTGACGCGGACGCGACCGCGGACGTCGGGTCCGCCTTCGCCGCGCAGGACGAGTCCGTGGGTGCGCACCTGTGATCCCGGCAGCGGAACGCGACCGAGCTCGTGTCCGAGGAGTCCGCCGACGGTGTCGACCTCGTCGTCGTCGATCTCGATGCCGAACAGTTCGCCGAGATCCTCGACGGGCAGGCGCGCGGAGACCCGGTAGGTATCGTCGCCGAGATCGTCGATGTCCGGGATCTCACCGACGTCGTACTCGTCGGCGATCTCACCCACGATCTCCTCGATGACGTCCTCGATCGTGACCAGGCCTGCGATGCCGCCGTATTCGTCGACGAGCACGGCCATGTGATTGCGGTCGCGCTGCATGTCGGAGAGCAGCTCGTCGAGACGCTTGGAATCGGGCACGAACACCGGCGGACGCATCACATCGGCAACCGAGACGCTGTGTCCTCCGTCGCTCGCGTCGTAGGTCTGCTGCACCAGGTCCTTCAGATAGACGACTCCGCAGATGTCGTCGACGTTCTCGCCGATCACCGGGATACGGGAGTGTCCGCTGCGCACGGCCAGGGTCGTTGCCTGCCCCGCGGTCTTGGTGCTCTCGATCCAGACCATCTCCGGGCGCGGCACCATGATCTCGCGCGCGGTGGTGTCGCCGAAGTCGAAGACCGATTGGATCATCCGTCGTTCGTCGTCGGCCACCACTCCGCGTTCCTGCGCCAGGTCGACGAGTTCGCGAAGTTCGATCTCGTTGGCGAACGGACCATTGCGGAAGCCTCGGCCTGGAGTGACGGCGTTACCCACAAGGATCAGGACCCTGCTGATCGGGCCCAGAATCACACCGAGCACTCGCAGCGGCACGGCTGCAGTGAGCGCGATCGTGTAGGCGTGCTGACGGCCGAGTGTTCGCGGCCCGACACCGATCACGACGTAGTCGATCACGACCATGACCGCGGCGCTGATGACGAGCGCCAGGTGCGACTGAGATGGTCGAGCAATTCTCCCGCAAGCACCACCGTCGCGGTCAGCTCACACAGGATGCGCAGCAGCACCGCGAGATTGATGTATCGGGGGCGATCGTCGAGGAGAGCGCGAAGACGGCGGGCGCCTGCACGGCCGTCCTTTGCGAGCTCTTCCACGCGCGCCGCCGAGACTGTGTTCAGCGCCGAATCGATTGCGGCGAAGAGCCCACCGAAAATCACGAGTAGGACTGCGAGGGCGTACGAGAAGATCACGATACTCACGCGGGGCTCACCTCGGCGCGCGCTGCACGATGCGTGGCTGCGTCATCCGGCGACACGGTCACAGCTCCGGATTGTCGACGAATCCGGCCTTCCCGAGCAGCTGCTGATCGCGCGCGGCCAGCTGGGCATCGCGCTCGGCGAGCCGCAGCTCCTCGTACCATTCGGCGAGCAGCTGGTTCTGCAGGCCGAACATTTCCTTCTCTTCGTCAGGTTCGGCGTGGTCGTAGCCGAGAAGGTGCAGCATGCCGTGCACGGTAAGAAGAGCGAGTTCGTGGTCGAGCGAGTGTCCGGCCTTCTCCGCCTGTTCTGCGGCGAACGACGGGCACAGCACGATGTCGCCGAGCATGGACGGACCTGGCTCGGGTGCGTCGGGGCGACCTCCCGGCTCGAGTTCGTCCATCGGGAACGACATCACATCGGTCGGGCCGGGCAGATCCATCCAGCGCACGTGCAGATCGGCCATGGTGTTCGAATCCACGAGCACCATGGACAGCTCCGCGGCGGGATGCACGTCCATCCGGGCGATGACGAAACGGGCGACATCGAGCAGTTCTTCCTCGACGACCTCCCTTCCGGATTCGTTCGAGATTTCGATGCTCATAACTGTCGTTCCTTCTGCACTTCTGACGGATTCGGGTTGTGCGGCATGATCACCGGCGCTGGACCCGGTGTTGTGAGGCTCGTCGCTGGGCTCGATTTCCGATGCCCGCTTCGCCGCTTCGCTCGATCTCGAAGCGCCCGTAGGCGTCGACGATGTCGGAGACGAGTCGGTGACGGACCACGTCACTGCTGTCGAGCCGTGCGAAGTGGATGTCGTCGATGCCGTCGAGGATCTCGGTGACAGCAGCAAGACCCGATCGGGCGCCGCCGGGCAGGTCGACCTGGGTGACGTCGCCGGTCACGACGATCTTCGATCCGAAGCCGAGTCGGGTGAGGAACATCTTCATCTGCTCGGCGGTGGTGTTCTGAGCTTCGTCGAGGATGATGAATGCGTCATTGAGACTTCTACCACGCATGTACGCCAGTGGCGCGACCTCGATCACCCCGGCCTGCATGAGCTTCGGGATCGCTTCGGGATCCATCATGTCGTGCAGGGCGTCGTGCAGGGGCCGCAGATACGGGTCGATCTTCTCGTGCAGGGTTCCGGGCAGGAATCCGAGACGTTCGCCCGCCTCGACCGCGGGGCGCGTGAGGATGATGCGGGTGACCTGTTTGGTCTGCAGGGCCTGCACCGCCTTCGCCATCGCCAGGTATGTCTTGCCGGTGCCCGCCGGGCCGATACCGAACACGATCGTGTTGGCGTCGATCGCGTCGACGTACCGCTTCTGATTGAGGGTCTTCGGCCGGATCGTCTTCCCACGTCGTGACAGGATGTCGAGGCTGAGCACGTCCGCCGGCGAGTCGGAGAGCCCATTCGTGAGCATCCCCACGGTGCGGCGCACGGCGTCGGGGCCCAGTTGCTGCCCTCGGCGCACCAACGTGACCAGTTCACCGATCACGCGTTCGGCCAGGGCGACATCTGCGGGGCCACCGCTGAGAGTGACGGTGTTGCCGCGCACATGGATGTCTGCGGCCAGGGCCGCTTCGAGTGCGATGAGGTTCTCATCGGCTGCACCCACCAAGGGTGCTGCTGTCTCGGGCGGGAGATCCAGGCTCGATCGGACCGGGATCCGGTCTGCGTCGTCGGGGTCGCGGGTGCGGTGTGGTTCACTCACGTGGACGGAACGGCCTGCTTTCGGTTCAGATACGGACACGACGGGCGTCGTGTCCGTATCCCAGTCTAGCGCCGTACGGTGCACACATTCACGGCATTGTGCGTGAATGGCGTCCGGCTTCGTGTCGCGACCCGGATTCACGCCGTGGCCTGCAGCCATTGCCGCGCCGACGCGACGACCTCCGTGGCCCGCTCAGGAGCCACACCGGCGAGGACCAGCACTCCGAGCGCATGGCACCACTCGCATCTTCGACGACACCGCGGTTGGCTTGTTCGAGCGTGGCGATGGTCAGGCCCTCCATCATCCCGACGAGCACGGCGGTGGGCAGGTAGGCGGAGAACACGCCTGCTGCCCGACCCCGTTCGACGACATCGGAGGTGTGCGTGCGGACCGGCGCGATCAGCTCGCTGATGCGTTCCTCACCGACTTCTTTCCGCGCGAACGACAGCAGCACGCGGTATCGATCACCGACCGGACTGACGCGCAGGACTCCGACTGCGAGCGCGCGGCGACGTCCTCCGGCTGAGGGTGCTCGACGGACGCAG
>BBEG01000311.1 GCA_001312645.1 Rhodococcus sp. JCM 9791
CCGGTGAAGGCCTCGACGACGGGCCGCGTGGGCCGCTCGGACGCATCGTCGATCGCGATGAGGTCGGCGAGTCGCGCGAAGGTCGCAGCGCTCGGAGCAGGCATGTCGTACCCCTACCGGTGAGTAGTTTTCGGAGTTACACCAAACTACCGCGCCGGGATGGTCCCTGTCACAGTCCGGGCATTCCACGGTCGGCCCGCGCTGCCGGAAGGACTCACCTACGGTCACCGAAGGTCGTCTACGTGGAACCCCGCTTCCAAGCGCTGCCGGACGGAACCGAGATACCGGGCCGCGTCGGCGCCGTCGACGATGCGGTGGTCGTAGGAGAGGGACAGGTAGGCCATCGCCCGCACCTCGATCTGGAGTGATCCGCCGACGCCGCGAGAGGGAACGAGGCGCTCGACGACGGTCCCGATGCCGAGGATGGCGGACTGGGGCTGGTTGATGATGGGGGTGTCGAACAGCGCGCCGCGGCTGCCGGTGTTGGTGATCGTGAATGTGCCCCCGGACAGATCGTCGGCCGAATCGTTCCCGACCGCACGTGGTCCGCCGAATCGCCGATGGCACGGGCGAGTTCGGTGATGCTCAACCTGTCGGCATGACGGATGACGGGCACCATCAGTCCCTTGTCACTGTCGACGGCCATACCCAGATGCACCGCCCCGTGGTAGGTGACCTCGGTGCAGTCGGTATCGAGCGACGAGTTGACCACCGGATGCTCAGCGAGCGCGCCGACGGCAGCGGCGACGAAGAACGGCAGGAACGAAAGTTTCGTACCGGTCCGGCGGTGGAACTCTTCCTTGTGTGCGGTACGTAGTCCGGCGATCTCGGTGATGTCGACCTCGACCACTGTGGTCAGTTGCGCTGAGGTCTGCAGAGATTCGAGCATGCGACGCGCAATGGTCTGCCGGATCCGGGGCAACTTCTCGACACGGTCCCCAGAGTCTGTCGGCGCAGTGGGCACCGCCGCAGCCACCGGGGCAGCGGGTGCGGGCGTCGGTACTTCCGGTGCGGGCGGCTCGGGATCTGCAGAGCCGATCGACGCGAGCGCTGCACCGACTTCGACGACCGCGTCCTCTGCGGCCAAGAGTTCGACGAGGGTGCCGGTAGTGGGTGACGGGATCTCGGTGTCAACCTTGTCGGTAGCGACCTCGAGCAGCGCCTCACCCTCTACGACGCTGTCGCCCACCGATTTGAGCCATCGAGTGATGGTCGCCTCGGTGACGTTCTCGCCGAGAGACGGCAACGTCACCGAGATACCTGTTTGTGTCGTCGTCATTTCTTCGTCTTCCTTGGGTCAGGCGATGAGGTCGAGTGCAGCACCGACGACGCTGTCGGTATCTATCCCGTGGTACTTGTACACATCCTCGAGCGACCCGACCTGCCCGAAAGTACTGACGCCGAGAGCAGATCCCGGAACATTGTTGATGCCGGTGAGGAACGCCAACGTGTGCGGGTGACCATCGAGAACAGTGACCATCGGTGCTGCCCGGTCGGCGGGGAACACCTGATCGAGAATCCACGACGCCCCGTCGGCAAGCCCACGACGCGCCTGCACCGCCTCGAACAGCCGTCCCGGACTCGTGACACAGATGACATCGGTCGCAATACCCTGCGCAGCCAACCGGTCAGCAGCAGCGAGAGTTTCGGTGATCACCGCACCCATACCGACCAGCGACACCGCCGGATCCTCGGTGCGCCGAAGCGTATAGGCGCCCGCGACCACCTGCCGACGACGACGTTCTCGGGCAGCGGGATCCGTCGGCACATTCGCCAGAGTCTGATCCACCGGGCGAGTCGACAGTCGCAGATACGACGACGATCCATCGGGCCGACCGAGCCGGGAGATGCTGTCGAGCAGCGTCCACTCGGTGTCGATCGCGAATGCCGGTTCGTAACTGACACACCCCGCTGCTCCAATCCGATCGACGGGGTCTTGATCGACTGGTGCGCACCACCTTCCGCGGCAAGCGTCACACCGGAGGGAGTGCCCACGAGGATCGACTGGCCACCCGCGTAGATTCCGTACGACCACGCTCGAGTGCCCGTTCGACGAACGGGTCGTACATCACGCCGATCGGGAACAGAGGCTGCCCCCAGCGACTCCATGTGGCGCCGAGCTCACCCATCAATCCGACCAGGTTGGTTTCGGCGATACCGAGTTCCATGTGCTGCCCGGTGGGCTTCTCCCGCCAGTGCATGATCGTCTCGGCGTCGTCGTCGAACCAGTTGCGGCGTTCGTTCGGCGACCACACCCCGACCTTGTTCAACCAGCCCGCCAGGTTCGTGGTGGACGAGACGTCGGGACTGACGGTGATGACGCGCTTCGCCGCATCCGGAGCTTCACGGCTCAAATCCAGCAACGTCCGACCCAGAGCAGCCTGGGTGGTGGACGTCCCCGACGGGGTGCGTCCGATGTCGGCCGGGACGGCCGGTGGTGTACCGAGTTCGACCGTGTCGCGGGCCAACCTGCTCGCAGTGGCCCGGCAGAGATGGTCGGCCGCACTGCCGGCGCCGAAACGCGCCCACGGGTCGGTCGGATCCATGCCGAGCTCTGCTGCGAGCTGCGTGTACTGATCGACGGTCAGCAGCGACGAGTGGTTCTGTGGATGGCCCTCGGTGGGCAGCCCGCGGCCCTTGACGGTGTAGGCAATGATCACCGTGGGACGGGTGTCGTCGATCTGCGCATACGCTGCGCGCAGTGCGTCGAGATCATGTCCACCGAGGTTGCGGATCGCCTGCAGCAGGGTGTCGTCGTCCAACTCGGCGATCAGCGACGCCACCGCAGCGGCGTCGGGTCCGTCACCAGGTAGTCTCGTGCGCACCTCGTCGGCGGTACGCCGCAACATCCGCTGGTACTCGGGGTTCGGCATGTCCAGGATCCGGGTACGCAGCGCTGCGCCGCCCGGGCGGGTGAACAATGATTCCAGCAGGGTCCCGAATTTCACGGTGATGACCTGCCACCCGGCGGCCGCGAACATAGCTTCGAGCCGGCCGGCGGCGATGTTCGGCACCACCCGGTCCAGGGACTGCCGGTTCAGATCGACGATCCACACGATCTCGCCGAGTTCGGCGACCGAGTGATCGAGGACCGCTTCCCACACCGCGCCTTCGTCGAGTTCGGCGTCACCGACGAGGGAGTACTGCCTGCCCGTCCCGGCGCCACCGATGGCGGTGTCGACGTAGCGGCGGGCGATGGCACCCCAGATCGGAGCCGTCGCCCCGATGCCGACCGACCCGGTCGAATAGTCCACCGGATCCGGGTCTTTCGACCGGGACGGATACGACTGCAATCCGCCGAACTCACGCAGCGTCGTCAGGTACTTCTCGTCCAGCTCCCCCAGGAGGTAGTTGATGCCGTGCAGCACCGGGGAGGCATGTGGTTTGACCGACACCCGATCGCCCGGTCGCAACTGCTCGAACCACAGCGACGTCATGATCGACACCATCGACGCGCACGACGCCTGATGACCGCCGACCTTGAGGCCAGTGGGATTCGGTCGAATACGGTTGGCGTGGTGGATTATCGAGGTCGAGAGCCACAGCACACGCTGCTCGATCTCAGCCAGCGTGTCCGTGCTGACACCGGACACCGGTGCGTGCAGATCAGCGGACGAGGTACTCGCAGTCATGACATCACTTCCTGGGGTAGCTGAGTGGATTGGTCGGCCGGAGAGTGCCATCACGATGTTGTGGCGACAATCCTGCGCAGACGACGATCCGCATCCCATTGCCCCTGCTCGCCGGGGATGGGGGCGAGCAGGGGTGGGCTGACGGTGATGGTGTTCGCTCGTCCTCAGGTCGCTCGTGCTCAGGTCGTGAGTGAAGCGGATGAACCGACTATGCAGTTCTCTCATTACAGTCGACTATCGACGCACACTTACGCAATACCGCCAGCGGAATTTGAGCATTCTGCGTATCTTTACCTGCGGCTCGCTCTCAGACGTTGGCAAGATGCTGAATGAGATCGCTGCAGATTGCCGGTGATCGTCGGTCGTGTTTGACTCCTTCTCACGAGCTCGCCACCGCCGAGCACACGCTCACTCACGCCGGATCCCGGACTTCGTCAAGCTGGCCGACGCACTGGGCTGCGCAGCTCTGCGATGCAATGCGAGCGTGAAGAAGACATCGACAGTGTCATCGCTCAGGCGCGGGAGATCAACGATCAGATCATGGCGGCCAAGGATATTCGCCCTCTGTTCGACGACGAGAACGACGCTGAACACGAGTGGCCGCAGGCATGGCGGCGTGCACAGCAGACCCGGTGGAGCACCTCCCTCGAGTTGGCAACTCGCCCGCCCGCCGTGCATCCATCACGACGGACGACACCGCAGCAGCGGTCTCTCGACCGGGATTTCGGATCGGAGCGCTACCTGATGGTGGTCATGCCGTCGAGGATGAGGTCGATGCCGGCAAGGAATTGTTCGCGGTCGTCGTGGTCGCGCATCTGTGTCGCCGCCTGATGCACGAAGGGATACTTCGCCCGGTCCAGCTGAGCCCACCGTGCGGCGACGGTCGCGAGGAACGCCGAGCGATCCGTATCCTCCGCGAGGAGCCGAGCGGCAGCGGCGTACTGCGCAGCGAGACCGAGAATGTAGCTCACGAGCGCGGACGCGGAGTCGAATTGCGCTCGTTCGGGAACACCCAACGCCTGGACTTGTCCGCCGACACCTTCGAGGATCTGTGTTATCGCGGATTGCCAAGCTCACGGGAGAGTTGGGTGCCCACCCAGGGGTGCGCGTCGATCGCATCGAACACTCCGGAAGTGATGGATCGGATCGCCTCCCGCGGTTCCGTGCCCTCCTCCACATCGGTCATGACGCGGGCGATGACGTCGTCGGCAGCCGTCGCAAGTAGCTCACTCTTGTTGGCGACGTGCCAGTAGATCGCACCGGCCCCCGTGGCCAGGTGAGCCGCGAGCGCTCGGAACGTCAGCCCGCTCTCGCCCTCGGCGTCGAGAATCTCGATCGCCGCCTCCACGATTCGCTCCTTCGAAAGAGCATCGGTGCGCCGATCGGTCCGCCGTGTTCTGGTCGCCATGAGGACCATCTTGACACATTTGGAACAGCGTTCCATGATCACTTGAAAGGAACTCGACACGATGACGACACCAGTCACTATCGTCGGCGCAGGCCTCGGCGGCCTCACTCTCGCCCGTGTGCTGCACCTCCACAACATCCCCACGACCATCTACGAGACCGATCCTTCGGCCGAGTCCCGAACGCAGGGCGGCCAACTCGATATCCACGAGCAGGATGGACAGCGTGCGCTCGAAGCAGCCGGACTCACCGACGAGTTCTATGCGATCATCCACGAGGGCGCAGACGCTGCACGCCTGCTCGACCAGCACGGCACCCTGCTCCTCGACATGCCCAGCAACGACTCGACGGCGCGCCCCGAAGTGCTCCGCGGAGACCTGCGCCGCATTTTGCTCGATTCCTTGCCCGACGGCACAGTCCAGTGGGGACGCAAGGTCGCGGATGTCCGGCCTCTCGGCGACGGCCGGCACCAACTGACTCTCTCCGACGGCGCACACGTGACGACGGGCCTCCTCGTCGGCGCCGACGGCGCCTGGTCGAAGATCCGCCCCCTACTCTCCGACGACACCCCCGAATACGCCGGCACCACATTCGTCGAGACCTACCTGTACGACGCCGACGAGAAGCATCCCGCGACGGCCGTGGCCGTCGGCCAGGGTGCCATGTATGCACTGACCCCGGGAAAGGGAATCGTCGCCCACCGCGAGTCGGGAAACATCCTCCACACCTACGTCGAGCTGAACCGCTCCGCAGAGTGGATCGCCGACATCGACTTCACCGACCCCGCCGCTGCGAGCGCCCGGATCGCGGCCGAGTTCGAAGGGTGGGCTCCGGAGCTCACAGCACTGATCACCGACGGCGAGACCCCTCCGACTGCGCGCATGATCCACACACTCCCGGAC
>BBEG01000312.1 GCA_001312645.1 Rhodococcus sp. JCM 9791
GCCCGCTCGGCAAGCTCGTCACATGGGCTGCCGCCGGAGTGCGCCCGCGAGATGGGGATCGGCCCGGTGCCGTCCACCGCGAAGGCACTCGATCGTGCGGGACTGAACCTGTCGGATATCGATCTCATCGAACTCAACGAGGCATTCGCTGCACAGGCCCTCGCCGTGACGCGCGAATGGAAGTTCACCGCAGCGGATTTCGAGCGCACCAACGTCAACGGTCCGGGATCTCCCTCGGACACCCCGTCGGCGCAACCGGCGTGCGGATCCTCGCGACGATGCTGCGTGAACTCGATCGTCGCGGCGCCCGTTACGGCCTCGAGACGATGTGCATCGGCGGTGGCCAGGGCCTGACCGCGATCTTCGAGAGGGTCGCGTGACCGGGCGTCCGCTGGACGGAATCCGCGTCATCGATCTGTCCAGCTTCGTCGCCGGACCCACCGCGGGCAGGATGCTCGCGGAACTCGGAGCGGACGTCATCCGCGTCGACCCGATCGGCGGCGCTGTCGACGGTGGTCGCTGGCCGCTCACCGATGACGGGGCGAGCCTGTACTGGACCGGCCTCAACCAGGCGAAACGCTCGGTCGCGGCGGACCTGCGCAGCGACGAGGGGCGTGCCCGTGTCGTCGAGTTGATCGCCGATGCCGGCATCGTCCTCGAGAACGCCGCGCACGCGCCGTGCTTGCCCATGAGACGCTCAGGGAACGCCGCGCTGATCTGATCCACCTCCACATCTCGGGCAATGCCGACGGCAGCCCCGCGGTCGACTACACCGTCAACGCTGCCGCAGGGATTCCTCTGATGACAGGCCCGACCGGTCTCGGTACACCGGTCAACCATGTGCTGCCCGCGTGGGATCTGCTCACCGGTGTGCATGCGGCGCTCGGTATCGTCACTGCGCTCCGGCGCCGCGAACAGACCGGTGAGGGTGCGTATCTCGAACTCGCCCTCGACGACGTCGCGAACTCCGCAGTCGCGAGCATGGGTTGGCTGGCCGAGGCCCAGGCGCGAGGATCGGGACGGGAGCTGCATGGCAATGCGCTGTACGGCAGCTACGGTTCCGAATTCTCCACTGCCGATGGTCGTTACGTCATGATTATCGGTCTGACGCGTGGGCAGTGGCGGGCACTCGTCGAGGTCACCGGCACCGCCGACGTGTTCACCGCACTCGCCGCGCAGCGCGGTCTCGATTTCGAGAACGAAGGCGACCGCTATGCGGCACGAGACGCGATCACCGCGATTCTCGCGCCGTGGTTCTCCTCGCGGACCCTCGAGCAGATCGAAGCGGACCTCGCGGGCAGGCGCGTGCTGTGGGCGCCGTATCGGAGGATGGACGAGGTCGCAGCCGACCTCGCGGCCCGTTCCGATTCGGTAGTGCAGTACGTCGACCAGCCCGACATCGGTCCGGTGCTCACCGCGCGCTCGCCGTTGCGCTGGAACGGTCACTACACCGCCGCGCGACCTGCACCTCGGCACGGGCAGCACACCGACGAGGTACTCGGAGCGGATCAGCTGCCGGGTACTCGATAGGACGCGTCCCGCCGCGCGGCTTCGTCGACCTGCTCCGGGGTGAGCAGCACGATCGGCTTCGACCGCGCGGCACCGGAGGCGATGGTGCGGAGTTCCAAAGTGGCGGCGGCGATCTCGTCGGGCACCTCGCCGAGCACGTACAGGTCGTGTCCGCCCAGTGCGAAGTGCACGGACTCGACGCTGCCGCCGACACTTTCGACCATCGCGACGATAGCGTCGCGGCGGGCGCTGCCGCCGTCGCTCAACAGTCCTTGTGCGCCCTCTGTCGTGTAGGTGACCTGCCACAGAAATTTCGGCATGGTTCCTGCTTTCGTCGAGCGGTGTTGCTGTCGTCTTCCATGGTCGGACGGTTCCGAGCGATGCGTGGTGCTTTCGGGTAAATGTTCGGGCCTCTCGGAAGTCGCCGCTGTGACCGACAATGCGCTGGACAGGGTTCTCAGAGGAGACGGTGCGTAAACGGATACTTCGTCAACCAACTCTTCGGAAGTGCCGTCCCAGGGCATGCCCTCGGGCGATGCGCTCGATCACCACAGACGCGAAGATCGTGTTCGGCACGTCTCGCCTCATCCTGAGACTCGATACGAGTCCAGGATTCTACCGGCCGACGTTCGCTACGCTCGGAATTCGAGTTCGAACAGAACACCGTCCCGAAGGAGTTCACTGTGCCGAAGCCCCCGCTCCCCGATGCTGTTGCCGAGCTGCTGGCACGGCCGTGCCACGCGACGATCACCTCGTTGCGCGCCAGCGGCCAACCCGTGTCGGTGCCCACCTGGTACCTCTACGAGAACGGCCGGATCCTCGTGAACATGGACGAGGGTCGCAAGCGTCTCGAGTATCTCCGCAATGACCGCGTGTGGCTCTGAGTGCGATGGATCCGGAGGACTGGGTCACGCACGTGAGTCTCCAGGGCAGGGTCGTCGAATTCGTCGACGACCCCGACCTGGCCGAGATCGATCGGATCGCCCGTCACTACACCGGGCAGCCCTACGGTGTCCGCGACCGCAAGCGTGTGAGCGCGTGGATCGAGATCGAGCGCTGGCACGCGTGGGGCCGGTTGATGAACGCCTGACCCGCCGCACGGAGATGGCCGGCTCACATGATGCCGGCCTTCTTCGCCGCGCTGCGTACCTGGAACGACATGACGATCAGCAGGATGCCGAACAGGATCGCGTAGATGCCGAGCAGGACGATCAGACCGAGGATGCCCGAACCCGGGAAGATCAGCAGGATCACGCCGAAGATCACTGCGACGACACCGGCGACCAGCGACCACACCCATCCCGAATCCGGGACCTTCCGGAACCGCAGCACCGACGATACCGATGATGCCGAACAAGATGGCGTAGAAGGCGATCAGGTACAGCAGCACCAGCGCGGTGATCCCGGGCCAGAACAGCGCGACCAGGCCTGCCAGGACGGACACGACGCCCATGGCCAGCCAGAGTCCCCAGCCGTCCAGGGTTGCGCGATCTCGGATGGAATGCCAGACGAGCACGGCGCCGTCGACGATGGCGTACACCGCGAACACGACGACGAGCGCCCACACCGTGATTCCGGGCCACACCAGGGCGATGATGCCGAAGAGCACTGCGAGGATGCCGCGGATCAGCACCACCCACCAGACTGTCTTGAACAACGAGCGGAACGGGTCGACCGAAGGCTCTCGGTTCGCGGACATAGCGGCTCCTTGCGTATGACTTCGCGATCTTGACGGCCTTCACAGGATAGGACCGGTTACGTTGATTCGCGCGGGAATCGATGTCACTCGCCCGTAAGTGGATGAGTCGTATCCTCGGAACGTGGCATCGGCACGGATCGGAATCTCCGGTTGGCGATATCAGGGTTGGCGGGGCGACTTCTATCCGAAGGGCCTGGCACAGCGTCGTGAACTCGAGTATGCGTCCGAGCGGCTCGGCACGATCGAGATCAACGGTTCGTTCTATTCGCTGCAGCGACCGAGCAGCTACCGGGCGTGGTTCGACGCGACGCCTGACGATTTCGTCTTCGCGGTCAAGGGCGGCCGGTTCGTCACCCACATGAAACGACTTCTCGACGTCGACGAGGCGCTGGCAAACTTCTTCGCGTCGGGCATTTTGGCTCTCGGACCGAAATTGGGGCCGCTGCTGTGGCAGTTGCCGCCCACATTGGGGTTCGACGAGCCCCGGCTCTCCGGGTTCTTCGACCTGCTGCCGCGGACGACGACGAACGCCGTCTAGTTGGCTCGCGGTCGCACCGACAAGGTGCCCGACGACCGGGCCTGGGTGGACACAGATGCCGACCGGCCGTTGCGGCACGCGGTGGAAGTGCGCCACCCCGACTTCGCGACGTCCGCTGCGATCGACATGTTCCGGAAGCACGACATCGCTCTCGTCGTCGCGGACACCGCGGGGCGGTATCCGTTCCTGACCGAGGTCACCGGGGACTTCGTGTATGTGCGGATGCACGGAGACAAGGAATTGTATGCGAGTGGCTATACATCCGAAGCGCTCGATCGTTGGTCCGAACGTATCGAGGGATGGCTGGGCGACGGGCTGGACGTCTACGTGTATTTCGACAACGACATGAAAGGATTTGCACCGCACGACGCTCTGGAGTTGCAGCGTCGCTTGTGATTGTTGTGCCCGACCTGGAACTACTGCTGTATCCGAGAATTACGAGGAGCCTTCCGTGTGGCCCGATCATTGGCCGACGATCACCCGCCGCATCGCGACGTCCACCGACACTGCATTGACCGCGGTTCGTGACGAGACGGTGCCGGTGTTCGACGACGCACTCGCGGAGTTGGTCACGTTGCCGTACGAGCAGGTCACCGCGGTACACGCGGGGATGCTGCGGGAGCTGCTCGAGGAACTGCACCCCGATGGGCTGACGGGCGAGGATGTGCAGACAGTGCTCGAGCGAGCGCTTCGGAACGGCATGCGCTGGTTGCCGTCGCTGCAACCCGACGCGGTGGTCGCGGTGCTCACCGGCACATTGGGTGTACACGACGACGAGGCCCCGAAGGTGCGACCGGGCGACTATCTGACGGCAGGTCTGCTGGTACTCGCCGATCTCCTCGCCGCGCGCACATCCGCTCCGGGCCCTTATCTGCGACGCGCGGTCGCCGAGATCGAGCGGGCCGAAACCGTCGAGATGCCCTGAGGTAGCGTGCTGAACGTTCCTCGGCTCCTGCGGGTTTCCGTGGATCGACGACTCACGGAAACCCGTGGAGATGGGGGAAACTCATCGCGCCGCAGGTCAGGGTAGCGTCCGGTCTTCGACGTTGCGTGCGATGCGTTGCAGCAGTTCGGTGAGCACGTCGAGTTCGTCGTCGCTGAGTCCGTCGAGCATCTGTCTTTCACTCTCGATGCGTCGCGGAAGTGCCCGTTCGACGAGTTCACGGCCCGCATCGGTGAGGGAGAGCAGCACCACGCGTCCGTCGCGTTCGAGACGCTGACGTTCGACCAGACCGATCTTCACGAGCCGTTCGGTGTGCTTGGTGGTGGACGCCCCGGAGATGCCGGTGACGGAGGTGACCTCGCTCGCGCGCAATGGGAAGTCGCTGCGCGCGAGGGCGCTGAGCACCTCGAATTCGGTGCGGCCGATCCCGCTCGATTCGAGTTCTCTGTCGAGCCGGTTGAGAGCGAGCGAGCTGATGCGAGTGATCCGGCCGATCACGTCGATCGGCCGGAGATCGAGTTCGGGATAGCGGGCCGCCCACGCGTGGCGGATGCGTTCGACGTAGTCGGAGCGAGCAGAGGACGTGGGCATGTGTGCATTCTAACGGTCCGAATCCAACAAGTTCATAGATAATTTACATACGAAATATTAGAATCGAAGGATGCAACGAACGCCTGACCGCACTGATCGCAACCGCCTCCGCTACTCGGGCGGCGCGTTGGCGCATTCGCTGTCGGCCACCGCGTGGCGGGAGTCTCTCGAGATGCGCCGCGCTGATCCCACGATCGCCGTGGCGGTTCGCGTCGGCGTGGCTACGTTGATCGCGCTGGTCGGAGGGGGCCTCCTCGGCCATCAGGAAGTCGCGGGATTCGCCGCGCTCGGTGCGCTGTCCTCGGCCTTTCTGCGCTACGAACCGTTCCCTCGGCTCGCCACGAAGCTGGCGGCTGTCGGCCTCGGTGTCACCGCCTTCACCGCGTTCGGCGCCCTGCTCGGTGCCGTCGGATTGACGATGTGGCTGCAGATCCTCCTGCTCTCCGTGGGTGCAGGGGTGTCGTTCTGGCTGCTCACCGCGTTCCGGATCACTGGACCGGGCCCCGTCATCCTCATCTTCGCCGCGGCCGGTGCCGCGGGCTTCGCAGAGAGTGCCGCCGAGGTGGGTCTCGTCACCGCGGCAGCCGCGATCGGGTCGGTCGTCGGCTGGATCGTTGCCATGCTTCCCGCGCTGTCTCATCCGCAGAGCCC
>BBEG01000313.1 GCA_001312645.1 Rhodococcus sp. JCM 9791
CGAGTGGCGGCGGACCGACCCCGAAGCCCTCGCCCGCGCTGCTCAGTTCCGCGAACGAGTCCAGCAATTCGAGGAACAAGCGGAGAAGGCACAGGCGAAGGGCCGCACCAAGGACGCCGATGCGGCGCTCGCTCAGGCCGCACAGTGCGCGAGTGGGCGGAAGCCGCGGAAAGCGCCGTCGGCGAACGCTGACCGCAGACCCCGAACAAGAACGAGCCCCGTTCGTGCCGGCAGGAATCCGGCCCGAACGGGGCTCGCCGCAAAAGTGTGCGGCCCTACTTCAGATGGCCACCGAACATTCCCCGGCGGTCGTCCTCTTCGGCGACGCGCCGCAGCTCGGCCGTGGCCTCGAGCTGCGCGGACGTACGGGACCAGGCCACGCGGACCCAGTGGAACGTCAGGACCATGACGCGAGCCAGCCGAGGAACACGCCGATTCCGGGCCCGGACGCGCCGGAGTCGACCGGGAGCGTCTGACGTGACCACACCGTGAGCAACCCGAAGATGATCGACACAGCGGAACCGGCGGCGGCGACCCATGCCAGAAACCATTTGCGGGTCACGAGCGCGAGGATCGACGCGACGCCACCGAAGACGAGTGCGAGCCACACGAAGATGCGAGACGGAAGCGCAATCGACTCTGCTGTCGCGTCGGACGCGAACGAGAGAACGTCCCACCCGTTGGCTGAACCGGCGTGCGGAAGGCTGAACGAGCGAGGAGCACGAGCACCGCGACGGCGACGAACATCGCGCGGCTCCGGTCGATCTCACCCGCGATCCTGCGTTCGGCCGCCTCGAGGTCGGCGCGGGCCGCTCTGAGCCCCTGGTCGCTCAGCCGGTCTGTGTCACCATCCGTGCCCCTGTCGATGTTCGGACTGTTCTCGCCCGTCGTCATGCGTTGCATCCCATCTGTGTCGGTAGGGGTTCAGGGGCACCGATGCTCGGCAGACCGAGCCCCACACCGATCGGTTTCGTCTTGGGCAGGCGCCCCTGTTCGAAGTGGTCGCCCGCGCGAGTGCGGCGGTGGGTGAGGATCGGGGTGTCGGCGACGAGATGATGCGGAGCGGCGTCGCTGACGACGATCGTGAGAATGTCGCCGGGCCGGACCGCGGTGTCGATGTTGCCTTCCGGCCGGAAGTGCACGAGACGTCCGTCGCGTGCGCGACCGCTCATCCGGGCGGTTTCTGCATTTTTGCGGCCTTCACCGGACGCGACGAGCAGTTCGACCTCGGCACCGATGAGCTTGCGGTTCTCCTCGAGGGTGATGCGCTCCTGGAGCGCGATCAACCGCTCGTACCGCTCCTGGACGACGGCCTTCGGGAGCTGTTCGTCCATATCGGCGGCGGGTGTGCCGGGGCGCTTGGAGTACTGGAAGGTGAAGGCACTGGTGAACCGTGCCTTCTCGACGACATCGAGGGTGTCCTGGAAGTCCTCTTCGGTCTCGCCGGGGAACCCGACGATGATGTCGGTGGTGATGGCGGCGTGCGGCATGGCCGCACGGACCCGTTCGATGATGCCGAGGAACTTCTCCTTGCGGTACGAACGACGCATCGCGCGCAGGACCCGGTCGCTGCCGGACTGCAACGGCATGTGGAGCTGGGGGCAGACGTTGGGTGTCGACGCCATCGCTTCGATGACGTCGTCGGTGAACTCGGCGGGATGCGGCGAGGTGAACCGCACGCGCTCGAGACCGTCGATGTCGCCGCACGCGCGGAGCAACGACGCGAATGCTCCGCGATCGCGGGGTTGTTCCGGGTCGGCGAAGGAACGCCCGTACGAGTTGACGTTCTGCCCGAGCAGTGTCACTTCGAGAACGCCCTCGTCGACGAGCGCCTGTACCTCGGCGAGGATGTCTCCGGGTCGGCGATCGACCTCTTTGCCGCGTAGGCAGGCACGATGCAGAAGGTGCACGTGTTGTTGCATCCGACCGAGATCGACACCCAGCCGCATAGGGTGACTCGCGCTTCGCGGGGAGCGTCGAGGGGAATGCTTCGAGCGACTCGAGGATCTCGACCTCGGCCTTGCGATTGTGGCGTGCACGGTCGAGGAGCGCCGGGAGATTGCCGATGTTGTGGGTGCCGAACACGACATCGACCCACGGTGCCTTCTTCACGACGGTGGCACGATCCTTCTGCGCCAGACACCCCCCGACGGCGATCTGCATGTTCGGGTTCTCGTCCTTGACCGGCCGGAGATGACTCAGGTTGCCGTACAACTTGTTGTCGGCGTTCTCGCGAACCGCGCAGGTGTTGAAGACCACCAGGTCCGGTGACGCGCCGGGGTCGGCTCGAGTGAATCCGGCGTCTTCCAACAGGCCGGACAAACGCTCCGAATCGTGCACGTTCATCTGGCAGCCGTAGGTGCGGACCTCGTAGGTCCGGGCACTGTGTTCGGGGCAACATCGTCGATCAATGACACGTCTCAGGGTAGCTCACGAGAATAACCGACCGTCCCGGCGGTGACCGTGTCCGCCGCGCCGCACCGACGTCCGGCACAGCGACGTTCCGGTCTCGCGGCCCCGTCGCTGTAAAAGTTGAATGTCGATGGGACGAAATGTGGAGGTTCCTGACAGCGACCGCATAGGGTCTTGATCATGACACCAGCGGAAGCGGGTTCGGCGAAGCCTTCGGGGGAATCGGGCAGCACAACCCCGATGATCACGATGACGAACGTCAATAAACACTTCGGTGCTCTGCATGTCCTCCAAGACATCGACATCGAGGTTCCGTCCGGCCAGGTGGTCATCGTGGTGGGTCCGTCGGGGTCCGGAAAGTCCACGCTGTGCCGGACCATCAACCGGCTCGAGCCGATCGACTCCGGCGAGATCCGGGTCGACGGCAAGACCCTTCCGGACGAAGGCAAGGCCTTGGCAGCGCTGCGCGCCGATGTCGGCATGGTGTTCCAGTCGTTCAACCTCTTCGCACACAAGACCATCCTCGAGAACGTGATGCTCGGCCCGCTCAAGGTCCGCAAGCAGAAGAAGGACGCGGCGCAGGAGAGCGCCCTGCAGTTGCTCGACCGCGTGGGAATCGCAAATCAGGCCGACAAATACCCCGCACAACTCTCCGGCGGTCAGCAGCAACGCGTCGCGATCGCCCGCGCGCTGGCCATGAGCCCGAAGGTGATGCTGTTCGACGAGCCCACCTCCGCACTCGACCCGGAGATGGTCCAGGAGGTTCTCGACGTGATGACCTCGCTCGCCAAGGAGGGAATGACGATGGTCGTCGTCACCCACGAGATGGGCTTCGCCCGCAAGGCCGGCGACCGCGTCTTGTTCATGGCCGACGGCCGCATCGTCGAGGACACCGATCCCACCGAGTTCTTCACCGCTCCCAAATCCGATCGAGCCAAGGATTTCCTCGGCAAGATCCTCAGCCACTGAGCACCACGGCGCACCTGAGCACCACGGCACGACAGCCCGCACCGAACACCACAACCGGAGGTTCTCGATGAAAATGTCCCGCTCGATCCGCGTCGGCATCGGCGTCATTGCCGTTGCTCTCGCTGCCACAGCGTGTGGTGGCGACGAAACCCGCAGTGTCACGAGCTCGGCGGAAAACGGCAACCTCGTGGTCGGAATCAAATTCGATCAGCCCGGGCTCGGCCTCCGCAACCCCGACGGTACGTTCAGCGGATTCGATGTCGAGGTCGCCAAATACGTGGCCGGGCAGCTCGGAGTGTCCGAGGAGAACATCGAGTTCAAGGAGTCGCCGTCGGCTCAGCGCGAGACGCTGATCCAGAACGGCGAGGTCGACTACATCGTCGCGACCTACTCGATCACCGACGCCCGCAAGGAGAAGGTCGACTTCGCCGGACCGTATTTCATCGCCGGCCAGTCGCTGCTCGTGCGCGCCGATGAAACCGAGATCACCGGTCCGGAATCGCTCAACGGCGGTAAGCGCTTGTGTTCGGTGACGGGTTCGACCCCTGCACAGAACGTCAAGGACACGTACGCGCAGGACGTGCAGTTGCAGGAGTTCGACACCTATTCCGCCTGCGTGGAAGCGTTGCGCAACGGCGCGGTCGATGCGGTGACCACCGACGACATCATTCTCGCCGGGTATGCGGCACAGAGCCCCGGCGACTTCAAGGTCGTCGGTGAGCCGTTCACCGAGGAGCGATACGGCATCGGCCTGGCCCAGGGTGACGACGCGTCGCGGACCGCCATCAACGATGCGATCCAGGAGATGATCGACAGCGGAGCCTGGGCGGAGGCCTTCGAGCCACCGTCGGTGCGTCCGGGTACCCGTTGCCGGAGCCGCCGACCGTCGATCGGTACTGATCCGGCGTTGCTCCCCAGGTACGTCCGGCCGGTTCGTGACGAGCTCACGGACCGGCCGAACGGCCCCCGATAGTTCCCGTCCCCTCGATCCCGGAGTTGACCTGTGGATCTGCTGAGCAAGTACGGCAGTCAACTGCTCGAAGCATTCTGGACGACGATCCAGCTGACAGTGTTGTCCGCGATCGGTTCGCTGATCCTCGGAACGATCCTCGCCGCCATGCGCGTGTCGCCGATCCCGGTCGCCAGGGCCATCGGCACGGCGTACGTCACTGTCTTCCGGAACACGCCGCTGACGCTGATCATCATCTTCTGTCTGTTCGGACTGTCGCAGACGCTTCAGATCAATCTCGCGCCGCAGTCATCTCCGACATTCCTCGTGGACAACAACTTCCGGCTCGCGGTACTGGGACTCACGGTCTATACCGCCGCCTTCGTGTGCGAGTCGCTGCGCGCCGGCATCAACACCGTCCACCTCGGGCAGTCCGAAGCAGGCCGCTCCCTGGGCCTGACGTTCAGCCAGAATCTCCGGTTCATCGTGCTGCCGCAGGCATTCCGCGCAGTCATCGCACCGCTCGGTTCCGTGCTCATCGCGCTCACCAAGAACTCGACCATCGCGTCGGTGATCGGTGTGGCCGAGGCGTCCCTGCTGATGAAGACGATGATCGAGAACGAGGCCGCCATCTTCGTCATCGGCGGGATCTTCGCCTTGGGCTTCGTGATCCTGACCCTCCCGACCGGCCTGCTGTTCGGCTGGCTCAGCAAGCGATTCGAGGTAGCGCGATGAGTTCGGAAGGCACTGTTCTCTACGACGCTCCCGGTCCGAAGGCGCGCGCGCTGTACCGCGTGCTGTCCGTCGTCGTGGGCGTCGTTCTCGTGGTCATTGCGTATGTCGTGTACCGCGCATTGGATTCCCAGGGGCAGCTCACTGCAGCCAAGTGGGACCCGTTCCTCGAGTCGTCGAGCTGGACGACGTATCTGATCCCAGGTATTCGGGGCACTCTCGTCGCCGCTGCGCTGTCGATCGTGCTGGCATTGATTCTGGGTGCGATTCTGGGCATCGGCCGCATGTCCGAGCATCGTTCCATTCGGATGGTGTCCGGGTTCATCGTCGAACTGTTCCGCGCGATCCCCGTGCTCATCCTGATGATCTTCGCGTACCAGGTGTTCGCCGAGTACCGCCTGTTCAAATCCGATTACCTTGCACTGGCCGCAGTCGTGACCGGCCTGACGCTCTACAACGGATCGGTGATCGCCGAGATCGTGCGCGCCGGCATCAACTCACTCCCCAAGGGCCAGACCGAAGCGGCATCGGCGATCGGCCTGCGCAAGGGCCAGACCATGCGGTTGATCCTGTTGCCTCAGGCTGTGACCGTGATGCTTCCGGCAATCGTGTCGCAGATGGTGATCGCGCTCAAGGACTCCGCACTGGGCTACCTCATCGGCTACGTCGAAGTGGTGCGGTCGGGACAGCAACTCGGGGCCTACTTCCAGAACTACCTACCGTCGCTGCTGGTGGTGGCCGCGATCATGATCATCCTGAACAGCGCTTTGACCCGCTTCGCGACGTGGCTCGAGAAGCGTTTGCGGTCCAGCCGGCGCCGGGGTGCGACGACCGGCGGCGCGCCGGATGCCCCGGTG
>BBEG01000314.1 GCA_001312645.1 Rhodococcus sp. JCM 9791
CCCGGCTTCGTGCCGCCGGCTGCACCCGGACCGGAAGCGATTGCAGAACTGCTGCAGTCGATTCCGGTCCCCACACTGCCCGAGATCGACGAATTGCTCCGACCTGTCGTCGAACTGGGAAGTATGTTCGGCACCGGCATCTGCGACGCACTCGATCCCTCGACCATTCTCCAGCAGGGCTCACATCTGCTCGACGGTGCGGCATCCCTCGGCCGATCGGCCCTTGCTGCCCTGCCCGAATCGTGGGAGGCACTGCCGCCGATATGGCGGCCGATCACTCGACCAGAGCGCAGTTCGCGTCCTACGAATTGAGTGAGCGCGGCAACCTCATCGGTCAGGTCACGCGCGCGGCAACCGCCACCGTGGAACGCGGGAACATCGAGTTGACCGGCATTGCACACTCTTTCATTGCATCCGCTGTAGCGACCGCACCGGTGGCGATGACTCCGCCCGGACAGGCGGCGCTGATCGCGTCGGCCGTCGAGCACGTCAGTTCTGCACTTGCGGTCGTCGCACGCACCCGCGGAGAACTCACCGGACACACCGTAGCGATGAATGCATTGACTCCCCCGATCCCGGTACCGGCACCGGCCTCGACGTCGATGCCACTCGATCCCAGTGGCCTCGCAAGCACGGTCTCGGGCGCGGTGCGAAGATCGACGAAGTCTTCTCCGGCACTGTCGGCGGGCCCGCCTCGACCCTTCCCACCTCCACCATCCCCACCGGCGCAGCCGCCACGATGCGACCTCGGTCACGTCGGGTGTCGGTGCCGCAGGACTCGGCGCGGGAAGTATCGGGACGGGATACGGCAGTGCGGTCGGCAGCTACGGTGCCGCGAATGCCGGTGCAACAGCGATGCCGTCGGCCGGGGCACCTTTCTCCATGGCACCGACATCCAGCGGCGCGAGTACAGCCGGTACCGCAGCCGTCGGCGCGACCGCCCGCGGCGCTTCCCTCGGTGGCGCACCGATGGCTGCAACGAACCGCAGCGAGGACACCGAGCACCGCGGCACTCGGGGCATTCTCATCGCCTCCGGGACCAGCAGCGAAGTGGTCGGCGAGCTACCGTTCGTGACCCCCGCGGTGATCGGGGCCGTCGACGACGAGTGGTGATCGGCCCAGCGGGCAGCACACCCGCAGGGATGTCCGCTCAGGGTGACCCTTCCGGATCCCGAGAAGATCCGGAAGGGCTACTCGACGAGCGACGCCACTTCATGATCGGTCAGTGTCGTCTGCGGGACTCGTCCCGCGGCACGAGCCAGTTCGACCGCGCGATACAACGGGCGTTCACCCAACCCGGCACCGCGCGCTTCCGCGCGCAGTTGCTCGACGAGAACCGACGAGATCGCGGCCGCGGACGCGAGCTCACTGGATGCGACGGCGTCCGCCAACTTCCGTAGAGCCAGAATATCCAGCTCACGGCCGCCCTCGCCGCTGTACAACGCGATCGGAACCATGATCAGGCCATGGCTGCCATCGTTGACCCGCACGATGACCTGCGACACCCGGGCCGCACGCACGAGGAGTTCGATCCCCGCGAGGTGCTCGAGTTCGACCTGTGTGATCGGAACAATCCACTCGCCGTGATCACCGTTCCGTCGAGCCGGATATTCCGCTTCGTCGCGGCGAGCGCACCGAGCGCGGGCGTGAGGCCTACGACGGCGGCAACCAGGGCCGCGACCCACCACGGTGCGACAAGCCATACGATCGCGCCCACGATCAGTCCCCCGAGGATGGCCAGCATCGCGAGTCTGCGGGCGCGCGGCGCCAGCAGTTGCGCCGGAATCAGATCGAGGGCCACCGGCTCCGGTCTCGGCGCTTGCCGACCGTCAGGCGCGGTCAACTGCCTCACCCACGCGTGCGACGACCTCGGCGAGCGGCACGGTCTCCTGTTCACCGTTGCGGAGATCCTTGACGACGATCTCCCCGGCCTCGAGTTCCCGGTCGCCGAGGACCAGGGCGACGACAGCGCCGGACTTGTCGGCCGCCTTCATCGCGCCTTTGAGGCCGCGGCCACCGTAGGCGAGGTCGACGCGGATTCCTGCGGTCCGCAGGTGGTGCGCCACCGGTACGAGCGCGGCCTTCGCCGCATCGCCCATCGGAATGCCGTACACCTCGCATCTCGCAGGGGTAGCCGCTGTCTTGCCTTCCGCTGCGAGCGCGAGGATGGTGCGATCGACGCCGAGCCCGAATCCGATGCCGGACAGCGGCTGTCCGCCGAGCTGTTCCATGAGTCCGTCGTACCGGCCACCACCGCCGATGCCGGATTGAGCGCCGAGTCCGTCGTGCACGAATTCGAACGTGGTCTTGGTGTAGTAGTCGAGTCCACGCACCATGCGGGGGTTGACCACGTAGGGCACCCCGAGCGCATCGAGGTGTGCCCGCACTTCGTCGAAGTGCGCCTGCGCGGTGTCGGAAAGATTGTCGAGCATCAGCGGTGCGTCGGAGGTCATCTCCCGAACCTCGGGACGCTTGTCGTCGAGCACGCGCAGCGGATTGATCTCCGCACGGCGACGCGTCTCCTCGTCGAGGGGAAGACCGAACAAGAACTCCTGCAACCGTTCCCGGTACTGCGGCCGGCAGGTATCGTCCCCCAGAGAGGTGAGCTCGAGGCGGAAACCCTCGAGACCCACGGCGCGGAAGCCGCATCGGCGATGGCGATGACCTCGGCGTCGAGAGCCGGATCGTCGATACCGATCGCCTCGACTCCGACCTGCTGCAACTGCCGATAGCGCCCCGCCTGGGGTCGTTCGTAGCGAAAGAACGGTCCCGAGTACGACAACTTGACGGGCAGCTGCCCGCGGTCGAGGCCGTGCTCTATCACCGCGCGCATGACGCCGGCGGTGCCTCGGGTCGCAATGTCACCGATCGATCACCGCGATCGGCGAAGGTGTACATCTCCTTGGTGACGACATCGGTCGACTCGCCCACACCACGCGCGAACAGTCCGGTGTCCTCGAAGATCGGCAGCTCGATGTGCCCGTATCCCGCCAGGCGCGCGGCTCGGGTCAAACCGTCGCGTACCGCCACGAACTCGGCGGACTGAGGGGGAACGTAATCGGGCACGCCCTTGGGAGCCGAAAACGTGGAGGCCTTGCTCACTGTCGCTGCTTTCTCTCGTCGGAAGTGTCGATACGCCGGATCGGGTCAGCGGGATCCGGCGAGACCGACCAGGAAGGGATTCGAGGCCCGCTCCTGCCCGATCGTGCTGGAACCGCCGTGCCCGGGCAGTATCGCTGTGGTGTCGTCGAGGACAAGCAACTTCGCGGCGATCGACGCGAGCAGTTGCTCGTGGTTGCCCCCGGGAAGGTCGGACCGACCGATCGATCCCTGGAACAGCGTGTCGCCTGTCAGTGCGACCTCGAACTCGACACCGTCCGGGTTGCTGGTGCGGGTGCGCAGCACGACAGAGCTGGGTGTGGCCGGGTGTGTGATCGACGACGAACTTGATGCCCGCGTGCTCGACCTCGTCGCCGTCGGCGAGCTCGATCACCTCGTGCGGCTCGGTGAATGTGGTTCCTTCGAGCATCGGAGCGAGGCTCGATCCCAATCCGACACCGGGATCGCTGAGCATGTGACGATCGTCCGGGTGGATGTAGGTGGGAATCGAGAACCGATCGGCAACGGCCTGAGCGGACCAGACGTGGTCGAGGTGACCGTGCGTGAGCAACACGGCCCGTGGGGTCATGTCGGAGCCGGTGAGGAACTCGATCAGAGGCTCCGCGGCGTCCTGGCCTGGGTCGACGACGACGCACTCTTTCGCGTTGTCCTGCGCAAGGATGTAGCAGTTCGTCTGGAACATCCCCGCGGGGAATCCGGTTACGAGCACGAGCATCGCTCCTACGGTGTGGGCATTCGTGGTCTCGTACAGCCTAAGCGCTGTGCCCAGACGCCCCGTTCTCAGGTTGGGGTGGCAAACTCGACTCGGCCTGAATGCGGGCACCAGCACATCGATCGGTTCACGGGAGGACAACTGCAGTGCCGAGCAATGCACAGCGGCGCCAGGCCGCGAAACGCAAACTCGAGCGTCAGCTCGAGCGCCGAGCGGAACGCGAGCGCAAACGACGTCGCCTGACTATCGGATTGTCGGCGCTCGGGGTCGTCGTGGTGGTCGGCGCGGCCGCCGTCCTGTGGTCCATGAACGGGGACTCCGAGAACACGGACACCGACGCCACCGACACCACCGCAACCGACACGTCGGAATCCGAATACCCGGCGCTGCCCGACGGCCGCGCCGAACCTCTCGCCGAGTCGGTGAGCTGCGCGTATCCGGCCGACGGCCGTGAACCATCGAAGCCCGCGGAGCCACCGCGCACCGAGGGGATCCTCACCTCGGGCGAGTCCAACACCGACATCAGCGTCAGTGTCGAGACGTCGCAGGGCAACATCGGGCTGGTCCTGCACAACGACGATTCTCCGTGCACGGTCAACAGCTTCCTGTCCCTCGCAGCACAGGACTATTTCGACGCGACCACCTGCCACCGGCTGACGACGGCCCCCAGTCTGCAGGTGCTGCAGTGCGGTGACCCGACGGGGTCCGGGTCCGGGGGCCCCGGGTACCAGTTCGCGAACGAGTTCCCCACCGATCAGTTCGCACCCGACGACCCCGCATCGCAAGAGCCGATGACCTACAAGCGCGGTACCCTCGCGATGGCGAATGCCGGACCGGGGACGAACGGCAGCCAGTTCTTCCTGGTGTACGGCGATTCTGTCCTTCCGCCGCAGTACACCGTCTTCGGTGAGATCGACGAGACCGGGCTCCAGACCCTCGACAAGATCGCGGCGGACGGAGTTGCGGGTGGCGGCCAGGACGGCGCCCCGGCCCTCGAAACAACTCTCACGAGTGTGAGGATGGACTGATGATCCGATTGCGCACAACCGTTGCCGCCGGCGCAGGGCTGGCCCTGCTGTTGGCCGGCTGCGCCGACGACTCCGCGAGCGACACGACGACAACCTCATCCATCAGCTCCGAAGCCGAGCAGCCACCTGCGTCGGGCGTGCTGCCGGAGCGTCCCACGGACGGCGACCCGGTCTCGTGCACCTACACACCGGACGGACAAGCCGCAAAGGAGGTGACCCCGCCGTCCGACTCGGACGTGTCGGCGGCCGGCATCGCCGAGG
Source organism: Rhodococcus sp. JCM 9791 (assembly GCA_001312645.1). Classification (GTDB taxonomy): domain Bacteria; phylum Actinomycetota; class Actinomycetes; order Mycobacteriales; family Mycobacteriaceae; genus Rhodococcus. The sequence continues at coordinate 5,122 of BBEG01000314.1, forward strand.
TGTCGATGACGACGAGCGCCGGTCCCATCGGGCTGCTGCTGGACCGGGCGTCCGCACCGTGCACGGTGAACAGTTTCGTCTCCCTTGCCGAGCAGGGATATTTCGACGACACCCCCTGCCACCGGCTCGTGACGTCGCCGGGGCTGCAGGTGCTGCAGTGCGGTGATCCGACGGGCACCGGAACCGGAGGCCCAGGCTACGGCTTCGACACCGAGTACCCGGAGAACGTCTACGCACAGGGTGCCCCGCAGCTGCGCCAGCCGGTGGTCTACCCGCGGGGCACGATCGCCATGGCCAACACCGGACAGCCTGGCAGCAACGGCAGCCAGTTCTTCCTCGTGTACGAGGATTCGCAGCTGCCTCCGACGTACACGGTGTTCGGCACGGTCGACGAAGCCGGCCTCGCAGTCATCGAGGAGGTCGCCGCTGCAGGCGACGATGGTTCGATGTCCGCCGGCGGCGGAGCCCCGAACCTTCCTGTCCAGATCGAATCGGTGACCGTCTCGTCGTAGACGACAGCTACCGAATACACGGGGTGCTCCTCGCCATCACGGTGGGAGCACCCCGTTTCTGTGTCTTCTGTGTCGACCGACGAGTCTGTGTCGACCACCGAAGCACCGGCGTGCAGTGACGAAAGTGTGACAATACCGCTGACAAATCGTGATGTAATCCGCTACGCTTCCGACTCTGTGATACCTCCTACATCGACCGGCTCGTCCGGATTGCGCGGCGTCGCAGCCGTCGTGGGCGTGCTCCTCGGTGCAGCACTGACAGCCGGCTGCTC
>BBEG01000315.1 GCA_001312645.1 Rhodococcus sp. JCM 9791
CCTCCATGCTCAACGATCGGACGAACACGCTCGGTTTGCGTGCCACGACCACCTCCTTGTCTCGACTCGGAGACAGTCTGCCGTGGACGTGTCGGTCAGCCGGAGATTACCCGGTCAACGATCTGTGTCGAGCCACTAGATCCAGGTAATCAGGGCGTACGTCAGACCCGCAGCAATAGCTCCTGCGAACGCTCCCACGGTGACTTGCGCCTTCGTGTGGTCTCCCAGATGAACCCGCGACCAGCCGATGAGCGGCGTGAATATCAATGCCAGCAGCCACCACGGTGACACCGCCAGCGCCAACACCACTGCCACACCCGCAGCGACGCCGGTGTGCCCGCTGACCTTCCAGTGGAAGACACTTGTGATGACGGCAGCGACCGCCAGTGCCACCAGACCGGACGACAGGAACGCGATCATCTCGATTGGTGCATGAGCAACGATCTGGATGATCAGCGCGCCCACAGTGAACACGAGGACCGAGGCGATGAGCAGATGCCGCTCGTTGATCGAGGTGACGTGGTGGTCGCCGATCTTGGATTTCCTCATCCCCACGAGGATGAAAACCATCGGGACAACGCCTGCGCACACCGCGACGAACAGGCCCCACCATGGTGCGCCGACCGATATACCGACGATCATCGACGTCACGATGTTGAACACCCATGGTGCGCCGACCTCGGTTATCACGCGTGCTGCGACGTCGAGCGGGGTGCGCTTCGGCACGTCGGTATCTGTCAGTGTCACTTGACCGTCTTTCGTTCGTTCTCGAGGGCAGTTCGATATGCGTTGCCCAGTTCGGATGCCACGCAGTGGGGGTTTTCTCGGTGTCCGGGAAGAAGCTGTGGTACCCCAAACCGTCGGCAACCCGGCTGGTAATGAGCCAATCCGCGATCGCCGCGGACGCCATCTCTGATGGGAGTGGAATGCCGGCAGGCAAGTCGCTGTGCTCGACCTCCAGACTGAGTGCATCGAGAAGTTCCGCAGCCCGGTCGTCGACGCGATCGGCTGTACTGCTGCCTCGACTCGAGTCCCTCAATGCACCAGGCCACCGCTCCATCAATTCCTCCCACAATGCAGAAAATCGCCGGTGGTCGGACCTAGCGGCGAGCCAGTTGAGCGTCAGCGAGACCGCCAAGCCGGCAGTGAGGAACAGCACGCCAGCCAAGGCGAACAATCTGGAGATGGCGAAGGGGGTGGCGTCGGCTCGATGAGTCCGTAGCGCGCCGCGGCAAGGTACCCGATCCGCAGCGCGGCGTAGACCGTGAGGATGGCCGCTCCAGGAAATACCAGAAATAACGCACGACCGGTGACGGTCTTTCGATCTGCTTGGGCAATGGACACGATCGCCACCATCAGACACAGCAGGAACGGATAGGCCATTCCCAGCATCAGGCCCTCGGCGTGGCCGGGGAGATGGGCGTACTCGTTGTCGAAGGTGCGGTTGTCCACGTTCGACGGCCACGGCGTACTGAAGAAGAAGGCGAAAGAGAGCGCCGCAGTGAGCAACGATAGCGCGATGTGGATTCGGATAAGCGTCGCGCGTTGGCCGCCTTTGCTCGTCACGTCAGTGAACGCGATTGCCGTGCCGACGCAGATCCCGCAGACCACCATAACTTTCAGAGCCGAAGGCATTCTGACGCCGAATGCATCGCGAACGATGGCCTCGAAGGACTGGACGTTGAGGAGCATATGCAGCGACATGCAGGCGAGGGCCAGGAATGTTCCTGCGAGAGTCAGTGAGCGCCGATACCACCACCGGTACAGCCGGGTCCCCGCCGCGACCGCCAACAGTGCTGCCGCTAGTCCAGTGATCAACTCAGTGCCTCGTCGATCCGTGACCTGATCGCAGGGCTGCGATTGATGCGGCTGCTGCCGAGTCGCCGCAGCAGCAGGCCCCCGAACGCTTCTGCCTCGGATTCCTCTACAGACTGCGTGACACCGCAATCGCGTTGCAGCATCAAAACAGCGAGGTCGTGGCGGTCCAGTGGCAGGTGGTCGATCGCGAGCTCAATTGCTGGCCTTCCGACGTGTCCCAGTGCGATGTGGCCGAGTTCGTGGGCGATGGTCCGTTCCCGCGCGTGGACCCATTTTGCGTAGCGCACTTCGTCGCGGTCGGGATGTCGAACCCACTGCCCGAACACTCCCACCGGTAGATCGGGGCCTTCACAGATAATCAAAGGTCGATTACGTTCCGTGCAAGGGCGTCCGACATACCGGACAAAGATCGCGCCTCTTCACCTTCCGCGATGCGAAACAGGCGATCTACGGCGTGCGCAACTGCTGCCATGTCTGCCAACTTCCGAGCCTCCTGACACCGGCGTCCCCGCGGCGCCGACAGGTAAACCGTAGTCATCTGGTTTGAGGATCCGTGGCCCAGGTCCGTCCGGGAGGGCCGCGATGTGTCATTCGTTCGACCGACTAGGGTCGATTGAATGTCGATCAGCCTCCGCCCGTCCCGTCGGGATACCGCTTGTGCCGCAATGATGGCAGGAACCTTCCTGCTGACCGCCAGCGTGTTGGCCACGACCTACGCCGCGGATCGCCTCGTGAAGATTCCGCTGACCATCCAGGCGGACACCGTGCACACCGGTACTGCTGAGCTGCTGGATGTAGCCGCCCTCGCCGAGGGAACACTCTTTGTCGATCCCGCCGTGCCGATCACGGTCAACCAGCGCGTCACCGCTCAGGAACCGTCCGACGCGGACGTCGTCACATTGCAGTCCGCATTGCAGATGACGCGGGACGATCGCACCGGAACGGCCGCGATCGTGAATGCGAGTGTCGACCGTGTCACCGTCGACAGACGTACGGGTTTTGCCGTCGAGGAACCGATCGGCGCCATTCAGGGAAATCCCGACGACCCGGCGGATCCTGTCGCCCACGACGGCGCCCAGTTCAAGTTTCCCTTCGACACTCAGAAGCAGTCGTACCCTTACTTCGACACGACCCTCCGCGAGAGTCACGACGTCGACTTCGTGGGAGTGGACCAGCTCGAAGGACTTCCGGTTTACCGGTTTCAACAAGAGATCGCGCCGACCCAAATCAGCGGCGCTGTCACCCTTCCCGCCTCGAGTATGGGGAGGGAGGGCGCGGAGCAGGTGACGATGAATCGCTTCTACGGCATTACGCGTGAGTTCTGGGTCGAGCCGGTCTCCGGCGCAATCGTTAATGTCGCGCAGCACTACCAACAGTATCTCGGGACCGACGTTGATGACCCGGAATCCGTGACGATCATCGACGTGGCGCCCAGGCTCGATGCGCAGTCGCAGAGCGAGCAGATCGCATTCGCGACCAAGTATAAGAACCTGATCCAGTGGGGCACCATGTACGGCCCGATGATTGGAGCAGGGGCCGGATTCGTCCTGCTCATCGGCGGTGTCTATTTGGGTGTGACATCCGGGCGTCGTGGGATGTCGGTGAACCGATCAGAGATGCACAAGGAACCCGAACTCGTTTCCGCTGATTGAGTCATAGGTTCGCCTCCCAGCCGAAGAGCGTTCGCCTGTTGTGAATCGGGTCCGACGTTCTCTCACAGGCGCATTCGGGTGAGCTTGAAAGCGTAAGTACTGCAAGTGGTTCGGAGGATTTGTTTGGTGAACACCGCAAAGTGACTGCACTAAATGTACTTTGAGCTGGAATTTCCACGTCCCTGCGAGGGCTTACTGCGCGTCGCGCAGCTCTGCGTACGCGGCCTCGGCGATGGGTTGGGCCTTGGCGTACTCCGAGGCGGCGGTCTCGCCGTTTTTGTGGAAGTGCTCGTCCTCGACATACTCGCGCTCGTCGGCGTGCTGCACCGCCAACGCATACGCCACTGGATCGCCCGGATCGATGTCCACGGCTGCGGCGTTGTCCATGAACGTGTACGTCGCGGCGCGTACAGCATCGGTGGAATCGGCACCGATGTTGTACGCGAACCGCCACCCGTAAATGTCCCGAATCCCGGTCGCCGGCGCAGCCAGAGACAACCCGGACCTCCAGCCCGTCTCGGCCTGGCCAGAGAGAAGGGCCGCGATCGCCTGCTCAGGCGTGCCCCCGCGTTCTTCCACGGTCTCGACGAGGGCGGTTGCATTGCGTTCGTGGATCTTGAACCCGATATCGGAGCTGTCCTCGCCGAAGACCGACGATGTCGCCGGCGCTGCTGTCGTGCTCGGGGCCGCAGTCGTTGCAGGGCCGGCGGGCTCGTCGCTACCGCACGACACGAGACCGGCGGCGCACGCTGCGATGATCAGGGCGGCGGCAAGGTTCTTCGGCTTCACAGGTCCTCCGGGGTCAGTAGCGGATCTCGTCGATGAGCCAGCGGTCGCCTTCGCGCACGATCGTGACCCACACCGTGGTGTCGGGCTCGACGGTATCGGTGCCGCTGCCGGACACCGCGGTCTGCTTGATGGTGGCCACCCGCTGGACGACGGTGTCGGTGTCCTCGGGACATCCGGAGCACTCGATACTGACGTCGGCGATGACCTTCGCCTGCTGCTCGGCCCACTGCGCCCACTGCACACCGGCCCGCGTTCGGTGCGGCGTCGACGATCATCCGCTCGGCAAGGGACTCGGTCAGCCAATCGCGGGCCCGTCCATACGCGTCGTTCTGGGTGGCATCGGTGACCGGGTACCAGGTGAACGCCACGGTCAGTCCTTGCCTCGCGATGTCCTCGGCGGCTTGAGCCGCCGCCGACGGTGTCGTGATTTCCGCAGCCGCAGGAGGGGAAACGGCCGTCGTGGTAGGTGGTGTGGTCGGCGCCGGTGAGCTGGTCGTCGTCGCGCCGGCCGTTTCAGAGCCCTCGACCTCACCCTGGCGGGACACGCATGAATCCGCGGCGAGCCCGACGACCGCGACAGCCAGCACCCCGACGACAAGCTTCTTCGCCCTCACAAGGCCCTCCGATTCGTGTCAAAAGCAGTTGAGCAGCGTAAACGACACGTCCCCTAATTCTCGAACAGGTGAACCCCACTGCCCCGCGCTCCCTTATTCCTGCCGGCAGGGGAGGTCCGTACTCGATGTGCACAACGAGGGTGCAGCTGCCACAGAGACATAGCTCCTCATCCATCCGAAAAACAGTGTGAACAGGCAAGATGACACGTCCCCTCACATCACCCTGCGGGCTTTCATCCCTGCTTGCAGGGGGCTTCTTTGACCACATCGCCCGTTGTCGGCGCGTGTACCATCTGGCCGTTGCCGGAGTAGATCCCGACGTGGCCGGGCCCGTTGGACCCCAGCTACCGAAGACGAGATCACCGGGCTGTGCCTGCTCGATCGGGATCTCGACCCCGACCGTCCACTGCTGTTCGGAGGTGCGGGGGAGCGAGATCGTCCCGGCACTGGCTGCGTGGATCGCGAACGAGGTCAGGCCCGAGCAGTCGAATCCTCCACCGCTGGGACCACCGGTTCCACCGCCGCCCCAGACATACGGGGTGCCGAGGTATTCGCGCGCCGCGGCGACGACCTGACCGTTGTCACCCGAGGCATTCGGCAGGAACCGGCCCCGCGAGTTCGGGTTGGTGAACGCCGCGCGTGCCGCGGTGATCTTGGCGACGTAGTTCTGGGTTTCCGCATACGGCGGGATACCGCGGTGCATCAGCACCGCGCCGGGACCGGCGTTGTAGGCCGCCAGCACCAACTCGATCGGATCACCAGGCACCTCGGAGACGTCCTGATGAAGTGCGCACATGAAGTGCGCCTGCGACATCACCGCGTCCCCGATCGAGTTTGGGTCGATGGTGCCGTCGCCGTCGTGGTCTTTGCCCCAAGTGGCCCAGGTGCCGGGTATGAATTGGGCCGGTCCCATCGCGCCGGCGGGGGAGACGGGGGCGTTCGGGCCGTGGCGGAAGTTGTTCTCCTGCTGAAGCTGCGCGGCCAGCAGCGGCGAGTCGATCTCCGGGCACACCCCGCCGGCGCGG
>BBEG01000316.1 GCA_001312645.1 Rhodococcus sp. JCM 9791
GTGGAGGGGCCGTGCTCGACGAGCACGAACCGCCCTCCGGGTACGAGTACCCGCATGGCCTCGGCGCTGGCCGCTGCGGGATCGGGGATCGTGCAATAGGACAGGGTCGAGACGACGGTGTCGACGGATTCGTCTGCGAGATCCAACGCCTGGACGTCCCCGCGTCGTACCTCGCAGCGCGTGAGCCGGTGATCGGCGATGCGCTGCTGTGCGTGCGCGAGCATGCCCGCGGACAGGTCGATCCCGGTCACCTCGGTCACGTCGGGTCCGTACAGCGGAAGATTCAGCCGGTACCGACTGCGATCTCGAGGACGCGACCCGACGCGTGCCCGATGGCCCACCGGCGTGGATTTCCGAGTAGACGTCGCTCCGAGAATCCGATCTGCCTGTCGTATTGCGGTGCTGTCGCATCGAAGACCTCGGCGATGCGGGCGTTGTCGGGTCGAGCCACGGATGTCCTCCATTCGGTGGCGCGAAACCACGCTCGGTGACAGCGGATCTATCGTACTGTGAATGGTGTCACATCGTGTCGGCCGGCGTCGACGTGCCGACCGCTGGGTTCGGAGGTACTGATGTCCACCGAAATGCAAGAACTGCAACGGACCATCGGTCATCTGCGTCACTGCGTCGGATCGTTGCGTTCGCGCTACGGCGACGCTGCCGCCGTGCAACGGCTGGCGAACGATCTCGAACGCCTCGATATCGACGCGCACGACCTCGCCGAACGCCCTCCGGCCGAGGCTCACGTGTATTCGGGTGAGCGCATCCCAGTCCCCAACGAGCCGTACGACGACTCGTTGTTCCGCGGCGTGGATGTGGACGACGAGGGCCTCGGCGGTCTCCACGGAGATCGGTGAGCGCCCCTGCGGCGACCGGTGTGCGGTCCGCGACTCGCGCGCGGATCGCGGCCCGGACGCTGCGCACCGACCGCTGGTGGCAATCCCCGCTGCTGACTGCCCTCGGGCTTCTCGTCTTCGTCGTCTACGCCACGATCCGCTCGTTCGTCCGGTCTGCCTATTACGTCGAGGACTACCACTACCTCACGCCGTTCTACTCGCCGTGCGTGAGTGACTCGTGCGTCGAAGGTGCCCGGCATTTCGGTACCTGGGTCGGCGAGCTCCCGATGTGGATGCCTCTCGCGTTCCTGTCTCTGCCGTTCCTGCTCGGCTTCCGGTTGACCTGTTACTACTACCGCAAGGCCTACTATCGCTCGTTCTGGCTGGCACCCGCCGCGTGCGCAGTGGCCGAACCGCACGCCCGTTATACGGGGGAGGCCCGACTGCCGTTGATCCTGCAGAATGCGCATCGCTACTTCTTCTACGCGGGCGTCGTCGTCTCGCTGATCAACACGTACGACATGGTCGTCGCGTTCCGGAGCCCGAGCGGATTCGGGTTCGGCCTCGGCAATGTGATCCTGCTGATCAATGTGATCCTCCTCTGGGGGTACACCGTGTCGTGCCACTCATGTCGGCACGTCACCGGAGGACGTCTCAAGCATTTCTCGAAACATCCTGTGCGATACCGTATCTGGACATTCGTTTCGAAACTCAATACCCGGCACATGCAGTTCGCGTGGATCACGTTGGGCACCTGATGATCACCGACTTCTACATCATGCTCGTGGCGAGTGGCACCATCTCGGATCTGCGGTTCGTCGGCTGACGAATCCTCGGGCACGCACGACAGACATGCGCAACGACACAGGGAGGGCACGGATGGTGGAAGTCGAGCGGCACAGGGTCGACGTGGTGGTGATCGGGGCCGGTGGGGCGGGCCTGCGCGCGGTCATCGAGGCCCGCCAACGGGGGCTCTCGGTCGCCGTGGTGTGCAAGTCGCTGTTCGGCAAGGCCCACACCGTCATGGCAGAGGGCGGGTGCGCCGCCGCGATGGGCAACGCCAACCCCCACGATTCGTGGCAGGTGCATTTCCAGGACACCATGCGCGGCGGCAAGTTCCTCAACAACTGGCGAATGGCGGAAGTGCACGCGCGAGAAGCTCCCGACCGGGTGTGGGAACTCGAAACCTACGGCGCGTTGTTCGACCGCACGCCCGACGGGCGCATCAGCCAACGCAACTTCGGCGGCCACACCTACCCGCGCCTCGCGCATGTCGGTGACCGAACAGGTCTGGAACTGATCCGCACGATGCAGCAGAAGATCGTGTCGCTGCAGCAGGAGGACCACGCCGAGCACGGCGATTACGAGGCGCGGGTGAAGGTCTACGCCGAGTGCACGATCACCGAACTGCTGAAGGACTCCGAGGGCCGGATCGCGGGGGCGTTCGGATATTGGCGCGAGACCGGGCGGTTCGTGCTCTTCGAGACCCCCGCCGTCGTCGTGGCAACCGGCGGTATCGGCAAATCCTGGAAAGTGACGTCGAACTCGTGGGAGTACACCGGTGACGGGCACGCCCTCGCGCTTCGGGCGGGCGCGGCACTGATCAACATGGAGTTCGTCCAGTTCCACCCCACCGGAATGATCTGGCCACCCAGCGTGAAAGGCATCCTCGTCACCGAAGGTGTGCGAGGCGACGGCGGGGTCCTGAAGAACACCGACGGTGACCGGTTCATGTTCTCGTACATCCCACCGGTGTTCAAAGGCCAATACGCCGAAACGGCAGAGGAAGCCGACCGCTGGTACGACGACCAGGAGAACAATCGCCGCACCCCCGACCTGCTGCCGCGTGACGAGGTGGCCCGCGCCATCAACTCCGAGGTCAAAGAGGGACGCGGCACCCCCCACGGGGGTGTCTTCCTCGATATCGCATCCCGGATGCCCGCGGCCGAGATCATGCGGCGACTGCCGTCCATGCACCACCAGTTCAAAGAACTCGCCGACGTCGACATCACCGCCGAGGCCATGGAGGTCGGACCCACCTGCCACTACGTCATGGGTGGGATCGAGGTCGACCCCGACACCGGTGCCGCATCGGTGCCGGGTCTGTTCGCCGCCGGAGAATGCTCCGGCGGGATGCACGGGTCGAACCGGCTCGGCGGGAACTCGCTGTCGGATCTGCTGGTGTTCGGTCGGCGGGCGGGTCTCGGTGCCGCCGACTACGTACTGGGGCTGAATGCGCGTCCGGTCGTCACCGATGCCGATGTCGAGGTTGCCGCGCGAGTCGCGTTGTCCCCGTTCGACGCGGCTGCTGCCGGCGGCGAGGGATCCGGCCCGGTGGAGAACCCGTACACCTTGCACACCGAACTGCAGCAGTCGATGCACGACCTCGTGGGGATCATCCGCCGCGCCGACGAGATCGAGCGCGCGCTGGACGAACTGCAGAGGCTGCGCGCTCGGATTCGCCAGGTCGCGGTGGAGGGACACCGGCAGTTCAATCCCGGCTGGCACCTCGCGGTCGACCTGCGCAACATGCTGCTGGTGTGCGAATGTGTGGCCGAATCAGCCTTGCAGCGCACCGAAAGTCGCGGCGGCCACACCCGCGACGACCATCCGTCGATGGACCCGCAGTGGCGTCGCACTCTCCTGGTGTGCCGCACGAATGGCGGCGACCCCGTGATTCCCGACGTGTCGGTGACCGCGCAGCGGCAGGAGCCGATGCGCCCGGACCTGCTCGCACTGTTCGACATCGACGAACTCGGCAAGTACTACACCGACGAGGAACTCGCGGATCATCCGGGACGGAAGGGCTGACATGGGTTATGAAGCGGCGTTCCGGATATGGCGCGGCGATGTCGACGGCGGAGACCTGCAGGACTACACCGTCGAGGTGAACGAGGGCGAGGTCGTGCTCGACATCCTGCACCGACTCCAAGCCACACAGACCCCGGACCTCGCGGTGCGGTGGAACTGCAAGGCCGGTAAGTGCGGATCGTGTTCGGCCGAGGTCAACGGGCGCCCTCGGCTCACCTGCATGACCCGTATGTCGGTGTTCGATCCGGACGAGACGGTGACCGTGACCCCGATGCGGACCTTCCCGATCATCCGTGACCTCGTGACCGACGTGTCGTTCAACTACGCGAAAGCCAGGCAGATCCCCTCGTTCACCCCGCCGGCGGATCTGGCACCGGGGGACTATCGAATGCAGCAGATCGATGTGCAGCGGTCCCAGGAGTTCCGCAAATGCATCGAGTGTTTCCTGTGCCAGAACGTGTGCCATGTCGTGCGTGACCACGAAGAGAACAAGGAAGCATTCGCGGGCCCGCGCTTCTTCATCCGACTCGCTGAACTCGAGATGCATCCGCTCGATGTCGCCGACCGCGGGATGCCGCACAGGACGAGGACGGACTCGGGCTGTGCAATATCACGAAGTGCTGCACCGAGGTGTGTCCGGAGAACATCCACATCACCGACAACGCGATCATCCCGATGAAGGAACGCGTTGCGGGTCGCCGCTACGATCCGATCGTGTGGTTGGGAAACAAGCTCTTCCGCCGCTGACGGTGCTGGGCGCTCGGCCCTCCGGCCCGTTGGGTATCGTCCGGGGCGGAGGTGGCGCCCGTGGAGGCAAGCAGGATCGATGATCTCGTCCGCGAGAGGATCGACACGATCGAACAACTCGAGGCAGCGGTCGGCGAACCGTTCCCGGCGATGAAAGAGAAGACGACGCCCTTCACGACGCCGTTGATGCGCGAATTCATTGCGCAGGCGCGGTTCTTCGTTCTCGCAACATCCGATGCGGCCGGCAACTGCGACAGTTCACCACGCGGCGATCTGGTCAGCACGGTGCTCTTCCCTGACGAGAAGACTCTGATCCTGCCGGATCGTCCAGGGAACCGTCGCGCAGACTCGTACAGAAACATCCTCGAGAATCCCCACGTAGGAATTCTGTTCATCGTGCCGGGCAACGAAGAGGTCGTGCGCGTCAACGGTACGGCGACGCTGTCCACTGATCCGGAACTCCTCGCCGAACTGGCGATGTCCGGCAAACCGGCACAGCTCGCGGTGATCGTGCGTGTCGACGAGGCCTACCTCCACTGTGCGCGGGCGTTGCTCCGCGCACAGGTGTGGGAGCCGTCGACGTGGCCTGATCAGGACTCCGTCCCAGCGATCCGGGACATGGTCGCGCAGCAGCACCACCTCGACGTCTCCCAACTCGAACCGGCCCGCCAGGAGTCGTACCGCGAGTTCTTGTACTGACGCCTGCCCGCGTCAGGCGGGGACGCGCTCCGATATCTGCGGCAGGAGTTCTTCGAGGGCGAACGGGATCGACAGCGCCGAGTTCAGCGATATGGCATTGGCGACGTCGGAGCCGCTGTCGAGCACGAGTGCTCGCCCGTCGCTCACCGCGGGAATCTGCTGAAACAGCGGATTGTCGGTCACCTCGGCGGAATCGACGTAGATCGGCATCACGATGAGCAGATCGGCGTCGAGCATGCCCAGGTTCTCATCCGAGATCGGAATGAAGAAGTCCTCGGTTGTGGTGGCCTCGACCTCCGGATTGTTCACGAACCCGAGATCCTGCATGAACTGCACGCGGGCGTCGCGGGAGACGTAGCGCCCCAGCCGTCGGCGGTGTACGCCGCGACCGTGACGGTCTTACCCGCGAACTCCGGGTGAGCGGCTTCGGCCTGCGCGAACTGCGCGTCGATGTCGCTCACCAACTCGTCGCCCTTGTCGGGAACACCGAGTGCGGTCGCGACCATCGTGATCTGGTCGTCGCGCGGTGTCAGGTACGCCATCGCGCCCTCCGGAGGACCGACCGTCGGGGCGATCTGGGAGAGCGTGTCGTAACGCTGCTGGTCGCCGGAGCTGGCTGTGTCGAGAATCAGATCCGCGCGAGCGCCGCGATCTGCTCGAACGACGGCTCCATGGTGCCGATGATCTCCGGTGATTCGGTGTACAGCCCGTCGGCCCAGGGACCGACGCCGTCGCCGCCGAATGCGAGCCAGTCGCTCGCAGCCACCGGTTGCACGCCGAGCGCGAG
>BBEG01000317.1 GCA_001312645.1 Rhodococcus sp. JCM 9791
CGACCGCGACCCCCAGCGGCTGGGCGCGTTGACCGGCGCCATCTCGAAGCAGCGTGGATGGTCCTCACACGTGTCGGAAGGAACGGTGCTGGGCAGTTGGGCGCGGGTCGTCGGCGAGGACATCGCCGCGCACGCACAGCCCACGACCCTGCGTGACGGGATCCTCCATGTCTCGGCGGAGTCGACCGCGTGGGCGACGCAGCTGAGGATGATCCAGTCGCAGATCCTTGCGAAGATCGCGGCGTCCGTGGGACACGGTGTGGTGAAGGAATTGCGGATCACCGGCCCCACCGCGCCGAGCTGGCGCAAGGGTGAACGACACATTCGCGGTCGCGGCCCCCGCGACACCTACGGCTAGACCGGAGCCCGCTCTCCGTGCGAGCGCCGAAAATTCGGCCGATGTAGGAATTCACTTTCGCCGGTCCGCGCCGAGCCGACTGTGGGGACGTCAGCGGTGCGGCAACCGCGCTCTGTGTCGCGGGGGGCATATGGACTCAGGCCAAGTAGAATGGACAAGAATGCGCCGCGCGCATGTGCGCGAGGCCGAGGCGGAAAAGGAGAGCTACCCACCCGTGGCTGCCGAGAAGTCGAACAAGAACAAAAGTGACTACGGTGCGTCTTCCATCACCGTCCTCGAGGGCCTCGAGGCGGTTCGTAAGCGTCCCGGCATGTACATCGGCTCCACGGGCGAGCGTGGTCTTCACCACCTCATCTGGGAGGTCGTCGACAACTCCGTCGACGAGGCGATGGCAGGTCACGCTACGAAGGTGGAGGTGACCCTTCTCGCGAACGGTGGAGTCCAGGTCGTCGACGACGGCCGCGGCATCCCGGTGGGAATGCACTCGTCGGGTGTGCCCACGGTCGAGGTGGTGCTCACTCAGCTCCACGCCGGCGGCAAGTTCGACTCCGACGCGTACGCGGTGTCGGGCGGCCTGCACGGTGTCGGTATTTCCGTCGTCAATGCGCTGTCCACCAAGCTCGAGGTGGAGATCGACAACGACGGCTACCACTGGGAACAGACGTACACGAACTCGAAGCCCGGCGAGCTGATCAGGGGCGAGGCGACCAAGCGCACCGGAACGACGGTGCGGTTCTTCGCCGACGACGGGATCTTCGAGACCACGCAGTACAACTTCGAGACGGTCGCGCGGCGCCTGCAGGAGATGGCGTTCCTCAACAAGGGACTGACCATCACGCTCACAGACGAGCGGGTGCTCCCGGAAGAGGTCACCGACGAGGTCGTCGCGGAGGTCGCCGAAGCGCCGAAGACTGCCGAGGACGAGGCCGCCGAGCTGCCGAGCCTCCGGTGCACAAGACCAAGACCCGCGTCTACCACTACCCGGGTGGTCTCGAGGACTATGTCCGCCACATCAACCGCACGAAGACGCCGATCCACAACTCGGTGGTGGGGTTCACCGCGAAGGGCACCGGCCACGAGCTCGAGCTCGCGATGCAGTGGAACTCGGGTTACTCCGAGTCCGTCCACACTTTTGCCAACACCATCAACACCCATGAGGGTGGCACGCACGAGGAAGGTTTCCGTGCGGCGCTCACGAGCGTGGTCAATCGGTATGCGAAGGAGAAGAAGCTCCTCAAGGACAAGGATCCGAACCTCACCGGTGACGACATCCGAGAGGGCCTGTCCGCGATCATCTCGGTGAAGGTGGCCGAGCCGCAGTTCGAAGGTCAGACGAAGACGAAGCTCGGCAATACCGAGGTCAAGTCGTTTGTGCAGAAGGCGTGCAACGAGCACATTTCGCACTGGCTCGAGGCCAACCCTGCCGACGCCAAGACGATCGTGACCAAGGCCGTGTCGTCGGCGCAGGCCCGTGTCGCAGCGCGTAAGGCACGTGAGTTGGTGCGCCGTAAGAGCGCCACCGACATCGGCGGCCTGCCGGGCAAGCTCGCGGACTGCCGGTCGAAGGACCCGAGCAAGTGCGAGATCTACATCGTGGAGGGCGACTCCGCAGGTGGTTCGGCGAAGTCGGGACGCGACTCGATGTACCAGGCGATCCTCCCGCTGCGCGGAAAGATCATCAATGTCGAGAAGGCACGCATCGACGCGTGCTGAAGAACGCCGAAGTCCAGTCGATCATCACGGCGTTCGGCACGGGCATCCACGAAGAGTTCGACATCGCAAAGCTGCGCTATCACAAGATCGTGTTGATGGCCGACGCCGACGTCGACGGGCAGCACATTGCGACCTTGCTGCTCACGCTGCTGTTCCGCTTCATGCGCCCACTCGTCGAGCATGGCCACGTCTACCTGGCGCAGCGCCGCTGTACAAGCTCAAGTGGCAGCGTGTGGAGGCCGAGTTCGCGTACTCGGACCGTGAGCGCGACGTTCTTCTCGAGTCGGGCCTCGCGGCAGGCAAGAAGATCAACAAGGACGACGGGATCCAGCGTTACAAGGGCCTCGGCGAGATGAACGCCAAGGAACTGTGGGAGACGACGATGGATCCGAGCGTGCGCATCCTGCGTCAGGTCACCCTCGACGACGCCGCTGCGGCCGACGAGTTGTTCAGCGTGCTCATGGGTGAGGATGTCGAGGCCCGGCGTAGCTCATCACTCGCAATGCGAAGGATGTGCGCTTCCTCGACGTCTGATCCTGCGGAGATGTGAAGTCGGGGCAGACTGCCCCGTCTCCGGCGTGTCGTGCCGGTAGGGCCTGCGATGTGTGATATTTCATGTCGCAGGCCCTACTGATACTCTCATTTCGGACTAATGCCGCTTACATTCAGCGGTTACTCATGAGTACACTCCTATCGGCCATCCGTATGCATGGCCGCCGAACAGGGCCATGAAGGGAATCACCCGGCGTATGTGGAAACCCGTCTTCCATATCCCCTGTATGTCCCGATATGGTGCCCTCACCCAGAAACGTCTCGTTCGACTGCATTCCAGCGGAAATCATGCTCACCGGTCGAGTGGGTTGGTCGTGAATGCTCGTCGCGCGGCGCGAACGGGTTGGAAGGAGAGCTGTAATCCATGAGTGACGAGTCACCGCGCCGGCAGCGGTGGTGGAATATCGAGGGGTGGGGACTTCGCAGGAAGGTCACTGCCGTTCTCGCCGTTCCGGTAACAGTGGCGATGGTCCTCGGTGGACTCCGCGTCGAAGCGGAACTCAGCAATGCGGTCCATTTTTCGTCCGCCGCTGACCAAGTCGTGGGTGTGCCCGACATCGTCGACTTCTCGACTGCTTTCGCAACTTCCACCGCGACCAATGCCTCCGGCACCGCCCGGCCGGACGACCTCGAGCTCCTGCGGGAATCGTTCGAGAAGATCAAGCCGCTCGCCGAGAACCCCGAGTTGGATCCCGCTGTCACCTCCGACCTCACCCAGACGATCGCCGCCGCAGAGACCCTCTACGGGCAGATGCAGGCCGGCCCCGTGCCGGTTGCGCAGATCGCCACGGTCTACAACGAGGTGCGCGACAACCTCAACCGCATCGTCGAGGCGATTCTCGACCAGATCGACGACCCGGACGTTCTCGATCACGGAACACGCCTGATCAACGCGTGGTACTCGCAGCGCTATCTGTTCGGTCAGGTGCTCGGCATCATCGAGATCCTCGAGAATCCGACGACTTCCGGCACCGCTCTCGTCACCGCATCCGGCGGCGAACTCGCGATGCTCGACCTCCTTGCCCGTTCGTTCCCTCTTGCCGACGCGCAGATCGCAGACCTGCGCAGCGGTATCGACCAGCGCACCGCGATGGTGGAAGCTGCAGGTCAGGGACCGCTTCCGGTGATGGATCTGCGGGAATCGATGCTCCACAGCGTCGATGTATACGCCAACATCATCAACGAAGCCTCACAAGCGATCACCACGACTGTCGTCGACCGCGCGGCGGAGACTCGTTCCGCCGCACTCCGAGATACTGCGTTCGTGCTCGCCGCGCTGCTCGTAGCCCTGGTCCTCGCGTTGCTCGTGTCGCGATCGCTGGTCGGCCCGATCCGTCGCCTGCGGTACGGCACCCTCAAGGTTGCGCGTCAGGAACTGCCCGAAGCCATCGACCGGATCAAGGTCGGCGACAGTATCGAGGACATCGAGTTCACTCGGGTTCCGGTGCACACGACGGAAGAGATCGGTCAGCTTGCCCGCGCCGTCGACGATATGCACGGTCAGGCTCTGCGTCTCGCCGGCGAGCAGGCGCACCTCCGTTTGCAGATCAGCGACATGTTCGAGACGCTCGCGCGTCGAAGCAAGTCGCTCGTCGAACAGCAGCTCGGGCTCATCGAGCGACTCGAGTACGAAGAGAAGGATCCGTCCCGTCTCGAGAGCCTGTTCAAACTCGATCACCTCGCGGCACGTATGCGCCGTAACGGCGACAACCTCCTGATTCTTTCCGGTACACGTATGCGCCGTGGCCAGTCCGCACCGGTGCAGCTCGGCGACATCCTGCGTGCTGCGATGTCCGAGGTCGAGGACTACCAGCGAGTCGAGATCGGTTCCACGCCCGACGGTGCGCTCAGTGGTGCCGTCGCGACGGACATCGTCCACCTGCTCGCAGAGTTGGTGGACAACGCGCTGCGTGCTTCTCCGCCGGACAGCACAGTCACCTTCAGCTTCGCGCGTGCCGTCGACGGTGGTCTGCTCGTCGAGATCGCCGACCGCGGAATCGGTATCCCCTCCGACGAACTCGAGTTGATCAACGACCGTCTCCGCCAGGGTGGCGAGGTGGGCCCGGACACCGCTCGTCATATGGGTCTGTTCGTGACCTCGCGTCTTGCAGATCGCCACGGGCTCACCGTGCGCCTGCGGCCGACGTTCGACACCGCGCGCAATCCCGGTATTACTGCGAGCGTTCATATCCCCGACGTTCTGCTCATGTCGCCGCTGGCGCTGGCCCAGCCGAGTCCCGTCGTTGTCGACGCCGAGGCGGAGGAGATCTCCGTCGAACAGCAACAGGAATATGCGCTGCCCGCGCCGGACGCCGACGAGGCGCCGGACCACGAACACTCGCAGCCGATTCCGGAATACCTTCCGGTGCGCGCCGACTCGCATCAGGACTCCCGCGTCGACGACCAGCTCACAGAAATCCGTCGTCCGGACACTGCCCCGGCAGTTCCAGCAGTCGGAGCCGGTGTACCGCGAACAGCGGCAGTCGCAACCGGTGTACCGCGAACAGCCGCAGCCGCAACCGGTGTACCGCGAACAGCCGCAGCCGCAATCTCAGCCGCACCTTCAGCCGCAGGCGTTCCACTCGGCTCCGGCCGCTCCGCCTCGGCAACAGCCGCCGCGCGAGCAGGCGCCGACTGGTCTGCCGCAGCGTCAGCCCGGTTCTACGCCGGGTCTTCCGCAGCGCAGCCCAGGCTCTACTCCCGGACTTCCGCAGCGCAGCCCAGGCTCTACTCCGGGTCTGCCGCAACCGGATGGACAGCAGGCTCCGCGAAGGATCCAGCCGGATGCCGCGGCAGCATTCGCGTCGGCGCTTCCGTCGCGTGCCAACCGCACACCCGTGGATCCGAGCGTCGAGAGCGGGCGTCGCGAGAACCTCGAGCGCAAGCATGACCAGCGTGAGCGGCAGGATCAGCAACCGCAGGGCGGGCTGCCGCAGTTCGGTGCACCGGATCAGGAGTCGTCGCGTCACGAGGCCCCGGTTCGGGAAGCACAGAACCAGGACGAGCAGAACCGAGAATCGTCCGGCCACGCAGCGCACGCCATGGCGGCCCCGCCGGTTCGTGAGTCGGGCCTTCCTCAGCGTCGTCCGGTTCAGGATCAGGCTCCGCAGCACCGTGGTTCGGAGCAGGGACGGTCGGCAGTTGAGGGCTCTGATCTTCCGCAGCGTCGCCCGGGTGCAACCCCCGGTGTTCCGGTGCGGGCAGTGCGGCCGCCGCAGGACGCCCCCGAGTCGGGTCTGCCGCAGCG
>BBEG01000318.1 GCA_001312645.1 Rhodococcus sp. JCM 9791
GCAGGCGGGTGCGGACGCGGTGCTCGCGGCGAGCGTGTTCCACTTCCGTGAACTCACGATCGGGCAGGTCAAGGACGCGATGCGCGCGGAAGGAATTGTGGTCCGATGAGTAACATCCTGAACCCGGAGATCGCGGCCAGGATCAAGCGCAACGAGGCCGGGTTGTTCGCTGCGGTCGTGCAGGAGAAGTCCACCGGTGCGGTCCTGATGATGGCGTGGATGGACGACGAGGCACTCGCGCGCACTCTCGCCACCCGCAAGGCCACCTACTTCTCTCGGTCCCGCAACGAGTACTGGGTCAAGGGCGAGACGTCGGGGCACACCCAGTTCGTGCACGAGGTGCGACTCGATTGTGACGGTGACACCGTGTTGCTCGTCGTCGACCAGGTGGGCGCGGCCTGTCACACGGGTACGCACACGTGTTTCGACACCGATGTGCTGCTCCAGCCGTAGAAGAATTCTTGTTCGTGGTGCACTGCCGGCTCGGTCGGGCCGGACATGTCATTCCCGCCGTCGTGACGTGTCATGGAGTCGCCACTCTGATCTGTGTGATGTGACACAGACGCTGTCGATTCGCTTTCTACGGTCCCCACGACTTCTGA
The DNA here is from genome assembly GCA_001312645.1 of Rhodococcus sp. JCM 9791. GTDB lineage: Bacteria > Actinomycetota > Actinomycetes > Mycobacteriales > Mycobacteriaceae > Rhodococcus. Next base: position 603 of record BBEG01000318.1, read on the forward strand.
TTTCTGAGGCCACGGGCCCGGGGCGGAACGCATCGGCGCCCCTTTCGGTGGGCGGGTCCGGTCGAGTTGTCGGCAGTGGCTCGACCGCAGCCGAATCATGTTGTGGCGCAGGTGATGATTCTGCGTCCTTCGGTTGAAAATGTGCCCGGAGCGGGTGCGCCGAGGTTCTGCGAGGAGCGGCCTTCGGTTGGTGTGGCCGAATGTCCGGAAGTGACGAATCGACCGATGGAGAGGCGTGTCTCACAACAGATAGTGGGAAGTGGTGTCGGGCACGATCGCTTGAAGGTCTCGCTACCAGCGGCGTTACCTGGTTGTGACCTCAAGGCCGCTGAATTGTGATCCGTCCGGAATGGACGACCTCCTTTCGGTGAACGTGCGCGGCCCCCATTTCCGGAGGCCGATCCGAATTCGGTCCAAATTTGGAGCACGACCCATGTCTCTTTCACATTCGCGGCATTTTCGTGTCGCGATCGCAGCCGCGGCCTTGATCGGCACGGCGACCACCGGTGTCCTCGGGCTCGGTGCGACCGATGCCAACGCTCATACGGCGACCTCGGCGCCCACTCGGTACGAGGAACCGGGCAACCTGCTCAAGGCGCTGGAATTCCCGGAACTCGTGGAGGGGAAATGGGCCGGTGCCGCCGAATCCCCGACGTCCGTTCCGGTCGAGCCTTCGGATACTTCCCCCGGCGAACCGGAGCCCGACTCGGTCGACGCTCCGGATCCCGCGCCTGCGCCCCCAGCTGTCACCGCCGATGATCTGAGGCGGATCGTGCCGGGGATCCCGAGCGAGAGGATCGATCAGTACATTGCTCCGCTGAACGAGGCGATGACGCACAACGGCATAGACACCCCGGTCCGTCAGGCGGCGTTCATCGCGCAGCTCGCTGTCGAGTCCGACTCCTTCCGGACCTTCGAGGAGTACGCGTCCGGTCGTGCTTACGAGGGTAGGTCCGATCTCGGTAACACCCAGCCCGGAGACGGCGAGCGTTACAAGGGGCGCGGCGCGATCCAGGTCACCGGGCGTCACAACTACGAGGATTTGAGTCAGCACACGGGGGTGGACTTCGTCGCGCACCCCGAGTTGCTCGCCGCGCCGGAGAACGCCTTCACCACCGCCGCGTGGTACTGGACGTCGCGCGACCTCAACAACGTTGCAGACACTGCGGGGATCGTGCGGGTGTCGGAACTCGTCAATGGTGGTCACCATGCGCTCACCCGGCGGATCGCCGACTTCGAGCGGGGCTTGAACGTACTGCTCGCGCCGTAGTCGAGATCGGAGGCGTCCGGATCGACGCACGGTCATCGTCACGGCGCGATGTGACAGCGTCGTCCGCGCTGTGGGTACTGTGCGTCCATGCCCCTGATCCAGATCAGCCAGACCCCCGGACTCACGAGTGAGCAGAAGGCCGAGGTGATCGCCGCGGTGACCCGCGCCTACGCCGAGGCTGCCGGCAAGAACGAGTCGTCGGTGTGGGTGACCATCACCGAGGTGCCGCGCGAGAATTGGGGTGTCGGAGGCGCACCGCTGGGGTGAACGGGGCCGGTGGTCAGAATGATCGGACCATGGTGAGTTGGTGTACCCGGCTGCCCGCGTAGCGAAGTCCGGGAACCGGTGGGGTGCTGCCGTGTGGTGTGAACCCCATTCGCTCGAAGAAACTTGCCGCCCTGGTGTTTTCGATCAGTGTTTGCAGGTGGCAACCCGGTACCTGCTCGGCGCGTAGGCGTTCGAACCAGGCGTTCGTCAATCCGGCGGCGGCTCCGGTGCCGCGCGCTTCCGGGGCGACGTTGATGTGCAGGTGCGCAGGCCACCGTGGATCGTGGATCTCGCCTGCCGTCGGTGCCCGGCGGATCGCTGCTACCGCCGCGTCGAACATGCTGCGGCCGAAGAATGTGATGGCCTGCCTGCTGCGAAACGGCCGGTATAGCCGGAGGCGTCGGTGATGAGTGTGTCCTCGCTCGGGAACGCCTCGGTGTCGATGCATCCGGTGAGGTAGCCGACGAGTGTCCCGTCGTGCTCGGCCACGAACAGGGATGCCGGTTCGAGGTCCATGTACGGATCGAGATAGACCGCTGCTTCGGAATCGATGTGTCCCCACAATGATTCGGTGGGGGATCCTTGACCTGCGCGTGCGAACAAGGCGCGAAGTTCGTGTCGATCGTTCTCGTGGAATGTCCGAATCCGCATTCGGTCAAGCTACTACAGCGTTCACGCTTTGCCGGTGCCTTCGGCGATGCCCTTGTCGAGTTGGGTCAGCAGAGCGGTTCCGATGGTCTCGAGGGTGCTCACCTGTTCGTCGTCGAGACCGTCGAACACGAGTCGCCGTACCGTGTCGACATGTGCGGGAGCGGTTTCGACGACCTTGGCGTAGCCGTCGTCGGTGAGGACGGCATACGACCCTCGGCTGTGTGGGATTGCTTCACGCAGACCCAGCCGCGTTTGGCGAGCCGGGTGACGACGTGGGAGAGCCTGGACAGGGAGGCGTTGGCGTCCTCGGCGAGTGCAGACAGTTGCAGGCGACGGCCCGGAGCCTCCGACAGGACGGCGAGGACGAAATACTCGAAGTGGGTGAGGTCGGCGTCGCGCTGCATCTGGGTGTCGAGCGCCGCCGGTAACCGCGTGACCACTGCCACGAGCGAACGCCAGGCCTTCTGCTGTCGGTCGTCGAGCCACCGGGGTTCGTCGCTGCTCATGGTCGAACAAGCCTCTTTTCGAGTCGTCGTGATCTGTCCAGACTGCCAAACCGGAACGCTGTGTCCTGCGGTGGGGAATGAAATCCGTTCAAGGGAGTGTTCTCCGGTATGCTACTTGAAGCTTCAATATAAGGAGACGTTGTGAACGCGATGCCCGCCCTGTTCGTCAGTCATGGCGCCCCACCGCTCGTCGACAGTGAACTGTGGGTGTCCCAGTTGGAGAAATGGTCGTCGAACCTGCCGCGCCCCACCGCGATCCTGATCGTGTCCGCACACTGGGAATCGGCGCCGCTCACCATCGGCGCGACCACCACCGGAACCCCTCTGGTGTACGACTTCGGCGGTTTCCCGCGCCGCTTCTACGAAGTCACCTACGAGTCGCCGGGCGCACCCGAACTGGCCCGCAAGGTCGCGGCGCTCATGCCCGACGATGAACCGGTCGTGCAGCAACCTCGCCGCGGTCTCGACCACGGGGCCTACGTCCCGCTCACCGTGATGTACCCGGACGCCGATATTCCCGTGCTGCAGATCTCGCTGCCCAGCCTCGACCCGCAGCGACTGCTGACACTGGGAGAGCGGCTCCGCCCGTTACGCGACGAGGGGGTGCTGATCATCGGATCCGGCTTCACCACCCACGGCCTGCCGTTCCTGCGGGACATGCGCCCGGACGCTCCCGCGCCGGGCTGGTCCGCGGAGTTCGACCACTGGGCCGACGAAAGTCTCGCCGCCGGCGACATCGACGCGCTGGTCGACTTCCGGCGTCGCGCACCGGGGATGCCGTATGCCCACCCGTCCACCGAGCACTTCGCGCCACTGTTCGTGACGCTCGCGCATCCAGCGACCCCGGGCAGCGACCCGACCAGGTAATCGACGGATTCTGGCTGGGTCTGGCCAAGCGCTCGTTCCAGGTCGTATAGGACAGTCGACGCGCCGCGGGCACCCGCGGCGCAGCCCGTCATCACGGTGCCTGGGATGATGGACGCATGTCCGGCGAGCCCACCACCATTCCCGCAGCCACCACGACCGCGTCCGCCGGGGGGTGGTCCGATACGACGACCTCCCGCGAGCAGTTCAGGCTTCTCGCGGCCGAGCATCGCGTGGTCCCGGTGACCCGCAAGGTGCTCGCCGACGCAGAGACCCCACTGTCGGCATACCGGAAGCTCGCGTCCGACCGGCCCGGCACATTCCTGCTCGAGTCCGCAGAGAACGGCCGGTCGTGGTCGCGCTGGTCGTTCATCGGCGCGGGGAGCCCCGCGGCACTGACCGTCGTCGACGGTGAGGCCGCATGGTTCGGTCACGTACCAGCGGCGCGCCGTCGGGTGGAAATCCGATCGAGGTGCTCCACGAGACCCTCTCGTTGCTGCACACCGACCGCATCCACGGTCTGCCGCCGCTCACCGGCGGCATGGTCGGGTACCTCGGCTACGACATCGTCCGTCATCTCGAGAAGCTGCCCTCGCTCGCTGTCGACGACCTGCAGATCCCCGAGATGGTCATGCTGCTCGCGACCGATCTCGCCGCCGTCGACCACCACGAGGGCACGATCTGGCTGATTGCGAACGCCGTCAACTGGGACGCTCCGACGAGCGCGTGGACGAGGCGTACGACGACGCCGTCGCACGGCTCGACCGTATGACCGCCGACCTGGCCGCTCCCGCGACGTCGACCGTCACCACCTTCTCGAAACCGGAGCCCGACTACCGGCGTCAGCGCACCACCGAGTCGTTCTGCACCGACGTGCGCAAGCTCATCGGCGACATCGAAGCGGGTGAGGCGTTCCAGGTGGTGCTCTCGCAGCGATTCGAAATCGATTGTGAAGCAGAACCGTTCGACGTGTACCGGATGCTGCGTGCCTCGAACCCGAGCCCGTACATGTTCCTGGTGCACATTCCCGATGCCGATGGCGGCACGGCGTTCTCGATCGTCGGGTCCAGCCTGAAGCGCTCGTGACGGTCGCGGACGGCGTGGCCACCACACACCCCATCGCAGGCACCCGCTGGCGAGGTAAGGATGAAGAGGAAGACATCCTCCTCGAGAAGGACCTCATCGCCGACGAGAAGGAGAACGCCGAGCATCTCATGCTCGTCGATCTCGGCCGCAACGATCTGGGACGTGTCTGTGAACCCGGCACCGTCAAGGTGCACGACTACCGGCACATCGAGCGCTACAGCCACGTCATGCATCTCGTGTCGACCGTCACCGGGCGCCTTGCCGACGGTAAGCAGGCTCTCGATGCCGTGACCGCGTGCTTCCCGGCGGGAACCCTGTCGGGTGCACCCAAGGTGCGGGCGATGGAACTGATCGAGGAACTCGAACCGACCCGCCGCGGGGTCTACGGTGGGATCGTCGGATACCTCGATTTCACCGGCGACGCCGACACTGCGATCGCGATCCGCTCGGCCCTCGTCAAGGACGGGGTGGCCTACGTGCAGGCCGGTGCGGGCGTGGTGGCCGATTCGGTACCGGAGGCCGAGGACACCGAGGCACGGAACAAGGCGATGTCCGCGCTCGCGGCGGTCGCCGCGGCAGCCACCCTGACTCCGTTCGGAGGCGAGGCCGAATGACGG
>BBEG01000319.1 GCA_001312645.1 Rhodococcus sp. JCM 9791
ATCGCGGGAGCGGCAATCCCGGCTCGTGGCGGATGCCGGCCACGAATTGCGCACGCCGCTGACCTCGCTGCGAACCAACATGGAACTGCTCATCGCCGCGAGCCGCCCCGGGGCGCCGAGCCTGCCCGACGACGACATGGCCGAACTCCGCGAAGACGTTGTCGGCCAGATCGCGGAACTGTCGACCCTGGTCGGCGACCTCGTCGATCTTGCACGGGAGGAGGCGCCGGAGACGGTGTTCGAGGCCGTCGACATCGCGGATGTGGTCGATCGCAGCCTCGAGCGCGCACGACGGCGTCGCACGGAGATCGATTTCACCGCCACCACCGAACCGTGGTTCGTGTTCGGCGACCACGCGACCCTCACCCGTGCAGTGGTCAACGTCCTCGACAATGCGGCGAAGTGGAGCCCGGCGGACGAGGACGTGGTGGTGAAGATGCACCAGATCGGCCACGGTCTGATGGAACTGACCGTCGACGACGCCGGACCGGGCATCCCCGAAGAAGAGCGGGAGCTGGTGTTCGAACGGTTCTACCGGGCGACGACGGCTCGTTCCATGCCCGGCTCCGGGCTGGGTTTGGCCATCGTGCGGCAAGTGGTGATGAAACACGGCGGCACGATCGCAGTGGACCGCTCGGAGCGCGGGGGCGCACTGATTCGCATCGTGCTTCCCGGAACACCTCAGCTCGATGCGTAGCGAACGCAGCCGAACCGTGATTGCCAGGAAATTCCGAGCCAGTTCTTCAGGCGGTTCTCAGCTGTTGGGTCCATTGTTGAAGGAGTCAAGTCCACATCTCCGCTCGACCCGAAGGATGAAGGCGACGAACCGATGACCGACGACCCCAACCACGGTGCCGGACAATCCGGGCAGCCCCAGCAGCCGTACCAGAGTGGAATGCCACCGAGCGCTCCGTACCAGCAGGTGCCTCCGCAGCCTCCGCACCAGCAACCGCAGCGCACGTCCGGGCGTACCGCCCTGGTGGCAGGTGCAATCGCCTTGGCGCTCGTCAGCGGCGGTATCGGCGGTGCGGTGGGTGCATGGGCGATGCGTGATTCCGGCAGTGTCGCAGTGACGAACGCGCTCGACGCACCGCGCCCGGACACCACCACCGTGGCGAACGCTCCCGACGGGTCTGTGCAAGCGGTCGCCCAGAGGGTGGTCCCCAGCGTCGTGCGTATCGAAGTGGTCGGGCGTTCCGGGGCGGGCGAGGGGTCGGGGGTGGTCCTCTCGTCGGACGGCCTGATCCTGAGCAACAACCACGTCGTGGCGGGAGGCGGCCAAGGTGCGCAACTCACCGTGTACTTCTCCGACGGATCATCGGCACCGGCCAGCGTCGTCGGGACGGATCCGATCACCGACATCGCGGTGATCCGAGTCGACGGACGCACCGACCTCACTCCGATCGAACTGGGCAACTCGGACAACCTTCAGGTGGGCCAGCCCGTGGTGGCGGTCGGTTCGCCGCTGGGGCTCGAGAGCACTGTGACCTCGGGAATCGTTTCTGCGCTCAACCGGCCCGTCTCCACCAGCGGCGAGACCGGTAACCAGAACACGGTGATCGACGCGATCCAGACCGACGCCGCGATCAACCCCGGTAACTCGGGTGGTGCGCTCGTCGACATGGAGGGCAACCTGGTCGGAATCAACACCGCCATCGCGACCTCGGGTCAGCAGTCCGGTTCGATCGGTCTCGGCTTCGCGATCCCCGTCGATCAGGCCAGGCGCATCGCCGACGAACTCGTCGGCACGGGAACCGCGACGCACTCTCTCATCGGTGTCCAGGTGCCGGCGCAGGCCGCCGTGAACGGTGCCGCCGTCGCCGAGGTCGTCCCTGACGGGCCTGCCGAGCGTGCCGGGATCCCCGCCGGCTCGGTCATCACGAAAGTCGACGACCGGGTCGTCACGGATGGTGATTCCCTGATCGCGGCGATCCGTTCGCAGGCGCCGGGAACCACGGTGAGCGTCACGTACACCGACGCACAGGGCAACAACCCGACGACGGTCGATGTTCAAACCGCCTCCGACGCGGATGGTGGCCGATGATTCAGGAGGCAGACATCATGGAATTAGTCGAACATACAGCGCGTCCGGACGACCTGCGAACTACCTTTGACTCCATGGAACTCGAAACCCCCCGAAAGGGACGCGCACTCGTCGTGATCGTCGACGACCGGGTCTCGCACGGCGACAGTCCTGATTCGACCGGCCCACTGGTGACGGAACTGCTCGTCGAAGCCGGCTACGTCGTCGACGGCGTCGTGTCGGTATCGGCCGACGAGGTCGAGATCCGCAACGCGCTCAACACCGCGGTGATCGGGGGAGTCGATCTCGTGATCTCCGTCGGCGGCACCGGTGTGACCCCGCGCGACGTGACGCCGGACGCGACTGCGGACGTACTCGATCACGAGGTCCGGGGGATCGCCGAAGCTCTGCGGTCGTCCGGTCTCGCATCGGGTGCCGTCGACGCGGGCCTGTCGCGCGGGCTCGTCGGGGTGTCGGGTTCGACGCTCGTCGTGAATCTTGCGTCGTCGCGTGCGGCGATCCGCGACGGGATGGCGACGCTGTTGCCGCTCGCGACCCATGTCATCGACGAGTTGTCGCGAGTGGAGGAGTAACCCATCTCTGCCGACGACAAGACGGACGACGACGAGAACGACCCCATCGCGCCGTCGGACAGCACTGCAGAGACGAAGAGCCGCGCCCGGATCGACCGGGCGCGGCTTGCTCGGATCTTCGGTGATGCACTTCCGGACATCACCAAGGACGAACGCGGGGTCGATGAAGAGCGATCGGGCGACTCCGACGAATGGCTCAAACGTCAGGTACCTCCTCACCACGGATGATTGTGATATCTGTCACTTTGCATAGGGTTACTTAAGTCTTGACTGCGCTCGGGTGTCGGCGTGTCGCAACCGGTTCGTAATGTCGTGTTTCCCTGCAGGGGGAGGATGCGGCTCGCGACGTCGGTGTTCACGGTCACAGTCACCTGCCGTGTATCTGCACTTCAAGTGCACGTAATCCGAGCAGCCACCTGCGGGAATGTCCGAATCTTCATGGCGGTATCCAATGGGTGCGGGGGACTCCGGGATCTTGGGGTGAATCCCGGTAGCGCATATCTTGCGTTTCCGACTTGTGTCCGACTGTGTTTCGTGAGTGTTCCTCTGCCTGGGTGTAGCCATTGCCTCGAGATTGGTCACGGTCTAATCTCCTCACAGGTTCGATCAGGTCAAGGAAAGGTCGCGGCGACCCCACTTTGATCACGAATCGGTAACGCAAACCGTGCGGACGTTGATCAACAACGAGCTCACCGACGGCAACGACCGGCGGTGAGCTCTGTGTGGGATGCGCCTCGCGGACGGCTAGGGCGACCAAGTTGTCGGACGCGGGCGCGCAAACCGGCACCAGAGAACGAATGAGGCATTCATGAAGATTCAGACGCGACGCGGTTTCCGGACCGCCCGCAACGCCACGGTGGCGGCGGCCGCTGTGGCCGGTCTGGTTCTCGGATCGGCCGGAGCGGCAAGCGCCGAGGTCAATGATCAGAACCGGATCGTCTCCGACGGCCACGAGGTCATCGTCACCCAGGAAGACACCTTCATCAACGGTGTGCCCCCGATCGGTGGCAGCCCGCTGAGCCGTGAGTGGTTCCACAACGGTCGCGGCCTCGCCAACATCGTCGGACCCGACGCAGCGGACTTCGAGGGCTCGACCTTCCAGTTCGGCTACCAGGTTGCATGGTCGGCGTCGCTCGACGGTGCGATCGGGTTCAGCTGGAGCAGCCCCGACGCGGACCTCGGTCTGAAGGCGGCGCGCTCGGAACGGGTAGAGCCCGTCATGATCGACAACCCGCTCTATGACGCAGACACCAACGGATGTGCCGCAGCAGATCCAGGCCCGGGTTGACCAGGATGATCCGGATAGCCCCGGGTTGTTCACCGTCATTGAGGGCGGCGGAGAGATGGAACTTACGGAAGCTACGCCCACCCTGAAGGGCATCCTTCCGCAGGCGACCATCGGCGTCGAGCTGACCCCGGCCCCCGGCATCGAAGAGATCGTGGTCGCCGAGGGTGAGTTCGACGGCGACTTCAAGGAAGTTCAGATCGCCAACGTCCACGGTGCCGCCACCGGCGTCATCGGTCCGGTCTCGCTCCGTCCGTTCGTCCGTGTCATCACGGACAACGGCGACAACGTCACCACTTACGGCCAGGTCTGGACTCTCTGAGTCCGGTCCGAGCAATCCCGCAGTAAATCCCCACCACCTAGTACGGAGTAATCATGGGAATCAAGTCGCGTGGCTTCAAGGCCGCACGCAACAGCGTCCTGGCCGGTGCCGCCGTTCTCGGCATGGTCATCGGTGCCTCGGGTGCCGCTTCGGCCGAGGTCAACGACCAGAACCGCATCGTCTCCGACGGCCTCGAGGTCGTCGTGACGCAGGAAGACACCTTCATCCAGGGTGTCCCGGCGCTCGGTGGCAGCCCGTTCAACCGCGAGTTCTTCCACAACGGCCGCGGCACCGTGAACCTCCTCGGTGAGGGCGCTGCGAAGGAAGCCGGCACCACCATGCAGTTCGGCTACCAGTTCGCATGGGCCGGCAGCATCGACGGCGCCATCGGCGTCACCTACTCCACCCCGCAGCTCGAGCTTTCGCTGAAGCAGAGCGGTCCGGAGGCCAAGGTCACCGACATCCTCCCGCAGGCGTACGCCGAGCTCGAGCTGACCCCGGCTCCGGGCATCGAGGAGCTCGTCGTCGCTGAGGGCGAGTTCGACGGCGACTTCAAGACCGTCCAGTTCTCCAACGTCCACGGCACCGCCTCCGGCGTGCTCGGCGCTGTCCAGGTGCGTCCGTTCGTCCGCGCGATCACCGCAAACGGCGACAACGTCACCACCTACGGTCAGGCCTGGACCGTCTAAGTAGACGTCCGGCGCAAGCCGAAGCTCGACAAGCTGGGCCCGCTCGCATTGCGAGCGGGCCCAGCTTTTTCTTGTACCTGTCGGCTGCGCTCAGAGCTGGTCGGGGGCGGGCTTGGCATGGGCGCCGCCCTGCCCCGCCTGCGCGGCCTGAGTTTCGAGGATGTCGCGGATCTGGATGAGCAGGTCTTCGGCGCTGGCCTTCTCGTCGGATTCCTCGGTGACGAAGCGCTTCTTCGCGGCGTTGGCCGGCACGATCAGCACGAAGTACACGACCGCGGCGATGATGATGAAGTTGATGGCCGCGGAGATCACGGCGCCGATGTTGATGAAAGTCGACGGGTTGTCGGCGAGGATCTGAAAGCCCCACCCCATCTCGTTGTCGCCGCCCAGTGCGGCGATGAGCGGCTCGATGACGAATTCGGTGAACGCTGTCACGATTGCGGTGAACGCGGTGCCGATCACCACCGCGACGGCAAGATCGAGGACGTTGCCCCTCAGCAGAAAGTCCTTGAATCCCTTCAACATGGTGCTTTCCCTTCGGCCGGACCGCGTGAAGGCGGCATCGACGTGTCCGTGATGTGGCGTGTTCCGCATCACATGCCGATGGAAGGACGATAAACCGCGCAGACGGTCTGTGTGGTCTCAGTGGAGAGTGACGGTCAACGCGCTTGTCAGCGACGCGGCCGCCACCGACACGGCCTGTTCCTGCTCGAGTGCCACGAGAATCACGCGTTCGCGCTGATCGGAGGACTCTTCGTGCTGAGCGAGAACCACCACGGCTCCCCGGGCCAACACGTGGGCGTCACCCATTGCTGCGTCGGACTCGCCGGTGACGGTGAGGACGTCCACTTTGTCTCCTTCGCGCAACAACCGGCCGACGCCCGCGTCGGCAAGCCCGGATGGCACGACGCGCGCA